>CACXES010000046.1 GCA_902766745.1 uncultured Ruminococcus sp.
ATATTTATATGAATTTACAGCCCGAAGCCCTGTTCCGACCTGCCGCTCCCGGTCGGCAATGTATAAATATTTCAAAAAATATGATTTATGTAAAAATGGGGAAACTTAAATCGGTAAAGACTTGACATTGGATGAATTATAGGTTATAATCGATATCCGTAAAGGAAACGGACTTTACAGACGGATACAACGCCTTGATAAGAATACGGCGATATATTCAAGACTTACGGATATTCGGAAACGGAGGGGATTGTTATTTTCAGAGACAGAGAGCTTACATCGGCAATAATAAAAATCGGTATACCTATCGGACTTCAGAATATGCTGACTTCGCTTTTGAATATGATAGACACAATAATGATAGGATCTATGGGTGACAGCGCAGTAGCTGCGGTCGGGCTTGCAAACCAGTGGTTTTTTATCTATACGCTCGGTGTCTTTGGAATTGTCAGCGGCTCCACAATCTTTGTGGCGCAGTATTTCGGTAAGGGTGACATGGAAAATCTACAGGTTCCCGTTGCGTATTCGATATTTTTGTGTGCAGTGCTGTCATGCGTGTTCGGATTTATGGCTATGCTTACCCCCGACACCGTAATGAGCCTGTTTACCGGTGATTCGTCAACGGTGGCGGACGGCGTTCCTTACCTTAGGATTGCATCGATAAGCTATTTTATGCTGGCACTCAGCCTTCCGATTGCAACTGCGATGCGTACAACGGAATCGGCGGTCATTCCGCTGGTGGTTACCGGATCTGCTCTTTTGATAAACACGGCTTTGAATTATGTGCTGATTTACGGCCACCTCGGCGCACCCGCTCTCGGAGTGACCGGTGCCGCAATAGCCACAACCACAGCAAGGATAATTGAAACAGTGATAATTGTCGGCTTTACATTCTCGGACAGGGTGAAAATCAAAATCAAGGCGAAATACTTTAAAATTCGACGTGATTTTATCGGTAAATACATAAAGACCATTGCTCCCGTTGTCGGGAACGAGGCGATGTGGGGGCTCGGCACAAGTATGTATAATGTAATGTTCGGACATACGAACAATGCCATAGTGGCGGCAAATCAGGTGTCCAAAAATCTTGAACAGATAATCACCGCCTTGAGCATCGGTGTGGCAAGCGCAGGAGCCGTAATCGTCGGTCGGAAAATCGGTGAGAGAGAGCCGGAGGAGGCGTATGCCTACGGCGGAAAGTTTGCGATTCTGTCAAGTGTGACGGGGATTGGACTCGGTGTTGTAATGCTCGCCTTTATGCCGCTGTATCTGAAGCTGTTCTCCATCTCCCCGGAGGCAAAAAGATATGCGGAATACCTTATTGCCGCATATGCGATATTCATGGGATTCAAGATGTATAATTATATGAATATTGTCGGTATACTGCGCAGCGGCGGCGATACAAGATTCTGTCTGATTTTAGACACCGGTTCGGTATGGCTGATCGGAGTGCTGCTGACATTTCTTGCCCTGTTTGTGTTTGATGCACCGTTTTGGGTTGTTGCGCTGTGCATTGTATCGGAGGAGCTTGTTAAGGCGACAGTGGGCTTTAAGCGATTTAAAAGCAAAAAGTGGATAAATGATTTGGTAAACTGATGCTGTACATATCGAAATATGCGAAAATTGCATAATAATTTAAAAAAATACTTGACATGGGTTAAAAGTTGGGTTATAATTATAAGCTGTAAAGGGATTTAGCTTTACAGTTGGACGTGAATGAGACGTAATCCGTACGCAGACCGGCGTAAATGGATATAAGTCAGCGGAGATTTGAATAAAATGCGTTCCGATAAAATGCGTTCCGAGCGGATTCGGGAGAGGTCGGTGAGTAAAATGGACAGAAATGCCGAAATGAGTCTTTTGTTTTCGTTTTACCGTAACATGCTTACACAGCGGCAGATCGACTGTGTTGACCTGTATTATAACGAGGACTTATCTTTGTCCGAGATAAGCGAGAATTTGGGTATTACCAGGCAGGGAGTGCGTGATAACATAAAGCGTGCCGAGCATACAATGACGGACACCGAGGAAAGGCTCGGACTTGTGGCGAAATTCCTTGGAATTTCCGATAAGCTTCGGCGCATTGATGACATTATACGCGATATAGAAAAGTCGCCGAACATTCGATATCTGTCCGACGATATAAAGAGAAAAATCAACGAGATATTGATGATTATAGGTGATATAAACGAAGGGCAGTCGGATTAAACAGGTCTTTGAGGCTGCCGAAATATTAATTAAATCGAGGTGAGAGGTATGGCGTTTGAAAGTCTTTCCGATAAGCTGCAGAACACCTTTAAAAAGCTGCGCGGCAGGGGAAAGGTCAGCGAAAAGGATTTAAAGGACGCAATGCGTGAGGTTAAGCTGGCTCTTTTGGAGGCGGACGTTAACTTTAAGGTCGTAAAAGGCTTTGTAAAGAGCGTGTCGGAACGTGCCATGGGTGCGGAGGTAATGGAATCCCTCACTCCGGCGCAGCAGATAATAAAAATCGTAAACGAAGAACTGATTTCCCTTATGGGTGGAGAAGAGGCGAAGCTTAATGTGGCGTCAAAGCCTCCCATCGTTATAATGATGGCGGGTCTGCAGGGCGCAGGTAAGACAACTACTGCGGCAAAGCTCGGCGGCTTGCTTAAAAAGCAGGGCAAGCGTCCGCTTCTGTGTGCCTGCGACGTATACCGCCCCGCTGCGGTACAGCAGCTTCAGGTAGTGGGCGGAAAGCTGGAGCTTCCGGTTTTTGCAAGAGAGGGAAGCCGTGATGCCGTCGGCATTGCCAAGGAGGGCTTGGCACACGCAATTGCCCATGCGAACGATGTGCTTATTATTGATACGGCAGGTCGACTGCACATAGACGAAAAGCTTATGGAGGAGCTGAAGGAGATTTCGGCGGAGGTCAAACCGACAGAGATTCTGCTCGTTGTTGACGCAATGACGGGACAGGATGCGGTAAACGTTGCCGAAAGCTTTAACGAGCAGCTTGAGATTAGCGGTGTGGTTCTGACGAAGCTTGACGGCGATACGAGAGGCGGTGCGGCACTGTCTGTCCGTTCGGTTACAAATAAGCCGATTAAGTTCTGCGGCATGGGTGAAAAGCTTACCGATTTGGAGGTATTTCACCCCGACAGAATGGCATCGAGAATACTCGGTATGGGTGATATGCTCAGCCTGATTGAAAAGGCGGAGCAGGCACTGGACATGAAAAAGGCAGAGGAGCTTGAACGCAAGCTTCGCTCACAGAGGTTCACCTTCAGCGACTTCCTTGACCAGATGGCGCAGATGAGGAATATGGGTTCCATGCAGGATATTTTGGGTATGCTGCCCGGGGTGGACAGAAATGCGCTTAAGAATGTTGACATAGACGAGAAGCGGCTTTCGCATATAGAGGCGATAATCACGTCAATGACGCCGCGGGAGAGGGAGCTTACGGATAAGCTGACTCCGTCCCGCAAGGAGAGAATTGCCAAGGGAAGCGGCACAACAATGGCAGAGGTGAACAGCTTAATCAAGCAGTTTGAGCAGATGCAGAAAATGATGAAGCAGCTCAGCGGAAGCATGGGCGGCAAGCGCGGTAAGCGGCGCGGAATGATGCGCGGCTTCGGAATGTTCGGAAGATAGCGTTCGGGAGTGTCGCCGCGATATAATAATTGAAAAATAATTAAATCATATATAATTTCTTTGGAGGTTTTACAAAATGGCAGTTAAAATTCGTTTAAAGAGAATGGGAGCAAAGCGTGCGCCCTTTTACCGTGTGGTTGTTGCGGACTCAAGATTTCCGCGTGACGGCAGATTTATCGAGCAGGTAGGAACCTACAACCCCATGACTGACCCGGCAACCTGCGAGTTTGACGCAGAGAAGATTCAGAAGTGGATCGGCAACGGGGCACAGCCTACCGATACGGTTAAGCGTCTGTTAAAAGAAAAGGGCATTATCTGATTTAACTTTGAAATCGGACAAGCAGCGTATATTTTGCGCTGTGATGAAAGGGGTTCCCGCAGATGAAAGAGCTTTTGGAATTTATTGCAAAATCAATGGTAAGCAACCCGGATGCGGTTGAAGTTACCGTTACCGAGAAGGAGACGGCAACCGTACTCACTCTTCACGTTGCTGAGGAGGATATGGGTAAGGTTATCGGCAAGCAGGGAAGAATAGCAAAGGCTATCAGGACTGTTATTAAAGCGGCGGCAAGCGGCGGCAGCAAGAGAGTTGTTGTCGATATCGTCTGACGTGCGCCCGGAAGGAGACGGCATTATCGTCTCCTTCTGTCTTATCGGCGCATTTGCGGCATATAATTAAGGAATCGTTTGGGCGGCAGCTTATGCCGCATATAAATTAATGAAAAGAACAGAGAGCATATGAAAAACGAAATACTTGAAATCGGCAGGGTGGTAAACACCCACGGCATACGCGGTGAGCTGAAAATTCAGCCGTGGTGCGATGACCCTGCAATATTTGATGAACTTGAATATATTTACATCGACGGCAGACGGTATGTAATTACCCGTTCGCGGTTTCACAAAACATGCGAGATTGTTGCCGTTGAGGGTATTGATAATATAAACGACGCAGAGCTTCTCAAAAACAAAATTGTGACCGTTGAGAGAGAGCAGCTCGGTGAGCTTCCGGAGGGAACGTATTATATCGCCGATATAATCGGACTTTCGGTTGTGACGGACACGGGTGCTGAGCTTGGAAAAATAGGTCAGGTTATCAGCACGGGAAGCAACGATGTTTACGAGGTGGAGCGAGAGGGGAAGAAGCCTTTGCTTCTGCCCGTTATAGACGAGGTTGTGAAAGAGGTCAACATAGATGAGGGCTATGTCACAGTATCGCTGATGAAGGGACTTGCGGATGATGAGGTTTGATATACTGACCCTTTTCCCGGATATGGTAGAGGCTGTCCTGGGCGACAGTATAATCGGCAGAGCGCGGAAAAAGGGGATTATTGAGATTAACTGTGTTCAGATACGCAATTTTGCGAATAATAAGCACAGACAGGTTGACGATTATCCCTACGGCGGAGGAATGGGTATGGTGATGCAGCCGCAGCCGATTTATGACGCTTACATGAGCGTTTGCGAAGGTCTTGAGGAAAAGCCGCATACGGTGTATATGTCGCCCCAGGGGCGCACCTTTCGCCAAAGCACTGCGAAGCGCCTTAGGAAGTATGAGCATACAGTGATTATATGCGGTCATTATGAGGGAGTTGACCAGAGGCTTTTGGATGAAATCGTTGATGAGGAAATCTCGATCGGTGATTTTGTCTTAACGGGCGGTGAGCTTGCGGCGGCAGCTGTCGTTGACGCAACGGCGAGGCTTGTGCCGGGAGTGCTGAAGGGTGAGGAATCATTTTCCGAGGAATCCCATTACGGCGGACTTCTGGAATATCCCCAGTACACACGCCCCGAGGTGTGGCATGGCAGACGTGTGCCGGAGATATTGCTGAGCGGACATCACAAAAATATTTGTGCTTGGAAACGCAGAATGTCGATTGTCAACACCTTTAAAAAGCGGAGGGGAATGTTGTCAAAGGCACGGCTCAGCGACGAAGAAAGGGCGTTTGTGGCCGAGCTTCGGGACGGAGCGCACGAAATCTAACAAAAAATTCCGCTTTTTTTCGTCAAAATATAAAAAATTTTTTAAATATAGTTGTATTTAATGAGGTAATATGATAAAATAGAATAAATAATATTTTGAACACGGCGGAAGGCTTGCTTATATCTGCGGATATTATGTCTTTCGGCGGCTGTTGTTATTTTAATTATTATTACAGAAATTATTAAAGGCGCAAAGATAAAAGCGGCGGCAGAGCCTTGCCGCTTCGGATATTTTAAACAGAAAGGCAGTGAAAGTGATGAAATGTCCAAAATGTGGTATTAATTTGCTTGATCATATTGATGTGTGTCCGTTTTGCAAAACTCCCATTCCGAAGAATACGGAGAATGCGGAGGCTACGACAGAGGAAAAGCAGCCGGTACGGCAGCCTGCGTCGGTCGGAGGTAATACCGGGAGGTATGCGGCGATTGATCCCGATAAGGACAGCTATGACTTTGATTTGCAGTACACGCTGACCTTCAGGGATTCGGGCGAGATAAAGCAGGCGATAGCCGATATGGATGCCGAGATTAGCCGAGATTCTTCAAAGAAAAAGATTGAAACACATCGCGAGACCTCTGAGCCGCGGTATTCTCTGGAGGAAATGCAGGCGGCGGCTCTCCGTGCCCAGGAGCGGCGTGAACGCAGAAAGAACGCCGCGGAAGGCGGAAAGAGAAAGAGGCCTTCTCATGCGGAAAAGCGCAGGAGTGACGCCCTTCGTGCCGCAAAGGCACCCAAGAGGGATAGGGGAACGCATATTTCAAAGGATGCGTCGGTTAAGTCCAAAAAGGGTCTTTTTATCGGCATCGGTGTTCTTGCGGCAGTGGTTGCGGTCATTGTCGGCGTGGTTAATGTTGTTTCGTATTTCGCACATAAGACCCCGGAATACCCGACCCTCTACACTAAGGGGAATGAATTGTATTCCTACTATGACGGTGATGAGATAAAGCTGAGCGGAAACTTTGTCACAGCACAGCTGGAGAATAGCTCTGATGCCAAAAAGGACGAGAGCGGAAAAACAAGCTCCTCGTCAAAGTCATCGACCACAAAAAAGCTTGTTGACCCGAAAGTACCTGAGTCAAAGAAGCTTTCAGAGAAGGATTTTATAAAAATTTCCGATGACGGCTCGGTTGTGTATTTCTTAGAGAATGTGAATATGAACACCGGTTCCGGTGACCTTGTCTATTACTTAAACGGCAAGGAAAAGAGCCGCACTGTTGTTACGCAGAACGTGTATTGTGATTTTACCATCAGTGCGGACGGTTCGACGGTGTTCTACCTTAAAAATACCGACGGAAGCGGCGGACATGGCGAGCTTTGTCGCTGGACGGCATCGGACAAGGCGGAAATGAGCATAGATACCGATATCACCTCGGGTAACTTCAAGCCCTCCGTTGACAGCATGAGCATAACCTACATTAAAAACTTCAACCCGACGGTACATACGGGTGACCTGTTGTACACGGGGTTCGGAGAGGGCGCAGAGAAGCAGAAGCGCGTGGATGAGAAGGTTGCGTTTGTGTTTGGCACCACGGCAAAGAGCAATGTGTACTTCTATGCCAAGGACTACGATACCAAGAAGGGAACCTATAACCTCTATATTCAGAGCACTACCGAGGGTCCCAAGTCTGTGGCTGAAAACGCATTTTTGGCACCGGTGATTTCGAAAAAGTCCGACTCGGCGTATATTTACAGTAATTACAGCAATAACTTCCAGACTCTGAGCTATCTGGATTTGACAAACGGTTCCAATAACAAGCTGTCCGATGAGGTTTCGGAGATAGTTAGGGTCAGAAACGACGAGGGTGCCGTTGTGTTCTCGAGAGCCTATGAGACGGACAAGGCGGATTATTACTTTGTCAGTGCAAAGTCGCCGAATGTTCAGAAGGTTGCCACTGCGATAAATCTTGCTGCGGCAGCCGAGGATGCAAGAATGGTTCCGTTTGATGCAAGCGCTGACTTCTCGACGATTGCGTATGTCGGCGGCTATGACACGGAGAAAAAGAAGGGTGCGCTCTACACGCTCTCGGTGATAAACGATTATGCAAGCTCGGAAAAGAGAATTTCGGATGACGCATACACCTGCAATGTATCAAGCGACGGAGCCGTTGTCAGATTTGCATCCGGCTACAATGCGGAGCAGAACACGGTAAACATTGTGTCCTACTCAAATTCAAATACCCTGTCATTGGCAGACGGCGCAGGCATGGGAGCCTTTACCTTTGACAAGAGCGGTGAATATACCATATTTGCAAAGGATTTTGCGGAAGATCCGAATACAAATCGGAAGAGTGCAAGCATCAAGTCGGTCACAAGCAAGGCGAAGGTCAAGGATATCGACAATGCCGCTGCGGCATACGGCTTAAAGAGCGACGGAACAATCCTGCTTAAAAAAGAGGATACGGAAACCGGAAATATGTGCCTTTATACCTCCACGGTTAAGGGGGGCAAGCCCGATAAGATTGCAGACGGCATCACCAATGTGCTGTTCTATTAGTTCGGGGAAATATATGGGTAAAACGACAGAAAATAAGATCGGGATTATGGGCGGAACCTTTGATCCGCCCCATCTCGGACACCTGCTTTCGGCAGAGTATACGGCGGCAGAGCTGGAGCTTGAACGAGTAATATTCATACCGACGGGACTTAAGGCATACAAAAGTGCCGATAATGCTGCCTCTGCGGCGGACAGATATGCTATGACAGCGGCAGCGACGGCGGCAAACGAGAAGTTTGACATATCGGATATAGAGATAAGGAACACAGGCATAAATTACACCGGCGATACCCTTGAAAAGCTGCACGGGATTTATCCGGGAACGCATTTTTATTTTATCGTCGGAGCGGATTCTCTCGATTATATGGACGAGTGGCACGAGCCGGAAAAGCTTTTTCGGCTGTGTACCGTTGCGGCGGTGGGAAGGCCCGGGTTTGACAAGGCACGGATTTTCGATAAGGCAGAGTCGCTGAAGCGGCGATTCAATGCGGATATCCGGTATATTGAAATGCCGCAGATAGATATTTCTTCATCGGAAATAAAAAACCGTATAAAGGCGGGAAAGTCCGTCAGATATATGGTTCCCGGCTGCGTGGAGGAATATATAAAGAGAGAGCGGCTTTACTTTAAATAATACAGGAGACAGCTTGAAATGACAGATACGGATAAAATAGTTAATTATCTCAGGGAGAACCTGAGCGAGAAGAGATTTAAACATTCCCTCGGGGTCGCAGAGGAGGCAAAGCGGCTTGCGGGGCATTACTTTGCGGACGGTGAAAAGGCGTATCTTGCCGGGCTTGTCCATGACTGTGCAAAGGAAATTCCGGAGACGGAGGCAAAGAAGCTTCTTCGGGATAAGTATAAAATTGTGATAGATCCGGTATCGATGAACACTCCGAAGCTTCTGCACGGACCATTGGGTGCGTGCATGGCGCAGAGCGAGTTCGGTATATTTGATGCGGAGATACTGGATGCGATAAAGTACCATACTACGGCAAAGGCGGATATGAGCCTTTTGACAAAGATTATATATATGGCGGATTATATAGAGCCGAACCGTACCTTTGACGGAGTGGAGGAGCTGAGAGAGCAGGCATATGATAACCTTGACAGGGCGATAATCACCGGGCTTGATTTTACGCTGTCGGAACTGATATCTGACGGGCATATGCTTCATCCCGACACGGTTCACGCCAGAAACTTTTTGCTCATGCAGAAAAAACGCAGATAGCGGAGGTGTACTCAATGAGACAGGTCGGAGAGGAAAGAGATCCTGCGTATTATGATTATGAATACCCCGATCCATACAAAAAGCCGCGGCGCAGACGGCCGAAATTCGGAAGAATGTTTTTGTCGCTTCTGATTGTGATTTTGGGTGCATGGCTTTTGTACAGTCTTTTGGGGAGCCTTATCGGCGGTCAGAAGTTCAGCATCTTCGGACCTGCGGATATGTCGGTCAGAAATGTGGTCGTTGCCGGTGTTGACGAGGGCGGATATCGGACGGATTTGATTCTGCTTTGCAGGGTTGACCGTGAAAAGAATCAGCTTAATATTCTTCAGATACCAAGAGACACCAAGATCAACAACAAGCGGAACGACAAGAAGATAAATTCGGCATATTATTCGGGGTTTGACTGCCTGAGAGCTGAGATAAATCAGGTGACGGGAATTTCCCCCGATAATTATATAATAGTAAGCTTTGATGCCTTTAACGAGATTATTGATGCCTTGGGCGGAGTTACCGTTGATGTTCCGATTCGGATGTACTATACCGACCCGGTTCAGAACCTGACGATAGACTTGCAGCCGGGAAAGCAAAAGCTGGACGGTGAGCAAGCTCAGATGTTCATGAGGTTTCGCAAGAACAATGACGGCACAGGCTATGCTAACGGCGATACCGACAGGATAAATACTCAAAAGCTGCTCTACACCGCAGTTCTGGACAAGCTGAAAAGTCCTGTCGGGATAATTCACCTTCCGGCGGTTCTTTTGGCGGTGAAGAAGCACACATCGACAGATTTAAACGGTGATTTGACGAGCGTTCTGTTCGATATGGCGGCGTGCTCCGGGGATATGAACTTCTATTCCCTCCCGGGAAGCGGAAAGTATATCGGCGGCGTGTCGTACTTTGTGCATAACACAAACGAAACTCAGGCGTTGATTAACGCATACTTTAGATAAGCAGACAGGAGATTTGATATGGCTTGTGAAAATAATACTGTAAATAAGATAGTTAGGCTTTTATCCGCAAAGCAGGCGGAGGATATTACGGTTTTGAATGTGGAGGGGCTTACCACCCTGACTGATTATTTTGTTATCGCAACGGGCAAGAACGTCCGTCAGACACAGGCACTATGTGATGTTCTTGAGGAGGAGCTCGCCAAGGACGGCATACACCATGTTAACAAGGAGGGCTACCGCAGCGGCGACTGGATACTTGTCGGCTTCGGCGATGCCATTGTTCACATATTCCGCCCCGAGACCCGTGAGTTCTATGACTTAGAGCACGTTTGGCAGGACGGCATAAGAGTTGACGTTTCCGACCTTGTAAATTAGATTTGGATTTATTGCGCAATAAAAAGCAGAGGAGAAGTAAAAATAAATGAAGTACGATTTTGAACAGATTGAAACCAAGTGGCAAGAAAAATGGGAAAAGGACGGCGAGTTTAAAACCTGCGAGGATAAGACCAAGCCGAAGTACTACGCATTGGAGATGTTCCCCTATCCGTCGGGAAATCTGCACATGGGTCATGTGCGTAACTACTCGATAGGTGACGTTGTGGCAAGATATAAAAAGATGCGCGGCTTTAACGTCCTGCACCCTATGGGCTGGGATTCCTTTGGACTTCCTGCGGAGAATGCCGCAATCAAGAACGGCACCCCTCCGGCAGAGTGGACCTGGGCGAATATAGATAATATGCGCGGACAGCTTAAGCGTCTGGGCTTCAGCTATGACTGGGACAGAGAGGTTGCGACCGCAAAGCCCGACTACTATAAATTCACACAGTGGATGTTTTTGCAGCTTTACAAGCACGGTCTTGCGTATAAGAAAAAGTCATACGTAAACTGGTGCCCGTCATGTAAGACGGTGCTTGCCAACGAGCAGGTTGTGAACGGCAAATGTGAACGCTGTAAGAGCGAGGTCGGAAAGAAGGATTTGGAGCAGTGGTTCTTTAAAATTACCGATTATGCACAGCGCCTGCTGGATGATATAGATAAGCTTGAGGGTTGGCCGGATAAGGTTCGCTCCATGCAGACAAACTGGATAGGCAGAAGTGAGGGTGCAGAGCTTGAGTTTAAAATTGACGGCTCGGACAAGACCCTGACCGTTTATACAACCCGTCCCGATACCATTTACGGCGTGTCTTATATGGTTATCGCCCCCGAGCATCCTATTGTGGAGGAGCTTATTTCGGGCACCGAGAACGAGAACGAGTGCCGAGAGTTTATTAAAAAGGTTCACACTCAGAGCGAGATTGTACGTTCCGCAACAGATACCGAGAAAGAGGGAATGTTCACCGGAAAGTATGTGATAAACCCGTTCAGCGGTGAAAAGATTCCGCTGTATTTGGCAAATTATGTCCTTCTGGACTACGGTACAGGCGTGGTTATGGGAGTGCCGGCACATGACGGCCGCGACTTTGATTTCGCGAAGAAGTATAACCTGCCGATTAAGATTGTTATTCAGCCGGAGGGTCAGCAGCTTAAATCCGAGGAGCTTGACGAGGCATTCGCCGCAGAGGGAATACTTGAAAATTCGGGAGAATTCAGCGGTATGCCCAACGAAAAGGCGTTGAGTGCCATGATTGAATATGCGGAGGAAAAGGGCTTCGGAAAGAAAAAGGTCAACTTCCGCCTGCGTGACTGGCTTATTTCCCGTCAGAGATACTGGGGTGCGCCTATCCCGGTAGTGTACTGCGAGAAGTGCGGAACCGTTGAGATACCCGAGAGCGAGCTTCCCGTTATGCTTCCGGAGAACGTAAAGTTCACCGGTCAGGGTAAGTCGCCCCTCAGCGAATGTCCCGAATTTGTGAACACGACCTGTCCCAAGTGCGGCGGACCCGCAAAGCGTGAGACGGATACAATGGATACCTTTGTGTGCTCCTCGTGGTATTTCATGAGATACTGCGACCCCCACAATGACAAAATGCCGTTCGATAAGGAAAAGACCGACTACTGGATGAATGTAGATCAGTATATCGGCGGTGTTGAACACGCTATTCTGCACCTTTTATATGCAAGATTTTTCACAAAGGCACTCCACGACTTCGGATATATCAGCTGCGACGAGCCGTTTGAGAATCTTCTGACACAGGGTATGGTACTTAAGGACGGAACAAAGATGTCGAAGTCAATCGGTAATGTTGTAAGTCCCGAGGAGATAATCAAAAAGTACGGCGCAGACACTGCAAGATTGTTTATACTCTTCGCCGCTCCGCCGGAGCGTGACCTCGACTGGAATGACACCGCCGTTGAGGGTGCGTACAGGTTTTTGAATCGTGTATGGCGTGCTGCCGATGAGCTTTCGGAGTATATGACGGATAAGCCGATCGACGCCGCAGCACTCAATGAGGCAGAGAAAAAGCTTAGGTTTGCCGTTAACTCGAGCATCAAAAAGGTTACTGAGGACTGCAACCGATTCAGCTTTAACACTGCCGTAAGTTCGGTTATGGAGATGGTGAATTCCCTTTATAATTATAAGGAAAATACACCCAAGACAGAGTACAACGGTGCGGTCCTGCGTGAGGCGGTGGAGAGCATGATTTTGCTTCTTTATCCGTTTGTGCCGCATATCACCTCCGAGCTTTGGGAGATGACCGGTCACGAAAGTGATATTTCGGTTCACGAATGGCCTGAGTCAGATGCCTCGGCTCTCGTGGTGAATGAGATTGAAATCGTTCTGCAGATAAACGGAAAGATTCGCGATAAGCTGGTTATTTCTCCGGACCTCACACGTGAGGAAATGTGCAGCCTTGCCTTAGAGAACGAAAAGGTAAAGCAGGCGGCAGAGGGCAAGCAGATTGTAAAGACAGTTGCAATTCCGAAGAAGCTTGTAAACGTGGTTATAAAATAATAATTTAACAGAGTAATATTTGATGATAAAACGGGAGCTTTCGTCTTGTGCGGAGGTTTCCGTTTCGATTTTTTGGCGGTAGTTCAGCTTTTTGCCGAAAACGTTGAAATCCCTTGAACGTTGAAACCATTAACGTTGAAATTCCTTGAACGCTGAAACCCTTTTTGAATAATTTTCCGAAAGGCGGGTAAATTAAGATAAAGTAAAAAAGGAGGAATAAAATATGACAAGCAATGATACAGTGGAGCTGCTCAAAGAGTGCAACTCCGGGATAAAGATGGGTGTTAACACGATTGATGAGGTGTGTGACAAGGTGTGCGACAGCGATCTTAAGCGTATGCTTGACAGCTCGAAGGAGGAGCATCAGAGGCTCGGCAGCAGGACGCATGAGCTTTTGAGCCAATACCATGCGGAAACGTCAGAGCCGGGATTTGCGGCAAAGGCTATGTCGTGGATAAAAACAAATGTAATGATTCCGTCCGACGGCAGCGACAGCGCCGTGGCGGACCTGGTTACGGACGGGTGCAATATGGGTGTGAAGAATTTGAATAAGTACCTCAACCGTTATGAATCGGCAGACAGCACGGCAAAGAACATTGCCGGTGAGCTGATAAGTCTTGAAGAAAAGCTTGCCTGTGACCTCAGACGCTATCTTTAGCTCAGCGGAATTTAAAAGCGATTTTATAAAACCTGCGGCATTTGATTTTGCCGCAGGTTTTTTACTGAAAATTTTGGTTGAAAAAAGAGGATTAATGTTGTATAATTATATTATAATTTGTGAGAGGAGCGGCAGGGATGAATAAGGATAGAAAAATGCTTGAGAAAACCCTTGCGGAGCTGTCGACCGGTGCAGAGGGATTTTCACTTCCGGAATGGGAGGAGCTTCCGGATATCGAGCTGTATATGGATCAGGTATTGACGCTGATTTCAAAGTATTTGAGTATGTTTAACGAGGTGAGCGGTGCAGAAAAGCTGATAACACCGTCAATGATAAATAACTATGTTAAGCTTGGTACCATTCCGCCGCCTATCAAAAAGAGGTATTCGAGAGTGCATATGGCGTATCTTTTGGTTGTTTGCTCACTTAAGCAGACGTTGGATATGTCCACAATAAAGCGGCTTATGCCCGTGGGAATGAGCGAGGAGGAGACGAGGGATACATATAATTCCTTCGCCGTGAACCAAAAGAGAGCACTGTCACATTTTACGAGGGATTTGCGTTCCATGGCAAAGCCGATTTTAGATGAGAACAGGAGCGGTGACCTGGTTATGCAGGTGGCTGCCTCTGCAAGCATTTTTAAGATCCTTACCGAGCGTATATGCGCAGTTCCCGAGCAAGAACGGGAGGCAGAAGCAGAGAGCGGAGCCCGGACGGATAAGAATTAGGGTGAAGCTAAATAAATTATGGGGGTGATATTTATGTGGTTTGTTATGGCGTTGCTGTCGTCTGTGTTTGCGGCGTTGACATCTGTCTTGGCTAAGGTCGGGATTGACGGTGTTAATTCAAACCTTGCAACTGCACTGAGGACTGCTGTGGTGCTTATTATGTCCTGGGGCATGGTGTTTATAACGGGTTCATGGCGCAGTATATCCAATATCGGTCAGAGGAGTTGGCTTTTTATTATTTTATCGGGACTGGCAACCGGGGCATCGTGGCTGTGCTATTATAAGGCATTGCAGCTTGGTGATGTATCAAAGGTGGTGCCGATAGATAAGCTCAGCGTGGTTATAACGATTATCTTTGCGGCGGTATTTCTACATGAGGAATTTACGTTAAAAAGCGCCCTCGGAGTGATTTTGCTCACAACGGGAACGCTTTTCATGGTTCTTTAATTAAAACGCGAAATTGCTTGATGCATATAAATGATTATAAACCGAAATATGCCTAAATTCATTATTTTTGGCAGGTTCGGGTTTATACTCTCACCTATTAAAAGCTCAAACAAATTCAAAGTCTTTATGCCTATTTAGTATTCAAAGGCTTTAAGCCTTTTTCAGGTCAACGATTTTGTAGGAGCTGCCGCTGATGTCAACAAAGTACTTATACCGCTCCGTTACATCCTTGACGGAGCCGTCGTTGTATACTACACGGATGGTCGAATCTCTGATAACGGATACCTGGGTTGCGGAAACACGGGTGACGCTGTGGCAGCTAAGCGACAGCACCTCCTCCGACTGAACCTTAGAGGCGATTTCCAAAACGCTCTTGCTCTCCTGTGTTGCTTCGCTGCCGCTGTAATACTGCGGAACATAGGCATCGCTGGCGGTATTGACGCCATTGACAAATGCATAAACAGCGTTTTCCACAAGGGCGGCAACGGCTGCGGAGTCATAGGAGTAGACCTGCGGTCTGGTCGATACGACATAGCTGCGTTTAACATAGCCCTCTCTGCCGGAATATCTTACTCTTGCAAAGACTGAATCAGTGTATTCCACAACATATATCTCTTCGCCTAAGGGTACCTGACATATCTCCGATGAGTTTTCATCCGGTGCGGTGCGCAGCGTGACGCTAACGTTACAGTTACCTATATACATTGAAGCGCCGACCGGTATAGGCTGCGGCTGCTGCGGCGCAGCTTGTGCCGGTTGCGTGTTCTGCGGCCGAACCTCATTAGACTGTGACTGCTGTGCTTGCTGTTCCTGCTGAACCTCTGTCTGCTGCGGCTGTGGTGCTTCGTGCTTACCGATTGAAATTACATCGGTCATGATAAGAACCGTGAAAATAACGGCGATGACCAAAATTGCGGAAATAACGGAAATCGCAACGATAAGCCCCGTATTTTTGCCGCTTTTGTGCGGTGGATAGTTGGGACGGTAATTTGGCGGATAGCCGCCGTTTTGACCGCCGGGATAGCCGGGACGCTGAGTCGGCGGATAGCCGCCGTTTTGGTTGTTCTGCCCGTTATGCTCGTTTGGATAGTTCATAAAACATAACTCCTTCTGTGTTTCATTGTTTCAAACATTTATATTATATCACTTACCGGTTGATTTGTAAAGAAAAAATTCTCGGGGGAGGTTCCCCGCACTAACTTGCAATCTGTGTAGGGCTTTGCCTCCTGCAAGCATCGCTCTGCGTTGCTATGATTTAAAAACGAGCCTGACCGACAATAAATATCAATTATTTTTCAAAATTAAGCAAAAGTTGAGCAAAATTATCATTGCATATTACGAGAATATATGTTATACTGAAAAGAACAGCATCAAAGGCATTGGACTCGGATGTTGTTTCAACAAACAGACAAATATAAAACGGGAAGGGTAGGTACATATTATGGAAAATTTTAAAAAGTACGAAAAAGGCTACTTCATGCCTCCTGTATGTGAAATGAAGTGGGCGAAGAAGGATGCGCCCGACAAGGCTCCGACATGGTGCAGCGTGGATTTGCGCGACGGAAATCAGGCACTTGTGGTTCCCATGAGCCTTGAGGATAAGATTGAATTTTTCAAGTACCTGCTAAAGCTTGGTTTTAAGGAGATAGAGGTTGGATTCCCTGCGGCGTCGGAGACGGAATATCTGTTTCTTCGCCGTCTGATAGAGGACGGGCTGATACCCGACGACGTTACGATTCAGGTATTGACCCAGGCGAGAGAGCATATAATTAAAAAGACCTTTGACGCTTTAAAGGGTGCTAAATCTGCAATAGTGCATCTTTATAACTCCACATCCGTGGCGCAGCGTGAGCAGGTGTTCAGAAAATCCAAAGAGGAGATAAAGAGGCTTGCGGTGGACGGTGCGGTTATGCTGAAAAACCTCGCCGCCGAAACGGACGGAAACTTCCGCTTTGAATACAGCCCCGAAAGCTTTACCGGTACGGAGGTTGACTATGCATTAGAGGTCTGCAACGCTGTTCTCGACGTATGGCAGCCGACACCGGACAAGAAGGTTATTATTAACCTTCCGGTAACGGTCGAGATGTCAATGCCTCACGTTTATGCTTCGCAGGTTGAATACATGAACGATAACTTAAAATATCGCGACAGCATCGAGATTTCGCTGCATCCCCATAACGACCGCGGCTGCGGTGTTGCGGATACCGAGATGGGACTTCTCGCCGGTGCTGACCGTGTGGAGGGGACTCTCTTCGGCAACGGTGAGAGAACGGGCAACGTTGACATTATCACGGTTGCGCTTAATATGTATGTTCAGGGGATTGACCCCGGACTTGACTTTTCGAATATGCCGGAGGTCGTTGAAACCTATGAGAGATTGACGGGAATGACGGTCGATCCCAGGCACCCGTACAGCGGAAGCCTTGTGTTTGCCGCATTTTCGGGCTCGCATCAGGATGCTATTGCAAAGGGGATGAAGTGGCGTGAGGAAAAGAATGACGAGCATTGGTCCGTTCCGTATCTGCCGATTGACCCGAAGGATCTCGGCAGGGAGTACGACGGCGATGTAATAAGAATCAACAGCCAGTCCGGAAAGGGCGGTATCGGCTTCCTTATGGAGCAGAAATTCGGATATGTTTTGCCGAAAGCAATGCGTGAGGATTTCGGCTATTTTGTGAAAAATGTGTCGGATCATCAGCACAAGGAGCTGCAGCCTGAGGAGATATACAATATATTCAATGACGAATATGTGAATATCGAGACACCGATAAAGCTTGTGGAATGTCATTTTGAGCAGAAAAACGGCATAATCGCACATATCACCGTAAGCGACAACGGCAGTGTTCAGGAGCTTACCGGATGCGGAAACGGCCGTCTTGATGCGGTTTATGAGGCACTGGAGGAGATTTTGCCGAAGGGATATGTTGTGGATAAGTATCACGAACACGCTATCGGAACGGGGTCGGCATCCAAGGCCTGCGCTTATATCGGGCTTTCCAATCCGTACGGTAAGACGGTTTGGGGCGTCGGAACCGATAACGATATTATCGTTGCATCCTTGCATGCGTTGCTGAGTGCGGCGAACAGAGTTAATTAAAAATAAATATGTCAGGGGAGCTGTTGGAATGAAGCGCGTTTTATCTCTATTATTGTTGCTGAGCGTTGCGCTGTGTTTCTGCGCTCCCTCTGTTTTTGCCAAAAAGGAGTATACTGCACCCGAGACCGGTGAGAGGACGGATTATGTCACTCGTGAACAGGCGATTGCCTGCTTTATAAAGGCGGTGGGTATAGACAGGTTCAAAAGCGACAGCGAGATTTTGAATAAATTTTCGGATAAGAGCAAAATATCCTTTGCATATCTTGAGGAGATGTCGGCGGCGGTGTTTTCGGGACTTATCGGCGGATATGAGGACGGAACTCTTCGACCGCAGGCGCCTATTACCAGAATTGAGGCGTTGGTGATTTTAAACCGTGCCCTAAGCAGAATTGAACTGGGCAGCTGGTATGAGGTAGAATTTTCGGATATACCCGATTGGGCAAACAGACAGATAAAGCGGCTTTCGGCTGCGGGAATTGTAAAGGGCTACGGTGACGGCAGGCTCGGAGCAGGTGATTTGCTGACATTGTCTCAGGTCAATATGCTGTGCGAGAGAATAGTGCGATATACGGGACCGACCGGGGATTTCTATAATTATATAAACTCCGCATGGCTTGACGGAACGGAGCTTGCCTCGGGCGAGGACTTCTGCTCGGACCTAAGTGAAATCGAAGCAAGGCTTAACCGTGAAACGGGTGATATTATATTTTCGCTCTACCGGACGCATTATAACGAGGAAAGGAAATTTGAAAGCGATACCGTTGAGTTTCGCATTATAACCGCATATGCCGCCGCTGCGGATCAAGGGTATCGTGACAGAATCGGCTTTGAGCCGATTTCAAAGTATATAAGCAGGATTGATTCCGCAGTGAATATGACAGAGCTTGCGGCGGTCTCGGCGGAGCTTAATATGTGCGGCTTCCCGACCCTGCTGCCGCTGGAGGCGGATGTAAGTCTTAGGGATTCGTCGCACTGCACCATGGCGATATCGAAGTTCTATACGGGGATATCCTCCGCACTGATAAAGAGTGAGGAGAGGGAAAAATATATGCGCTTTTACACCGATTATATCGAGAGGCTTGCGCAGCTTTGCGGTGACGATAATCCGGAGGAGCTGGCACGGCTTGCGGCAGAGGTGTGTACG
Source organism: uncultured Ruminococcus sp. (assembly GCA_902766745.1). GTDB lineage: Bacteria > Bacillota > Clostridia > Monoglobales > Monoglobaceae > UMGS1820. The sequence continues at coordinate 19,236 of CACXES010000046.1, forward strand.
GCACTCGGTTCGGTTCGGCGTGATATACCTGACAGGAAGGAGCTTGCAAAGAGCGTTGAGGAATGGAGTATTGATGAATTATCGAAAAAATACAACGGTATCGATGTCAAAAGGTTCCTCGGTGAGCTTGGCTTGTCAAGGCTGAAAAAGGTCAGCGTCTACGATGCGGAGGCGACAGCTGCGGCGGCAATGCTGATGTCCGCCGAAAATTCGGATAAGATAAAGGCGTATTTAAAGGCTGCTGTTTTGGACAGCTCCGCAAGGTATTTGAATACGGAGGCATTTAACGCATATCTCGAATATAAAAACAATATGCTCGGAACAGATGAACGCTCGATACCGTCGGACTATGCGGTAGGGACGGTATCCGGGCTTATGGAGTGGGAGCTTTCGCAGTTGTATATCGACAGATATTTCCCGGAAAATTCAAAGAAGCTTATCGAAAATCTCACTGTGGACATTATTTCGGAATACGAAAGGCTGATTTCGTCCTGTGGACGGATGTCGCCCCAGGCACGGGCGGCAGCATTGGATAAGCTTAAAAACATTTCGGTCAATGCGGCATATCCCGATGATTTTGGCGATTATGTTGATTTAAGCTATCCGATGAGAACCACGACGGAGGGAGGAAGTATTCCCGAATACAAGGCTGAAAGGGCAAAAAGCAGGGCAAAACACATTGCAGAGCTTATCGAAAGCGGTGCGGAACCGTCCCGGGGAGGTTGGGCGGCAACCCCTATGACAGTAAACGCTGTGTATGACCCGATAGGAAACAGTATTACGATTCCGGCCGGGATTTTATGTGCGCCGTACTTTGAAGCCGCCGCCACATATGAGGAGAATTTAGGCGGCATAGGGTTTGTAATTGCCCATGAGATAAGCCATGCGTTTGACGCACTCGGCGCACAGTTCAACAGCAGAGGTGTTTTAAGCAGCCGATGGAATGAGGCGGATTATGCCGGATTCAATAATATGTGCAGAAGGGTGGTCGAGGAATACAGCTGTATTTCGGTGGATGGCGGTATCGTGGACGGAGAGCGTACGCTAAACGAAAATGTCGCGGACCTTGCCGCCATGTCGTGCATATTGAGCCTTGCAGAGAGGAAGGCATTGGATTTGGGTAAATTTTTCTCTGCGTATGCAAGGTCGTGGCGTATTAAAACAAGCAAAAATTATGCCGAGTATATGCTGACTGCGGACGAACATTCGCCGTCAAGGGTCAGAGTAAATCGAGTATTGTCAAATTTTGACGAATTTATAGAGTATTACGGCGTAGCTGAGGGGGACGGAATGTTCATCCCCGAGGACAGACGCATTAACATATGGAAATAGCAGAGAGGGGAAATCATAATGAAAATTACATTTTTGGATGCGGAAACCCTCGGTGACGATATGATTCCGCAGATTAAAAGACTGTTCGGCGGCTTCGGAGAGGTTGTTATGCGAAACGCAACGACAGAGGATGAGGTCGATATCGTGATTGAGGACAGCGATGTACTTGTTGTCAACAAGGTGCGACTAAACGGCGGAAATCTCGGTGCGGCAAAGAGGCTAAAGCTGATCTGCGAAGCGGCAACGGGATATGACAATATAGATGTTGATTATTGCAGGCAGCACGGGATTGCGGTGTGCAATGTTCGAGGATATTCCACCGATAGTGTTGCGCAGTTGACCGTTGCAGCGGCTATGACATTGATTTGTCATATGCCGCAGTATATGGAATATGTAGAGAACGGTGATTACACCAAAAGCGGTGTGGCGAACAGGCTTGTCCCGGTGTATCACGAGATTTGCGGCAGTACGTGGGGAATTGTCGGAGCCGGAAATATCGGCCGCAGAGTTGCGGGAATTGCCGCAGCCATGGGATGTCGTGTGATTGTGAATAAGCGGACGCCGTCGGAGAATATGGAATGCGTGGATATTGACACACTGTGCAGGACTTCGGATATAATTTCGGTACACACGCCTCTGACGGAGGAAACGAGGGGCCTAATCAGCCGTGAGAGAATCGGGATGATGAAGCCCGATGCCGTGTTCATAAATATGGCGAGGGGTGCGGTAGCCGATGAGACGGCACTTACCGAGGCGATTGAACAGGGACGGCTCGGCGGCTTGGCGGTTGATGTTTATACGTCTGAACCGCTGCCCAAGGGGCATCCGTATCAGAGAATTTTAAGGCATCCGAATACCTGCTTTACTCCCCATAATGCCTGGGGAGCTTATGAGGCGAGACTCAGGTGCCTTGAGACAATTTCAAAGAATATTAAATCGTATATAGAGGGAAGATGTGAAAATCGGATTGATTTAAAAGAAAAACAGAGGTTTTGAAAGGAGAAATACATATGGAAAGAGTTGATAAGCATAATTATTATTTGGATATTGCGGATACCGTGACGGAGCGCGGAACCTGTATAAGACGGAAGTTCGGCGCAATAATCGTAAAAAATGACGAGATAGTTTCCACGGGCTACGCAGGAGCGCCGAGAGGAAGAAAAAACTGCTCCGATCTCGGATTTTGTATGAGGGAGCGGCTTAACATTCCGAGGGGCGAGAGATATGAGCTTTGCAGAAGCGTTCATGCTGAGGCGAACTGTATAATTTCCGCCGCACGGCGTGATACTATCGGTGCAACAATGTACCTTGCCGGCAGAGATGCCAAGACGGGTGAGCTGGTAAGCAATGCGTGCTGCTGCTCTATGTGCAAAAGACTTGTAATCAATGCCGGGATAGAGAAGGTAATAGTCAGAAACACTCCGACAGAATACACTGTCTACAACGTATCCGACTGGATAGAGAACGATGAATCCTTAGAGGGAAAGCTGGGTTATTAACATAAAATAAGGGAATGATATAAATGAAGGTATCGATACTCGGCTCTACGGGGTCGATAGGGACACAGGCACTTGAGGTTGTCCGTGACTTACGAGGTATATATGATATTGAGGTGACGGCAGTTTCGGGTAATTCGAATATTGAGCTTTTGGAACAGCAGATACGCGAGTTTAAGCCACACTTTGCGGCGGTGTCGGACGAGGCGGCCGCCGCAAGGCTTAAGACCGCCGTCTCCGACACGGACTGTCGTGTTTTGTCGGGGTGCGAGGGCTTGTGCTATATCGCCGCCGAAGCGGGAGAGGATATGCTGCTGTCGTCAATTGTCGGATTTGCCGGGCTTGTGCCTACGATGAAGGCTATTGAGGCAGGAGTGGATATTGCTCTTGCGAATAAAGAAACTCTTGTCACTGCGGGGCCGTTGTTTATGAATGCCGTGGAGAAGCACGGAGTGAGTCTTTTGCCGGTTGACAGCGAGCATTGCGCCATATTTCAGTCGCTGAAGGCAGGAAGCCGAGGCGAGCTTCGCAAGATACTTCTCACGGCATCGGGAGGACCGTTCTTCGGGAAAAGCCGAAATGAGCTTAAAAACGTCCGCAGAGAGCAGGCGTTGAAGCATCCCAACTGGAGCATGGGTGCAAAGATTACCATTGACAGCGCAACGCTTATGAACAAGGGGCTTGAGGTGCTTGAAGCAAGTCACCTTTTCGGGGTTGATATTGACGATATTGAGGTTGTGGTGCAACGGGAGAGTATAATACATTCCATGGTCGAGTTTGCGGACAGAAGTGTGATTGCACAGATGTCAATTCCGTCCATGAAGCACCCGATTCAGTACGCCTTCACTTATCCTCGGAGGCTTGAGTCGAAGGATGAGAGTGTGGACTTCGCAAAGCTTGCATCGCTAACCTTTGCGAAGCCCGATGAGGAGACGTTCAGATGTCTTGCTCTTGCCAAGGCGGCAGGAAGGTCGGGCGGAATAATGCCTGCGGTTATGAACGCTGCCAACGAGGTTGCCGTGGCGGATTTCCTTGCCGATAAGATCGGGTTTCTGGATATTGCCGACATGGTGGAGGAGGCAATGGGAAGGTTTAACAATATCGAAAATCCTTCCATGGAGGATATAATTTCGGCAGATGCCGAGGTCAGGGAGTATATGCATAAAAAATAAGGCTTAATGGATACAGCCTGATAATATAAGGTGGAGATTTTTATGATTTGGACAATCATCGGTGCAATTTTAATTTTTTCCGTAATAATATTTGTGCATGAATTGGGACATTTTGTTGCCGCAAAGGCATTCGGGGTTAACGTTCTGGAATTTGCCATCGGCATGGGCCCGGCAATATGGAAGAAGCAAGGAAAAAACACGCTTTACTCCATACGTGCGATTCCTATGGGCGGCTTCTGTAAAATGGAGGGAGAGGATGAGGACACCGGAACAGACGGTGCGTTCAGTCGGAAAAAGCCACTGCCAAAAATCGTAATTTTGATTGCCGGTGCCGCAATGAATATCTTGCTCGGATTTATCATTGTTGTGACCGTTACCGGAGTGTCTGCGGCGAGGAACGGCGGAATTGCCTCAACCGTGGTGGAATCGGTTAACCCTGAAGCCCAAGCGGCACAGTTTTTGCAGCCCGGAGATAAAATTGTCAAGGTGAACGACACAACGGTTCATATAAAAAGGGATATCAGCTTTGAGCTGTCAAATGCGGGGGGCGGTGAGTCGATAGTTGAGTTTATTCGTGACGGACAGAGATACAGGGAAGGCTTCACGCCTATGCAGATAAAATATGATGACGGCAGCGTTGGCTATGTAATAGGCTTTAATGTTGCGGCAGAGAAGCCGGGAATTTTGAATGTCTTGCACGAGAGTGTGTTTCAGACGGTGTGGATGGTGAAGCTTGTTTTCGTATCGCTCGGAATGCTGCTCGGCGGAAAGGCGAGCGTCTCGGATATGTCCGGGCCGGTCGGAGTTGTTTCCGCTATGAATACGGCGGCGCAGAGCGGATGGCTCAATTTTCTGTTTTTTGCCGCATTTCTGACGGTGAATATTGGGGTTATGAATCTTCTGCCGCTTCCGGCTCTGGACGGCGGACGGACGGTGTTTGCGTTGATTGAGTTGATATTCAGAAAGCCTGTCCCCGTTGAAAAGGAGGGCATAGTCCACTTTGTGGGATTTGTACTTTTGATTGCCCTTATGGTGTTTGTCACTTGGAACGATATTGTGAGATTAATAGCCTGACGTGCTTTGGGCATTTTTCACAAAAATGAAAATAGCGCATGAGTATACGAGAGTATGAGAGAGTATGAAGCTGAATTTGAGAGATTATAAAGTGATAAATTAATTTTTTTGAAAAAACACTTGACAAATATAAAGTTTAGTATTATAATAGCAAGGCACCCTGAAATTTGGGGTGCCTTGGTTTGTAAATAATTATCTGAATATAACAAGGAGGTAGGCATTATAATGTCAACTTACATGGCTAAAGCCAATGAAATTGAAAGAAAATGGTACATCATTGATGCTGCCGGCAAGCCCCTCGGACGTGTTGCGGCAACAGCTGCTACGATTCTCCGGGGTAAGCACCGCCCGCAGTACACACCCGGCGTTGACTGCGGTGAGTTTGTAATCATCATCAACGCAAAGGATGCTGTTCTGACAGGCAATAAGCTTATGCAGAAGAAGTGGTACAGACACACAGGTTACATCGGTCACTTGAAGGAGGTTTCCTACAAGAGCTTGATGGAGACTCGCCCCGAAAAGGCAATGGAGCTTGCTATTGCAGGTATGCTCCCTCACAACACTCTGGGAAGAAAGGCTTTGAAGAAGCTCAGAATCTACAGAGATGCGGAACACAAACACGAAGCTCAGGCACCCGTTGTCTGGGAACAAGCGTAAGAAAGGGGACTGAATAAACATGGCTAATGTACAGTACTGCGGAACAGGCAGAAGAAAAAAGTCGGTTGCAAGAGTTAGATTAGTACCCGGCACAGGTGTTATCACCGTTAATAAGAGAGATATAGACGATTATTTCGGCTTGGAAACGCTCAAGGTTGTTGTAAGACAGCCGCTGGAGCTGACCAAAACCGTTGGTAAGTTTGATGTTATCATCAACGTACAGGGCGGCGGATTTACCGGTCAGGCAGGTGCAATTCGTCACGGTATTGCAAGAGCCCTGCTTGAGGTTGATGAGGAATACAGAGCAGTTTTGAAGGCTGCCGGATACCTCACCCGTGACCCGAGAATGAAGGAAAGAAAGAAGTACGGTCTCAAAGCCGCACGTCGTGCACCGCAGTTCAGCAAGAGATAATTTTATCGAATCCAAAATCCCGGAAACACGCTGTTTCCGGGATTTTGGATTTTAATATAGAAAAATTATTCGTTAATCAGGACAGATCTGACGTTAAGTCGGGTTTGTCTGTCTTTAAATCCGCATACAATAAGTCAATCAAAAGGATAAGAAGAGGTATTAATGCAAAGAAGATGGCACGCCCCGAAAAGAATCGGCACAGCGCAGCCGATGCAACGCCGCCGAGGGTGAAAAACAGCAGCATCCTGCCGTGAATGGAGAGGCGGCGTCGATAGATGCCGTTATCGTTTCCCTTACATACCTTTACAATGGCTATACCCACCTGGCGAAGATGATTGGTGCAGAAGGTGGTTGCCATCGGAACCTTTTCTGCCTGCCTGAAGGTGGTGTACTGCATAGAGGCAATGAAGTTAATCGCCACCTGAGTGATTTGATACGGTGCGCTGTCGGGAATGAATCCGAGAATAATTACCGTTACCATTTCGATTATAATAAGTAGGGTTTCCCATCGAATAACGCGAAGTCTTCGCATAGGCTCAGCTATGGACTCTGAGATTATCGCACCCAGAAGATAGGCGGACATGGGTATGAGAAAATAGAGGGCCTTCGTCCAGTGGGCGTTGCCGAGTGCCATGGCGAATAAAACAAAATTTGCCGTTTGGGCATTGCAGAATACACCTCCGCGTACGGTGTAGGTGTATGCGCCGTAAAAGCCGGCGACAAATATGAGTATGGAAAACACATGCTGTCTTTCACACTCCAAGAACTCGTCTTCCCTTCGGAATACGGACTGAATTTCCTGCATCATGCTTCATCACCTTTCATCATGAATTATAGAATATTCTATCATATTTTACCCTATTTTGCAAACCGAAGTCATAAACGATTTTCGTGAAAATTTTATGCAGATTGCATCAGCCTCGGATAAACATGAAGAATTTGGTTAAAAATTCGGAGACCGTGCATAAAACGGTCTCCGAAGTGTGAATTTTAAATCGATGATTACTCGGCGAGAATACTTACTATTTCAAAGGGCTTTATATCAATATATACTCCGCCTTTATCAAGTTTAATTTCTTTAAGCTTGTTTTCGCTTAAATCAATTAGGCTGCAGCGGCTGACGTCAAAGCCGAAGTCGAGCCTTACCCTTGTACGCCTGTTGAAGGCTTCGTACATTCTGAAAACAATTCCGTCGCTGTCCTCAGCCCTTTTGACTGTATCAACAATTACGTTTTCGGCACTGCATTTTACAAGGGAGTATTCCTCGGGTATACTGCCGCTGTGCTTGTCGGTCTTTACGGCAAGCATGGGTACGTTAAGATCGTATGCTGCCGAAATCGTGCCGCCTGTCTTATGATTGCCCTTGTGGGGATACAGCGAATATACAAAGCGATGCTCGCACTTATCCGCATCGGGATTAGGGTAAGTTGCGGATTTGAGCAGGGTTATACGCATATCGCTGCCTAAAATATCATATCCGTATTTACAGTCGTTCATAAGGCTTACGCCGTAATCATCCTCGGATACATCGGCAAATTTATGCGCACATACCTCAAACTTAGCTGCGTCCCAGCTTGTGTTGCGGTGGGTCGGCCGTTCTATGGTTCCGAACTGAATGTCATAGGTCGCAGCGTCGGCGTGAATATCCACGGGAAACAGTGCCTTCAGCAGTATGTGATCCTGCTTCCAGTCTATGAATGTGTCAAAATCAATGCGCGGAATATCGTCATAAAGACATATCTTTTGCTCAATGACAGATTTGAGGAAACGCCTTTTTATCTTAAGTCCGGCACAGATTCCGTCATCAAAGGGCTCGATACTTTCTATATCGTTCACCTCCCACATTTTGTCCTTGTAGTATGAGGTGATTTCCCATGCGTCATATACCTTGGGGTAGTCCTCAAATGCCTGGATTACATTCGCGCGAGTGCCGGATTTGATTACCTCACGCTTGTTTTGCTTGTCATAGATGCTTGTTATATCCGCACCCTTGAACCTGATTCTGAAGAAGCGGTTTTCTATGGAATTGCTGCGGATCTTAACGGAATTTGTGTCGCTGTAAGCTTTAATCACCTTAAAGCCCTTTGGCGGAATATTTTCAACGTATATTCTCTTTCCGTCAAGCTCGGCTATGCCGCTGTTTTCGTGGGAAAGAGGATTGTATACCAAAATTCCGCCGTCGGTGTTTATGTTGTCTGCGATATGCCGAAGCGCTGCGTTGATAATCTCGTTCCCGTCCTTTTCGAGCTTCTTGTACTGCTTTTCGCTATCCCGGTACACCTCTTTAATTGAAGAACCGGGAATTATATCGTGGAACTGGTTTAAAAGAATGGTTTCCCAACCGCTGTTTAGCTTATCCTGCGGATATGCGGCTCCGCTGAGCTGCGAAGCCATGACGGATATAAGCTCTGCGGACTGGTACATAAATTCGCTTTTGCGGTTATAACGCTTGTTTTTCGCCATGCTCGTGTATGTTCCTCTGTGCAATTCAAGATACAGCTCTCCTACCCATTTTGGGAGATTTTTGTTATTTTTAACCCTTTTTTCGAGCTTGTTAAGGAACGCCCCTGCCGTATCAAATCTAACGCTCGGGCAGCCGGGGATGCCCTTTTCAAGGCGTCTGCCGTTTTCAATCATCTCGGCGGTGGGGCCGCCTCCGCCGTCACCGTAGCCGTATGTCACAAGAACCTCGTCGTTTAAATCCTTGTTTTGATACCTGTCCCATGCCCCTGACATCTGTGTTGGGTTGAGCATTGCGTTGTAGAAGGTGTAATTTTCCGGTTCGCGGTCTTTCACCTTATCCTGAGCCGTTAGAAAATACGACAAAATTTCCGTTCCGTCTATGCCCTGCCACATAAAGGTGTCATTTGGCATTTTGTTGGTTTCGTTCCACGATATTTTTGAGGTAAGAAAGTGCGTCACGCCGCTTTTAATCAATATCTGAGGCAGTGCTGCGGAATAGCCGAACACATCGGGGAGCCACAAAACCTTACAGTCAACGTCAAATTCCTTTTTGAAAAATCGTTTGCCGAACAGAAGCTGGCGCACCAGGCTTTCTCCGCTTGTGAGATTGCAGTCTGCCTCGACCCACATGGCGCCTTCAACCTCCCAGCGTCCTTGTCTGACCATCTCCCGTACCTCTTCATAAAGCTCGGGGCTCTGCTCCTTCAGATACTTATAAAGCTGTGCCTGAGATGACATAAATTTATACTCGGGATACTGCTTCATAAGGTTTAGGACGGTTGAAAACGAACGCAGGACCTTTTCCTTTGTCTGTGAAAGAGTCCAAAGCCATGCCACGTCTATGTGAGTGTGACCTATGCATACGGCTTCGGCGGGATATTGTTTTTTATCACAATATTTTTTGTAGAAATCCGTTTCAATATATTTTAGTGCGGAATTTACGGAGCTTCGGTAAAGCTCGGTTCCTCGTTCCCTGAAGTCTATCAGATTTGCCGTGTTTTCAAGGTGGGTCATTATGTCTGTGTATTCCTTGCTGTTTTCTTCGAGGAGAGCGCAAACGTCAAAGGGAACCTTTATGTCATAATACAGTTTTTTTGTGTCGTCATCATACCGGACAAGGTAAGGCTTAAAATCCAAATACTCGTCTATCATTCCCGAATATGCGTAGAGATAAATCTCGTATTCGCCCTTTTCCTTTAACAAAACCTCTGTGTGGTTCACGTCAAGCCCCTGAACCAGCTTGCCGTTCAGATAAACGATAAACTGAGGATTTGTGGCATCCCAGCCGCCTTCACGTCCCGTGGCGACCGAAAGATACATATTTTCATATTCCGTTTTGATTTTAGTATAAAACCAACAGTGTGAATCCGCAACTCCGCCCCAGCGTTCGTTTTCGCCGAACAGATGCCAATCTTCATCCGCAGGGGGAAGGGTGTTGTCCTGCTTGTAACCGCATTCCTTCATCATAAATTCGGTCAGAGGCGTTTTGGTGATTAGCATTCGCTCCTCGAGCTGAAGCAGAGTTTGTTTTATTTTTTCGTAAATAAATCCGTTCATAAGGTGAACCTCCCATACACATTGAAATCAATATACTAATTCTAATATTTTCAGGGAGGATATGCAATATATTTATAAGACTATTTTTTATAATTTTCGGACATGTACAGCTTGTCAAGCATATTTTTTCTGAATATAAGCGGTGTGTAGCCCTCTCTTTTATGAAAAAATGAGACAAAGTACTGTACGCTTGAAAAACCGAGGAGCTCGGCAACGGCACTTACGGATAAGTCGGAATACTTAAGATATTCCTTTGCCTTTTCATGCTTTAGGGAGAGAATATATTCCTTAGTGCTTTTGTCGGTATAATACTTTATGATTCGTCCTACTTGTTTTTCACTTAAAAACATGATTTTGGCAATATCGCCGATCTTGACATTTGCCGAAAGATTGTCGATGATATACCTTTCGATTTTTTTGAATCTAAAGTTGTTAAAATTACTTTTTTCCGCTGCGTGACGGATTGATTCAACATCGGGAGCCGCTGCCGCCGCTGCGGAATTTATAATCAGAAAAACAAGATGCTTTATATTGGAGTAATAGCCGAGCCGAAGCTCGGCTGCTTCTTTAAACGCCATTTCGAACAACTCCTCGATATCTGTACTGTTATCTGCTATTGTAAACGGCATATTTTTGTATACAGAGTAAACAGCCTGACCCTCCGTGTCGGGATTATCGTTTTGCTTTATATCGAAGTTTAAGCAGTATTCCAGATAGTCTTTTTTTCCGCAGGAATGCTGTTCGTGAAAGACTGACGGCGGTGTTATGTACATTTGACCTTTATGCACCGTGTACTCACCGTCATCGAGAATAACTCTGCAGGCACCGTCCTTGACAACGTGAAATTCAAATGACGAATGCCTGTGCCGTGAAATTATGATACCGGGTTTCATGGACATTGCTCTGAACCAAAAAACATTTATATTTATCCCATCAAAGATAATGTTGAAATCATATTCGGCAAGCTTCTGAGAAGCGCGAATGAGCATGGAATCCACAGTATAACACCTCCTTATATTGCGCAGCTTCCGCGCAGAATAGTTTCCGATATCTTAAATTATAATTAATTTTAGTGTTTTGTCAACAAATTTTTGTTTTAACGCAGATGACGAAAGTCCGCAGTATAAATTTGTTGATTTTTAAAATAAATTGATATATAATAATAGCGGTGATTGTATGAATGTATTTTTTTCAAATTGCAGGGAGGCCATAGACAGTGCCAACGGCGACGTTGGCTTCGGCTGCTTTTATTCCGAAAAGAAGGATGAAAACAGAGATATTCACTTGCACGAATGCTGCGAAGTATTGTTTTGCCTGTCCGGCGGAAAAAATTTTTTCATAGATGAAAGAATTTATGATGTTGAGCCGGGTGATGTGTTTGTTATTAACCCTCTTGAAGCGCATAAAATTACCTCCGGTGAGGGGGAAATCTTCAAGCGCTATGTTTTGCAGGTGCATCCGTCGTTTTTGTATGATAATTCAACGGCGGAGAGCAATCTTGCGTACTGCTTCGACCTGCGCAGCAAGAATGTTTCAAATCGTCTGCCGCTGACCGGTGAGGAGAGAGAAAAGCTCGCCCATGTTTTCGGAAAGCTGAACGCCTGTGTCGGTTTTGGCGATGATATATTAAAGCGTGATGCGGTGCACGAGATATTGGTTAATGTAAACCGGTATTTTATGGAAAAGAACAAAGGCTACACATATCATTCCAGCTTTAAAAATCATACGCTTGCAGCTGTGCTTAAGTATATAAATACGCACTATTCAGAGCCTATTTCAATAGATACCGTTGCGGAGAACTGCTTTATTTCCGTCAGCACGCTCGGTGACCTTTTTAAGCGGTACATGGGAACGACCGCGGCGAAGTACATCAAGTCCAAACGCATGACCGAGGCAAAGCGGCTTTTGCAGAACGGCGAGAGCGTTGCCTCCGCTGCGGAGAAGTGCGGGTATACGGACTATACATCGTTTATACGTGCGTTTAAGCGTATTACCGGTGTGCCTCCCGGGCATTTCCGAAAAATGTGATTGTTGGAATTTTATACATAAAGCGGCGGATATTGTACCGTAATTCGGACGTGAACGAAGTCGATTATATTACAAACAGATATTCATATATCACTTGTTGATTTGTGCTTTATGAAGTCGTTTTTGGGAGCGGCGGCAAACTTTGCCTTATACGCTCTGAAAAACGATGTGTAATCATTGAACCCGCACTCGGAAAAGACCTTTGCCGGCGGTTCTCCGCCCTGCAGAAGCTCCTTTGCCATAAGCAGGCGCTTGGCGGTTATGTATTCCCATACGGTTGAGCCGGTCATGCGCTTGAATTTGCGATTCAGCTGTGATTTGCTTATGTAAAATCGTGCGCAGATGCTGTCGAGGCTGAGTGCATCGGTCAGGTGGGTATTTAAGTATGCAATTATATTCGAAAAGTCGTCCTTTTCCGTTTGTATGTTCAAAATATCAAAGCAACATTCATACATTTCGTTTATCAGGACTGAAAGATACAGTCCTTTTTTCTCGTTATTTTCGTAGGACAGCATTTTATCGATATAATAGTGCCAGTGCCGATCATTGAACATCGAATACGGAAATCTGTTGCCGCTGCCCAGCGGAAGCCCGTCAAAAAACGAAATAACCTTTTGCACTTCGGAGTCCGTCAAAGCGGCGGCGTCAAAGCTTATAACAATTCTTTCGTACGGAGCGGGAGAATTAATAAGCAGGCTGTGAGCCTCTGCCTTTTTTATAAATAAAATATCTCCGGGTCTTAATTTATATATATTTCCCTCTACAAAATACTTTGCATCACCCGATAAAAAACAGTAAATTTCATAAAAATCGTGGGCGTGCATATGAAATTCATCCAAATTCGGTTTTTTTGTAATTTGTTTTTTGCAATCAAGAAACATATGCTCCGTTTCACCACCTTCCATCGATTGAATTATAACACAGCTTGCGCATATATGCAATGTTTTTTTGGTTTTATTTGCAATTGATTTATAATATAATTCAAAGTATAATGTTTGTGAACAGATACGGAGCGGCTCTGTTTGTTTAAAACAAAAATAGAAGATGGGTGAATTTGGATATGAAGATGTCGTTCAGATGGTATGGGGCGGATGATCCGATACCTCTTCAATATATAAGGCAGATACCGAATATGAGGTCGGTGGTCAGTGCGGTATACGATGTCAGACCCGGAGAGGTCTGGCCGAGAGAGAGTCTTGCCGAAATCAAGCGGCAGGCGGAGGATAACGGCTTGATATTTGATATTGTTGAGTCGGTTCCGGTACATGAGAATATAAAATTGGGCGCAGAGGATGCCGAGGCACTTACAGACGTATATTGCGAGAATATAAGAAGGTGTGCGGAATACGGCGTGAAGTGCATTACATATAACTTTATGCCGGTGTTTGACTGGACGAGGACACAGCTCGACAAGGCGGCGGATGACGGATCGACCTCGCTGGTGATGTACAAGGAGCAGATTGAGAATCTCGACCCTTTGACGGAGGATATTCATCTTCCGGGCTGGGATTCAAGCTATACCCGGGACGAGGTGAGAAGCCTGATTGAGGCGTATTCCGAGCTTGGCGAGGATGGGCTTTGGACAAACCTTGAGCGGTTTTTAAAAAGAATTATTCCCGTTGCGGAGGAGTGCGGAGTGCGGATGGCGATTCACCCGGACGATCCGCCGTATTCGATATTCAAAATACCGAGGATAATTACAAACGAAGAAAATATCGACAGACTTCTCGGAATAGTTGACAGTCCTGCCAACAGCCTTTGTCTGTGTACGGGGTCGCTCGGAAGTGCTGCGTTTAACGATGTGCACAAGCTTGTCAGAAAGTACAGTGCCATGGACAGAATCGCCTTTATGCATATTCGGCAGGTGAAGCTTTTGGAGGACGGAAGCTTTGAGGAGAGAGGGCATCTGTCGAAGAACGGAAGTCTTGATATGTACAAGATAGTAAAAGCGCTTGCGGATACCGGTTTTGACGGTTATGTTCGTCCCGACCACGGGAGAATGATTTGGGGAGAGAGCGGTAAGCCGGGCTACGGCCTGTATGACAGGGCCTTGGGAGCGGCGTATATAAACGGGCTTTTTGAAGCCTGTGAAAAGGCAAAGGAGGAATAGAGATGCAGGAAAATGTACTTAACACGGATTTGAACGGAAAGGTTGCGGTTGTCACCGGTGCGGGCGGCGTACTTTGCTCTGCCTTTGCGAAAACGCTGGCAAGGGCAGGGGCGAAGGTTGCGTTGCTTGACTTAAACTTTGAAGCGGCACAGAAATATGCGGAGGAGATAATCGCCGAGGGCGGAGCTGCCAAGGCGTATAAATGCAATGTCCTTGATAAGGATATTTGTCAGAAGGTCGCAGAGGACGTGGAAACGGATTTCGGAAAATGCGATATTCTTGTGAACGGAGCGGGCGGAAACAATCCGAGAGCCACAACAGACAAGGAATATTTTGAAATAGGGGATATAGATGCGGAAACTAAAAGCTTTTTTGATTTGGATTCCGACGGAGTGGGGTTCGTGTTTAACCTCAACTTCCTCGGGGTGCTCATACCTACGCAGGTTTTTGCCAAGCAGATGGTAGGCAGGGCCGGCTGTAATATACTCAATATTTCAAGTATGAACGCATTTACGCCGCTTACCAAGATCCCGGCGTATTCGGGGGCGAAGGCGGCGGTTTCCAACTTTACGCAGTGGCTTGCGGTTCACTTCAGCAAGGCAGACATACGAGTGAACGCAATCGCACCGGGCTTCTTTTCCACAAAGCAAAATGCAAGCTTGTTGTTTAACGAGGACGGTTCGCCCACTGCAAGAACAGGCAAGATCCTGGCGGCAACGCCCATGGGCAGGTTCGGAGAGGCGAAGGAGCTTGAGGGAAGTCTTTTGTTTCTGCTGAACAATGAAGCTGCGGGATTTATAACAGGTGTGGTTTTGCCGGTTGACGGCGGATTTTCGGCATATTCGGGGGTGTGATATATGAAAAATTTAAAAATCTATGCTTTTGCCGATGAGGCAAGTGCAAATGTTGACCGACAGATTGAGGCAATGCAAAGAAATGGCTTGAACGGTCTTGAAATACGAAACGTTGACGGTACAAACGTGTCGGATATTTCCTTGGGAAAGGCGGCAGAGGTCAGAGAAAAGCTTGATGCGAACGGCCTTTCGGTATGGTCTGTCGGCTCGCCTATAGGGAAAACCGATATAGACGGAGATTTTGATGCTGATATCGAGAAGTTTAAGCATACTCTTGAAATTGCTCATGCATTAAATTCAGAAAATATTCGCATATTTTCCTTTTATATTCCGCACGGGAAGGATGCAGCGGAATACAAGAACAAGGTTATCGACAGGCTCGGACGATTCTCGGAAATTGCGGTTGGCTCGGGGGTGACGCTTTGCCACGAAAATGAAAAGGGAATTTACGGCGATACTGCGGAAAGGTGTCTTGACATACTGGAAGCACTACCGGAAATAAAGGGAATATTCGACCCGGCGAACTTTGTGCAGTGCGGCGTGGACACACTCAAAGCGTGGGATATGCTTGGAAAGTATATAAAGTATATGCACATTAAAGACGCCATGGCTGACGGAAGTGTGGTTCCGGCAGGCTTCGGCGACGGAAACGTCAGAGAGATAGTGCGTATGTACGTTGAGAACGGCGGCACGGCATTTACGTTGGAGCCGCACCTGGCAGTGTTTGACGGGCTGTCGGGGCTTGAGCGGGAAGGCGAGGAAAGCAAGGTAAAGAATTTTGTATACAAATCCAACGATGAGGCGTTTGATGCGGCGTGTTCGGCGTTGAGAAAAATCATGGAGGAGAATTAAAATGGAAATAGGAGCACAATTTTTTACTGTCAGAGATTTTTGTAAAAATCTTGAGGATTTTGAAGAAAGCCTTAAAAAGGTTGCGGATATCGGCTATAAGTATGTTCAGATTTCGGGAACCTGCGATTACACTGCGGAATGGCTGGACGAGAAGCTGAAGGAAAACGGATTGAAATGCGTGCTTACGCACATTCCTGCCGATAAGCTTACGGCAGACCCTAAAAAGGTATGCGAGGATCACACGAAATTCGGCTGTGACTATGTGGGGCTTGGATATTACAATTTTGCCGAAAATACATTGGATAGCTTTTATTCAAAGTATGAAGATATCGTGAAGGCTGTTTCTGAAAACGGAAAGTATTTCATGTATCACAACCACGACGGCGAGTTTGCGAAAGTAGACGGAGAGCTTGTTTTGGATCATCTGGCAAGGCATTTCTCTCCGGAGGAATTCGGATTCACGCTTGACACCTTCTGGATTCAGGCAGGCGGCGGCGACCCGGGATATTGGATCGAAAAATTCTCAGGCAGAGTTCCCTGTATACACCTTAAGGATTTTGCCTACGGACGGAACATGGCTGTTGTAGGTGAGGGAAACATAAATTTTGACAGAGTTTTCAAAAAGGCTGAGGCAGCCGGAACGAAGTATATGCTTGTCGAACAGGACAACTGTAACGGGGAAGATCCCTTTGACTGCTTAAAGCGCAGCTATGATTATTTAACGACGAAAGGGTTTTGATTATGGAAAAGATTAAGCTTGGTATTATCGGACTTGGAAATATGGGGACGTCGCACGCCCGGAATATAGTGGATGGAAAATGTCCCGAGGTATGCCTTGCGGCAGTTGCCGATGTTAACCCCGAACGTATTAAATGGGGAAAAGAAAATCTGGCTGACGGAATAGAATATTTTGACGATGCAATAAAAATGCTGGACAGCGGAATGATAAATGCATGTATTATTTCCGTTCCGCATTACGACCACCCGAAGTATGCCATTGAGTGTATGAAAAGGGGAATACATGTCATGGTCGAAAAGCCTGCGGGAGTGTATACAAAGCAGGTCAGAGAGATGAATGAGGAGGCAGACCGTCACCCGGAGGTTGTGTTCGGGATGATGTTTAATCAGCGGACGAACTGCATCTACAGAAAGCTTCGGGAATTGGTGAAGTCGGGAGAATTCGGTGAGATACGGCGTGTAAATTGGATTATTACCGACTGGTATCGACCGCAGATCTACTACGATTCGGGTAACTGGAGAGCGACCTGGGCAGGCGAAGGCGGCGGTGTATTGCTAAACCAATGTCCGCATCAGCTTGATATGCTGCAGTGGATTTGCGGCTTGCCGAAAACGGTTGAAGCGCACCTCCATTTTGGAAAATGGCATGACATAGAGGTGGAGGATGACGTAACAGCGTACATGGAATTTGAGAACGGAGCCACAGGAGTGTTTGTAACCACAACGGGTGACGGTCACGGCACGAACCGTCTTGAAATCCAAATGGATAGGGCAAAGATGATAGTTGAGAACAATAAGCTAATGCTCGATGAATACGAAATGACGGAGCAGGAGTTTTCGAGAACAAACACATTGCCGTTTGCAACGGTGAATGGAAACTTATCTGAGGTTGAAACGGACGGAGAGAATCCTCAGCATGTCGGCGTGATTAATGCGTGGGCGGATGCGATTCTCCGAGGCGGCAGCCTTGTTGCCGACGGAAGAGAGGGAATTAACGGACTTATGCTTTCAAATGCAATGCATCTTTCGGCGTTTCTGGGTAAGGCGGTTGAGATTCCGATTGATGAAGATGTGTTTTACGCTGAGCTCATGAAAAAGGTTGCTTCGTCCAAGGCGAAAACAGGAGTAAGGACTGTATATGCCGACACAAGCGGATCATACGGCGGAAATAAATAGGTGATAGCCTTATGAGGAATATAAGAACGGCGGTAATCGGAATAGGAAATATGGGGTCGGCTCACGCCGCTTGCATTTTGAACGGTGATATTGCCGGAATGACGCTTTCGGCGGTGTGTGATATTGATTCGGATAAGCGCTTTCGCTTTGCCGTAGCGCACCCCGATATTTTGATTTATGATGATTACCTTAAAATGCTTGAAAATGACAATATTGATGCCGTGATAATTGCCGTTCCGCACAGACTTCATGCGGATATTGCCGAAAGAGCTCTTGAAAAGGGTAAGCATGTGCTGGTTGAAAAGCCTGTTGATATATCTGTTTCAAAGGCGATTGCCTTGAACGCTGCCGCCCGGAAATACGGCAGCGTTTTTGGGATAATGTTTAATCAGCGCACAAATCCGCTTTTTATAAAGGCAAGGGAGCTGGTAAAGAGCGGACAGCTGGGCGAACTCAGAAGTACGGTGTGGATTATTACAAATTGGTTCAGAACGCAAAGCTATTACGATTCCGGTGACTGGAGAGCGACCTGGGCAGGCGAGGGCGGCGGCGTACTGTTGAATCAGGCACCCCACAATCTTGATCTATGGCAATGGATATGCGGAATGCCCGAAAGCGTTACGGCGTTTTGTGATGTGGCGAAATATCATAATATCGAGGTCGAGGACAATGCAAAGCTTATCGTGAAATACAAAAACGGCGCTCAGGGGATATTCATATCCTCTACCGGTGAATATCCCGGCACAAACCGCCTGGAAATATCCGGGGATTTGGGTAAGCTTGTGCTTGAAAACGGGGTTATGAAGTGGTGGAGGCTGAATAAGTCCGTTGATGAGGTTTGTAAAACATCGGAGGAAGGCTTTCCCAAAATACCTTTTGAGTATTCGGAGCTTAAGCAGGAGGAGTCGGAGACGGCGCATAGGGGAATTCTTCAGAATTTCGCCGATGCGGTTTTAAACGGTGCGAAGCTTATTGCGCCGGGTACTGACGGAATATATGAGCTTATGCTGTCTAATGCCGCCTATTTGTCGGAATGGAAAAATAATTCAGAGATAAGTCTCCCCTTTGATGCTGCTGAATTTGACGAACTGCTTTCGGAAAGGATGAGAGGCTCCAAGTATATCTGCGGTAAATCATACGGCGCACCTTCGGGTGCATACAAGGAAAGATGGAAAGTGAAATGGGAATAATTTGTTGACAGCTTATGAGAATGATGATTTTCGGCTGCCCCTAACAATTTTTCAGATATAAATAAGGACTTTCAATATATTTGGGAGTCCTTATTTCTATATTATATAGGTATAATTTTGTTAAAAGTCGGACAGCAAAATCGAATTCATTGTGGATTTTGCGGAAGCAGGTATGCAGAAAACTAAAATTTTGGGCTATTTCGCAGTATTTTCAAAAAAAAGATTGACCTTTTAAAAGTTTAGGTATATAATAGAAAGACAATGTTAATTTTTAAACATTTTATTACTTAACTTTATTTACTATGTAAAAATTTTTAATTATATAGCAGGAGGTTTTTTAAAAATGGGTAGAGTTTATAACTTTTCAGCAGGCCCTTCTATGCTGCCGCTTGAAGTATTGGAACGTGCGCAGAAGGAGATGCTTGACTGCAACGGAAGCGGACAGTCTGTAATGGAGATGAGCCATCGCTCCAAGGAGTATCAGGCGATAATCGATGAGGCAGAGGCTCTGTTCCGCGAGATTTTGAACATACCGGATAATTATAAGGTAATGTTCCTTCAGGGCGGTGCATCCACACAGTTTTCAATGGTTCCGCTGAATCTTGCAAGCAAGAACAAAAAGGCTGATTATGTAATCACCGGACAGTGGGCAAAGAAAGCACAGCAGGAGGCTGCAAGGTATATCGATGCAAATATCATTGCATCCAGTGCGGACAAGACGTTCGCATATCTTCCCAAGGTTGACAAGACAATGCTGACACCGGGTGCGGACTATGTTCATATTACATACAATAACACAATTTACGGTACGCATTACAATACAATGCCCGATTTCGGAGACGCTGTTGTTGTAACGGATATGTCATCATGTATCCTCTCGGAAGAGGTTGATATTTCCAAGTTCGGTCTGATTTACGCCGGCGCACAGAAGAACATGGGTCCTGCGGGTGTTACTGCGGTTATCGCCAGAGAGGACTTGATCGGCGACGCAATGGATATGACTCCGATTATGCTCAATTATCAGACACATGCCGATAACGGTTCGATGTACAACACACCTCCGACATATGCTATATATATCTGCAAGCTCGTATATGAGTGGGTTAAGAATATGGGCGGTATTCCGGCTATCCATGAGATAAACGTTAAGAAGGCAAAGCTTTTGTATGACTTCCTCGACAGCTCAAAGATGTTCAGAGGTACCGTTGTTCCTGAGGATCGTTCGCTGATGAATGTGCCGTTTGTAACCGATTCCGATGAGCTTAATGCGAAGTTCATCGCAGAGGCTAAGGCTCGCGGCTTTGTAAACCTTAAGGGACACAGAACCGTCGGCGGAATGAGAGCCAGCATTTACAACGCTATGCCGACAGAGGGTGTGGAAAAGCTGGTTGACTTTATGAAGGATTTTGAAATGAATAACTAAGGCTTTGCATATGCGGCTTTGTGATTTATTTTAGATTTCAATTTTATTTGAGATTTCAATTTATTGAAAGGAAACGATAATTATGTATCAGATTCAGACATTAAACAAAATTTCCAAAAAGGGTCTTGCTGTACTTGATTCAAATTATAACTGCGCCGATGAGATAGATAATCCCGACGGCATTATTCTCAGAAGCTATAAAATGCATGACATGGAGCTTCCGGAGAGCCTGAGAGCGGTTGCCCGTGCAGGTGCAGGTGTAAATAACATTCCGATTGACAAGTGTACGGACGCAGGTATTGTTGTTTTCAACACTCCCGGCGCAAATGCAAATGCTGTAAAGGAGCTTGTTATTGCGGCACTGCTTCTGTCCTCAAGAAAGATTGTTCAAGGTATTGAATGGGCAAAGACTCTCGCCGGCGAAGGTGACGCTGTAGGCGCACTGGTTGAAAAGGGTAAGTCGAACTTTGTCGGCCCCGAAATAGAGGGAAAAACCCTCGGCGTAGTTGGCCTCGGCGCAATCGGTGTGCGTGTTGCAAACGCCGCACATCACCTCGGTATGGATGTTGTGGGCTTTGACCCGTATCTCTCTGTTGATGCGGCTTGGCATCTGACAAGATTTGCGCATAAGGCAAACAGCTTGGACGAGGTTTTGCAGAAGGCGGATTATATTACGATTCATGTTCCGTCCACCCCGTCCACCAAGGGAATGTTCAATTCCGAAGCCTTTGCAAATATGAAGAAGGGTTCGAGACTATTAAACTTCTCGAGAGGCGACCTCGTAGACGAGACGGATGTTCAGGAGGCTCTGGAGAACGGTGCTTTAGCGACATATATTACAGACTTTGCATCAGAGGCTCTGCTTAAGAATGACAAGGTTATCTGCATGCCTCATCTGGGTGCGTCCACGCCCGAGAGCGAGGAAAACTGTGCGGTTATGGCGGCGAACGAGATTAAGGACTTCCTTGAAAACGGAAACATCAAGAACAGCGTTAACTTCCCCAACTGCGATATGGGCAAGAAGACCGGCGACAGAATTACGATTCTGCACAAGAATGTGCCCAGCATGATAAAGAAGATTACCGATGTTTTAGATAGCGTAAATATCGCAAATATGCTCAACAAGAGCAAGGGCGATAACGCTTATACAATGATTGACGTTGACGGAAAGTGCGATTCCGCGTCCATTGCGGCTATCTCCGAAATGCCCGAAGTAATCAAGGTTACACTTCTTTAAGTATTTTGGCATATAAGATGCAGTAATACAGATGGTTGCGTGCACGGGTGACCGTGTATGAGGAAAGTCCGGGCTCCACAGGGCAGAATGCAAGCTAACGGCTTGCGGAGGCGACTCCAGGGAAAGTGCAACAGAAAATTACCGCCTGCGCTGCGGGTAAGGGTGAAAAGGCGAGGTAAGAGCTCACCCGTTCCCATGGTGACATGGGAACGCTGTAAACCCCATTCGGAGCAACGCCTGACACGGAGGCTAAGTTGGCCCGACATCTCCGGATACGGCGGCTTGAGGCGAGTGGTGACATTCGTCCCAGATAGATGACCATCCACGACAGAACCCGGCTTACGGATTACTGCATTTTATAGATATATTAAGCCTTTGTGCTGCCGCAACGCAATACGGTTTTTCCGCTGTGCTTCGGCAGCATTTTTTAAGTAAAACATATATTGCAGGCTGTATTGATTGGAAAAATTGCTGAAATTTATATAAATACGCAGAAACTACTTGATAAATTATCAACTTTGGGTTAAAATGATAAGTGGTATGGTTTGAATGATACATTTTCCATAGTATGGCTGATGCTTTCGGGAATAAAGCTGTATAAAATTAGCTCCGCCGAGCGGAGAATTAAAATAGAGTTTGGAGGAATTACAAATGAACAAAAAGACTATCGATGATATTTCGGTAAAGGGTAAAAAGGTATTGGTTCGCTGTGATTTTAATGTTCCGATTAAGGACGGAAAAATTACCGACGAAACAAGAATCAAGGGTGCGCTGCCTACGATTAAGAAGCTTATTGCAGACGGCGCGCAGGTTATACTCTGCTCTCACATGGGCAAGCCCAAGGGCGAGCCTAAGCCCGAGCTTTCGCTTGCGCCTGTTGCCGCTCGCCTTTCCGAGCACTTGGGTGTAGATGTTGTTTTTGCCGCAGATGACAACGTTGTCGGAGAACAGGCAAAGGCTGCCGTTGCAAATATGAAGGACGGCGATGTTGTTCTGCTTCAGAACACCAGATACAGAAAAGAAGAAACAAAGAACGAGGAGAATTTCAGCAAGGAGCTTGCATCTCTTGCGGAGGTCTTTGTGAACGACGCTTTCGGAAGTGCGCACAGAGCGCATTGCTCAACGGTTGGAGTTACCGAGTATTTAAGCCCCTGTGCGGCAGGCTACCTGCTCGGAAAGGAGCTTGATTTCCTGGGCAATGCAATCGACAATCCCACACGCCCGCTGGTTGCAATCCTCGGCGGTGCTAAGGTTGCGGATAAGCTCAATGTTATCTCAAACCTGCTTGAAAAATGTGATACGCTCATTATCGGCGGCGGTATGGCGTACACCTTCTTGAAGGCAAAGGGCTATGAGGTTGGAACATCTCTGGTTGATGATGAGAAGATTGAATACTGCAAGGATATGATGAAAAAGGCAGAGGAGCTCGGAAAGACAATGCTCCTGCCGGTAGATACCGTTGTAGCCTCCGAATTCCCGAACCCCATCGACGCTGAAATATCGGTTGAGACGGTTCCGTCAAACTCGATTCCTGCGGATAAGATGGGACTTGACATCGGTGAAAAGACTCGTGAGTTGTTTGCAGAGACGGTTAAGTCTGCTAAGACGGTTGTTTGGAACGGTCCTATGGGCGTGTTCGAGAACCCGACCCTTGCAAAGGGAACCATCGCTGTAGCAGAAGCTTTGGCTAACACCGATGCTACCACAATTATCGGCGGCGGTGACAGTGCGGCGGCTGTAAATCAGCTCGGCTTCGGCGATAAGATGTCGCATATTTCCACCGGCGGCGGTGCTTCAATGGAATTCCTCGAAGGCAAGGAGCTTCCCGGTGTTGCGGCTCTTGACGAGAAATAATTTATAAAAATCACATACCGCCGCAATTTTTGCGGCGGTATGAGTCAATAAAATTCTACGAAAGGCAGATATACAATGAGAAAAAAGATTATTGCTGGAAACTGGAAAATGAATAAGACTCCGTCCGAGGCAAAGGCTTTGGTAGAGGCTATTGCGCCGAAGGTTGCTGATGCGGCTTGCGATGTTGTTGTTTGTCCTACGGCGATTTGTATTCCGTCGGCAGTGTCGGCGGCAGAGGGTACCAATATTGCGGTCGGCGCACAGAATGTGCATTTTAAGGAGAGCGGCGCATACACGGGAGAGCTTGCCGGAAATATGCTTAAGGAGGCAGGCGTAGAGTATGTTATCATCGGTCACTCGGAGAGACGTCAGTACTTCGGAGAAACAGATGAAACCGTAAACCTCCGTACAAAGGCGGCAATCGCTGCAGGTCTTAAGCCTATCGTTTGCGTGGGAGAGAGCCTGACCGAACGTGAGCAGGGAATAATGGATGATACGGTTCGCCGTCAGACAAAGATTGCTTTCCTCGAGATTGATGCAGCTGATGCGAAGGATGTTGTCATTGCATACGAGCCGGTATGGGCAATCGGTACAGGCAAGACGGCTACTGCTGACCAGGCGGATGAGGTTTGCGGAATTATCCGTGAGACGATCAAGGGTCTGTATGGTGTAGAGGTAGCCGATGCGATCCGTATTCAGTACGGCGGCAGCATGAATGCAGGAAACGCAGCAGAGCTTTTGGCGAAGCCGAACATAGACGGCGGTCTTATCGGCGGCGCAAGCCTTAAGCCCGATGATTTTGCTGTTATTGTTGATGCGGCAAAATAAAGAATAGCTCAAAGCTGCCGCACTTTGTGCGGCAGCTTTGTTAAGATTATTACAGAAAGGCTTTGAAATACAGATGAGCAAAAAACCATATGCTTTAATTATAATGGACGGCTTCGGAGTAAACGAGCGTCACGAGGGGAATGCGATTTATGCCGCAAATACCCCGAATCTTGATAAATATTTGAAGGAATGTCCGAACTCCATTGTTCATGCCTCGGGTATGGACGTGGGTTTGCCCGAAGGGCAGATGGGTAACTCTGAGGTGGGACATACCAACATCGGTGCCGGACGAATAGTTTATCAGGAGCTTACAAGAATTACAAAATCAATAAATGACGGAGACTTTTTTGAAAACCCCGTCCTCTGTGCCGCTATGGAAAATTGCAAGAAAAACGGCACGGCTCTGCACCTGATGGGACTTCTGTCAAGCGGCGGAGTGCACAGCCATAACACACACCTGTACGGACTTTTGGATATGGCAAAGAGAAACGGCATCTCCAAGGTATATGTTCACGCATTTCTGGACGGACGTGATGTGCCGCCTTCGTCTGCGGCGGATTTTGCAGAGGAGCTTGTGGCGAAAATTCGTGAAATCGGTGTCGGTGATATTGCCACGGTTATGGGCAGATATTATGCAATGGACAGAGATAACCGCTGGGAAAGAGTTGAAAAGGCGTACAAGGCCATGGTTCTCGGTGAAGGAAACAAGTGCGGAAGTGCGGTAACTGCGATTAAATCCAGCTATAATGATGATGTTACCGATGAATTTGTTATTCCGACTGTTATTGAAAGAGACGGAAGCCCCGTCGGTACAATAGGCGAAAATGATTCTGTTGTATTCTTCAACTTCAGACCCGATCGTGCAAGAGAGATAACCCGTACGATAGTTGACCCGGATTTCAGCGGCTTTGAGCGGAATTTCTTTAAGACATTTTTTGTATGTATGACTCAGTACGATGCGTCAATGCCCAATGTAGAGGTTGCGTTCAAGCCTGAAACTCTGATAAATACCTTTGGCGAGTATGTGAGCAAAAAAGGAATGACACAGCTCAGAATTGCCGAGACAGAGAAGTATGCTCATGTTACATTCTTCTTCAACGGCGGCGTTGAAGAGGTGTATGAAGGCGAGGACAGAGTGCTCGTAAATTCTCCGAAGGTTGCGACCTATGACTTACAGCCGGAAATGAGCGCACCCGAGGTGTGTGAAAAGGTTGTTGAGAGAATCAAGAGCGGCGAGTACGATTTAATTGTTTTGAACTATGCGAACTGTGACATGGTCGGACATACGGGTGTGTTTGATGCGGCGGTCAAGGCGGTTGAAACCGTTGATACCTGTGTCGGAAAGACTGTTGATGCAATTCTTGAAATGGGTGGAGTTGCGCTGATTACCGCTGATCACGGCAATGCGGATCAGATGGTGGATTATGATACACGGTCTCCGTTTACGGCACATACAACAAATGTTGTACCTCTTGTCCTTGTGGGAGCAGACGATAAGAAGTTGAAAAACGGACGGCTTGCGGATTTGGCGCCTACCATGCTTGACCTTATGGGGCTTGACAAGCCTGAGGAAATGACAGGGGAAAGCCTGCTTGAGAAATAAAAACTGATTTGTAAACCGAGTAATATTTAAGATTCGGTTTTAAATAGGCATCATAGAAAATGGCATAACAAAAGGGTTTGGAGAATCTCCAAACCCTTATTTTACTTGATTAAATTAACCGAAGTATCTCTTAAGCATACCTTCAAAGCCCTTACCGTGTCTTGCTTCGTCTTGAAACTGCATTTGCGATCACCTCGTATTTACTGCGTTTGTGGGACTTTTTGCCCCTGACGATTTTAGCATTTCCCACGGATTTCCCACGTAAATTTTGTTTCCCACGGAGGTTATTTTTGAACACCTTCATCGGGTTTCGTGGCTAATATCTCATCGAAATCCAAACCGTCATTTTTCTCTAAGAATTCTATCAGTGCTTTTCTTGTAACTTTTCTGCATCCGAGCTTTGTAGAACGAAGTAAGCCCTTATTAATCAAAGCATAGACATAATTCTTATTTACTTTAAGTAGTCCTGCTACTTCCTTTATAGTATACACTAAATCTTCGTTTTTGTCAATGATTCGGTCGGTTTTTTGCATCATTTTTATTCAACCTCCTTATATTTTAGCACTCCACAGTGAAAATGCTCGTTTAATTCCACTTTTAGTTTTTCTAATCCACTTTTCTTTTGAACATAAACACTGTTAATATTCGTATCCAACAAAAAAGCTATCTCCAGTAGAGCTACATCATTTAATATGTTAAGTATTATGATTATACGCTCTATTTTAGATAGCTTTAACAATCCATTTATTATAATAGCATTATCAATTTCCGTTCGCAGCATTGTTACTGCAATCTTATCGAGTATTTTCCTACTTTCCAAAGTTAATTCTCTGTCCGTAAAAACATATTCTTCTTTGTTATCATTTTTTTTAGTCAGGCACCAGTCAGTAATCATATATAACAAACTAAGCATTTCCACTCCTCCTTTCGTTCACGGTATGTATCGTGAACAGTGTCATGAACTGAGTATGCTGTCCGGCGCCTGTGGCTACAGGTCCATAGAAATCTCATCTCTCCGCCTTCACTATGGCCGAGCCGCGGTTTACGGAAGTATCATTATACCCTCTACTTGTCATCGCGTTATATGGAAGCCACCCACATATAAGTGCTCTTGGTTCTGTTCGCCACGCAGACGGATAGCCGCTCTCAATAGAGGAATGTACCGGTCAGATTCAATATTAAGTTGTCAAAGAGCATTAGGGATGTCTTTTCATTAAGTAAGAACAGTAAAAAAAACATAAATCTAACCACCTTGAAAAAAATTTTTTGAAAAAGGTCCCGGATTTCTCCGAGACCTTAATTTTATATATTAAACTTAGATATTTTTAGTGCTATCCGAATGAGTATGTATTGACGTAGATCTTCATCATATTCACCATCAATAAAACAATATTTGTTTATCAATGGTTCATACATCTCAATAATCTTTTCTAGTGCTTTATGCTCACCAGCAATAGCAGCTTGTAAAACAAAATGGAAATCATTGCTTGTCATGAATCACCACCGCCTTTTCCAAGCTTCTTCCGCAACAATTTAATTGCTCTTAATTTCTGATTGTACACATACTGAGGAGAGCAATTGAGATGTTTTGCGATGAATTCGGGCTTGACCTCATCCACAAATAGCATTTTTAAAATTTTTTGTTTCATCAAAGGTAACTCATAAAATGCCTTCGCTAACCGTTCTTCTTCAAAATCGAATTCATCTTTTCCAACAGGTATCGGAATATCTTTATAGTCAACCAAAAATTCATCCTCAAACAAACTATCAATAGATATTGTGATAACCTCTTTTTTGTATTCCTCTAAATAATTAATTTTTGCGTTTTTTATTAATTTTTCTAACCATACAGTGAACCGCGCACGCAAAGCGTCATGCTCACCATCGACCTGTCTGTGATACATGATGATGCCTCCTTTTCGGCACACCACCACGACAGGTGTGCAACATGCCATGATGGCATGCTGTGATTAGTAAATATTAAATGAGAAACCACAGTCATTAAAACATTGGAATCACCCCCTTTCTCGAAAGAAAACAAAAAACGGCCATACCTCACCTGTGCGGGGTATAACCGTTTAACGCAATACAAACAATGAACAAACTGCAAAGTTGCCCATTTACATTTGATTTTATATTTTCTTGTAGTCTTTACTTTAACAATATCTCCTTATCATATGTAGCCTCCTATTTTGATGAATCGTATTTGTCAAAATGATCTAAAAGACTAACAATCATATCACAAACAACAAGTTTTTTGTCAAGCGAATACTTCTCAATTCTATCTGATATATCCTTTAAATAAATCTTTTCAGGAAATTTGCTGTCTTTAACAAGCAACTGATCAACCGTAACATTTAAGGCATTTGCAATTGACACAATTGCTTCAAGGCTGGGTGTTGTTCTATTGTTTTCCAATTGACCTATATAGGAATCGCTGTAATTTGTCATTGCTGCGAGATCTTTTTGCAAAAGTCCTTGAATTTTGCGATATTTCTTTATGTTTTTTCCTAATGCAACATAATCCACTTTAATCTTCTCCTCTATAATATATTATACATCATATTTCGACAATGCGGTGCGCTTAGGTGGTTGGGTATACGCAGTAATAGTGGTTTATGAGCATTATTTTACCAAGAAAATTAACCTACAAAACAAATAAGCCTGACTAACAGTAGTACAGGCTTATTGTTGGTTATATTTAGAACTGGTCAAGATTATCAAGCATTATAGCAATATTTTTATCCAGACTATCCGCATCAATACTATTGGCAGCAGTCTGTGTGTTATCAGTGATTTGCATATTTGCTATTGTTTCAGCAACCAATTCCCGTACCATTTGCTCAATTTTTTCTTTACTGTGAGCAGATGGTGATGCCGTGATTTTTATCTCGATTTTCCCATGAGCATTTTCAAGCTCTGGGTGTTTGTCAATATATTCGCTCAGCACATCAACAATTAAACTGCTCTTACGATTCCCAAGCCGTTCCAGAAGCTCTCCGACACGTCTTTCTTTTTCTGTGTTGCCGCCAAAGCCAAGCGAATAGCGATATTTACCGTCCTTGAACATTACAATCCCCCTGTTCTACGAGGTTAGTTTAGAAAGCTTCATCCGTCCAAGCATATCATATCCTATTGTATTAGCATTTGTTGAAGAAATAAATTCAGCCTTCGCAACTAAGGGAGAATTCTCTATAAACGGACGAAGCAAAATGCTGCCACCACCAACAAATATTGCCGGATTAGAACGCAGATCAACCTGCAGTTCTCGGAGTTGATCCAAAATGCCTTTGGCGTGTATCCTCGTTTCTGCAACGATTGCATCTTTTACCTCTTGTGGGAGAATTGTCTCTTTTCCGCTGAGCACCGCACTGACATGCTCATCATCAATATTCATATTGTGCAGAATATTAACTTTTCGCGCAATCTCGTTATTCATGGTGATGATACCTGATTCAAGACTGCGGCAAAACTGCATGTCCGGTTTGCCGTTACGAAGAAGCAATACGTCAGTAGTGTATCCGCCAATATCTACAATAAACATTCTCATTGTATTAACAATAAGATTGCTTTTAGGAACAACTGCCGCATAAGCCTGCGGAAATACCATAACGTGATTGATAACAATGCAGTACGGTTTGTCGTTATAAACGAAACGAACCTCATTTTCTCTTTTGAAGTAATTTGCAAAACGGTCCTTTAATACGCCGTAATGCTCCGGTGGAAGACCTACAGCGAGGTCAACGGTTTCTACAGGCACATATCTGCCCGTAGACTCAAGTTCTTTGGCAATGGCGAACAATGTAAGAATAAAGTATCTTTCATCCTCGGTTTTGTCCATCATATATGTAATTCTTTTACTGCTGAGCGTCCAGTAGCGTCCATCATACTCCAGAACTTCGTCATTGATATGCGGTTTTACAGTATGTTCGGATAACCCCGAAATGAAAGAGTGGTTCACGGTTTTAATAGCAGAATTACCGTGGTCAATTGAAATTAACATTTTGAATACCTCCAGTTTTTATTATACTATATAAATTACACATTATAAAATGCGTATTTACAACAAAAATGCGTTTTAATCTATCGAATGAGCATATAAAATGAGGCATAGCACAGTGCCATACCTCATTCCATACTTACTGTGATTTTCTGCGTTTGAGTAAATATTCCCAAACAAAATCATCGAGTCCTTTGTACCTTGGATCCCACACATAGGTTCCGTACTTGAAATTCATATTTCCAAGAAGCTCAAGCAATTTCTTATAAGCATCCCTGACATAGTAGTTTGTAGCCATATCCATATCGAAGGCTGTCATTATTTCGCTTAATCCTTCTTTCCTAAGAACAGTAAGAGTCTTTTCCAACTGTGTCAGCGTATTTACTCCAGGAACTGCTATAACTGTAAGTCCCGTGAGCGTATGTACGACATCAGCTTTCATGGGTCCTTCGGTAAGTAGTGACATAGGTCTTACAGGACCGACAATGTGAGTCCAGCTTTCAGCTCGGCACCCGTCTTTCATATCGGTACTTGAAACCCATCTGAATTTACGCTTTTCAACATTGTCTCTGCGGATTTGAAGCCCTTGTATTCTGCATTGCATATCCCGGACAGGAATGAGAATACCTCTCTCGTTTTGATAAAAAGACCATTCCCCGGCAGAAGTACGATAGAAACCGGGTACACCTGCAAGATAACATCCCTCAGACTGAAGCTGTTTGGCGATAGCCGTCATACCAACAACAGGAGTCGTTTTATAACCAAGTTTCACAATGTTTTCATCACTGAGTCCACGATTTATAAGATTTTGCCTGTGGTCCTGCGCAAGTGATAGTTTTGCCAATAATGCAGTGTATGTCGCATGACGAGCTTCAATGTCCGTAACAGGACAGTCAATAACGGGAGTTGGTATAACTGTCTTTTTCTTGCGTTCGACTTTTTCGGGAGAACCAAGCCTTTTGAGAAGTTCTTTATGGACTTTGTCTCTCGGTGTATTTGTATATAACGCATATAAGTCGAAAATCCCGCCGTAAATACCACATCTCGGACATCTGTAAACATCTTTCTTCACATTAATGTTAAGATGCTTATTTCGTGGCGAATCATCGCAACACGGACACTGAATATAGTACGAACTTCGTCCGTTTGACGGCATCGGTAAACCGAGCAATGAT
Organism: uncultured Ruminococcus sp.; assembly: GCA_902766745.1. GTDB lineage: Bacteria > Bacillota > Clostridia > Monoglobales > Monoglobaceae > UMGS1820. Next base: position 50,467 of record CACXES010000046.1, read on the forward strand.
ATTACATCCGTAATATGAAATTTCTCCATACAGCCTCCTTTCCGGGGATGGCCTGTGACCACCCCCTGATTCACCGGGTTTGTTATTCATTGGCTGCTTCCTGAGTCTGAGCCATTGCATAGTCGCATATAAGCTGTGCGGCTTCTTTTATTTTTTCATCACCGCTGAACTTGGTAGCTATCCATACAATAGCGTTCTGGTCTTCCCGTAAGACTTCACCAAGCGATTTTCCGTTATGCTTTGTAATCGGACAAGGAACCTTCATTGCTTCCTCAACCCTTTCCTCAAGGGACAACTCTTTTGGAGCTGCATCGGTAAAGGTTGGATCAACTGTGTATTCTTCATCCGTATTTACAGAGTTTTCTGCACTTACAGTACCGGGAGCAACTGTCTCAGATGTAGGTACAGTGGTTTCTGTTGTCGTATTTGGAGTAAGGTTTATATCGTCTCCCATTGTTTCAACGACATCTTCTCCTGCAACATCAAACTGCACACCGAAACCTGCATTACGCAGTGCAACGCCGACTGCTGCTGTCTGTGCCCATTCACGGGGAGATACGGATGGTTTATCAGGAAGAGGACTTCTGAACGCAGACGCTTCTGCAAGAAATTCATCCGGACCATCTTTGTAGCTTGGATATATTCTTGCAGTTGCAACAAAACCACCGCTTACAGGTTGTGCCTGCACCGCAATCTTACCCTGATTGTATTTCATCCTGAATATAGCTATTCGTATCACTACCGGAAGTCTTTTGCGTGTCTCTCCGGTTTTAAGGTCTGTATATTCTACAGCGAAAGGTGTAGGATCAAATCCCTCAACCTTGTTTATGTCCTCTATGTACGGCATCATAGCCGCTTTCTTGTCATTCGAGTTATTTTGACTCATGATTTAAGCCTCCTGTAAATTTATTGTTATATAGGTATCTCTGAACTGCAGCCACATCGGCAATACCGTATTGGCGCATTCCGAAATATACCTCTTATACTGATCCTGCGTTTCTGCAACGAAACTGGTGAATTTCTTCTGATTTGCAGAAATAATATCTGTAACAGCCTTTTCCGCAGTCTCGCGTCTCTTTTTCCCATTGTCATCGGTAGCAATACCGAATTTGTGGTCTTTCAAAAGATAACGGAGCGAAACATCAAAAATATTGTAGTGCTGTCCAAGTACCGATGTATCCATTGAAAGCGGTGCTGTTTTTACAAGCGATTGGAATGTTTCCAATACACTGATACGATAATTAAGTTCCTGCATCACAAGCAGTTCATCAAGCGGAAGACTGTTTGCTGCAATCTGTTCCTTTATATCTGCCTGTTTTTTCAGAAGTTGAGATAAAATAGAAGCCATTGTAATTCTCCTTTCAAGAGCTAAGATTTTGAATATTCACGAATTCTTTTTGCAAGGCGTGTGCCTCGTTTTTCAGTATCCGTGCGTTTGATAGCAGTACATAATGCCTTTCGGTCACCGACAAATATAACACGTTCTTTACCACGGGTTACTGCCGTATAAACAAGCGGTCTTGTAAGCATAACATAGTGTGCCTTCTGCAGATTGATGATAACCGACTTATATTCCGCACCTTGAGCCTTATGTATGGTAGAAGCATAACCGAGGTCTATAAGGTCAAGCTCGGTGGAATCATATTCCTTAACTCTGCCATCACCAAAGTCAATATATGCGGTTTTATCACCGGCACAACTTTCAATACGGGTAATGTATCCAATATCTCCGTTGTTGACATCATCACGGTTTTTAATCTGCATTACCTTATCACCCTGACGGAATAGTCTTCTTCCGTGGGTAATCTCAGGTTTATCAGGTGAACATGGATTGATAATATCACGGATTTTCTCATTAAGAGCATTGGCACCCGTTTCGGTTCGTTGCCTGAACGGAGTAAGCAGTGCGACATTATCTACACCATATTTCCCGACTTCCTCAACATACATCTGAGCAATGAGGTCTGCCGAAACAGTAATATCGCTCGAATCAATGAATTGGAAGTCATCACCATACTCAAGCCCGACATTGTTCTGCTTGATAAGCTTTGCGTTAGTAGCAATGCGACTGCCTGCTGACTGTCTGAATACCTTTTCCAGTCTCACGGTAGGTATGCGTCCACAGCCTATCATTTCGTTCAGAACGGCTCCGGGACCCACAGAGGGTAACTGGTCTGCATCACCAACAAAAATCACTTGTGTGTCCGGTTTTAACGCTGAGAACAGGTTGCCGGACAAATATATATCCAGCATAGAAGTCTCATCAATAAGAACAAGGTCTGCATCAATGTTTTCAGGACTGCCGTATTCACCATCTTCACCGGCCATTAAGCAAAGTGCCTTATGCACAGTGGATGAGTCATATCCGGTAGATTCCTCCATACGCCTTGCTGCACGACCTGTGGGAGCACAGCAACAAATGATGTTTTTGGGATTGTTGTGGCTGTAAATATCAAGGATAGCACGCTGAATCGAAGTTTTTCCTGTACCGGGACCGCCTGTAATAATGGAGATGCCGTTGGTAAGAGCAGTTTTTACTGCCTCACGCTGTTCAGGAGCAAACCTGATTTTAAGTAACTTTTCCTCTTTGTCCAGTTCCGCATCCAGATTGTCATACCGGAACTTCTTTTGCATGGCAAGCTGTCTTTCAAGGTAAATAGCAAGAACCTTTTCAGCAATATAAGTTCTGCCACTGTACAGACAATCATCATATACGCAGATTCTCTGATTGCTTATAAGCTCATTTGCATATTTGCCGACAATTCCTGCCGTAAGCTCAGGTGTTTCAAGTGTCTTTAAGCATTCTTTGATAAAATCGTCTTTTTCAATACACAAATGACCTCTTGTTTCTGCATCGGTCAGTGTGTATAAAATCCCTTCAGATATTCTTTCGGGGCACATTGTATCAAAGCCCATACTCATTGCAATTTTGTCTGCTGTCTTAAATCCAATACCTGCAAGTTCACATAGACGGTACGGATGCTCCTGAACAATCTTGATAGCATCTTTACCGTATTCCTTATAAAGCTTCACAGCTCGGTTTGGTGTGATACCGTAAGGAGTCAGAAACGCAATTACATCTCTGGCACCTCGGTTTGCAAGGTAAGAATCGCAAATTTTTTGGAGTTTGGATTCGCTGATACCTGAAATCTTTATAAGTTTCTCCGGAGCCTGGTCCAGCACATCAAGGGTTTCCAGACCAAATGCTGCGAATATTCTTTCAGCAAGCTTAGGTCCTATACCTTTAATCTGACCTGACGAAAGATAAGCGATAATACCTTCCTTAGTTGGCTTAATCACTTCCTCGTAGGTTTCGACCTCAAACTGAAGTCCGTGCTTTGAATTTTTGCTCCATTGACCTTTCATATCGTACCGAATTTTATCCGAAACAGGAAGCGAGTAACCGACTGCTTTAACCTGTGTTACGGAATTTCCAGCACTGTCAAGAACCTTTTCGCAGGGCGTATAAACTGCCACCATATAACTGCCGGGAGTGATATTTCCGACATTGCTGGGGTAAACTAACCTGCTAAACTGACATAACATATCATTTCTCCTTTCGTTAAGCGATAGGTACGAGTACCTTTTGAGTCTGGGGAATAAATATCTCCTCATCCTCAACGGTATAATTGTTAGCACAGTCAAGAGCATAATCAACGATGGAATCAGCAAGCTTGTCGAGTTCCTGAACCAGTCTGACACGTGCTCTTATATCATCAATGTTCCAGTCTTCAAAGTCTTCACCGTCATCGGTTCCGCGTCCGGGATACACAGAGATATTAAGAGAAGGTGTAGTAACATCAATTCTGCTCGGTGCTTTACATCTTCCACAAATATTTCCGTTTTCTTTTACACTCTTGTAGTTCTTCTGGCCGCAAGCGGTGCAGAACGATTTATATTCGGATACGGTTGCCGTTCCTTGATAAAGGACCAGATAACCGCCACTTCTGCCGTTCATGCCCGCCTGCCACAGATAATTGTGTTCGCTGTCAAACTCATTTATGAGGTCTTTTATCCCATAAAAAAACTCCTGAACCTGAATCATATCGAAGAGCTTTTCAACTATCCCAGAGTCAAGACCGAGTCTTGTTATTTTGAGATTACAAGCATACGATTGTGATCCGTTCCAGGAGTTCGCAGTAAAATAGCGAAAGTGTTTGGTAAGGAAATCCGTCATTGCTTTTCTTGAGCGCATATCAATTGGATGATAGAACCTTTTCAAGTCACATCACCACCTATCCCGTGCAAGCGTACATTACACGCCAGCATCGGATGGTTTCTGTCAAGAGAAACGATTGATTTATCGCCGCCGTTTGAAGTTACGATTTTCTTTGTCTGCGTGTATATATCGTCATCGAAGACAAGTATATTCATATTCAGCTTGGCTGCCTTGATAATTTTAGACAACATTCCATCGCTGATACGGTCTCCGCAAACAAGAAGCAGTTCGCAATGTTCAAGAAGCTTTAATCCGAACTCAAGAGCCAATGCACGTTCTGCAGGTACTTTGTCACAGAGAAGTGCAGGAAGATATGCATGGGGTGCTCTTGCAATACATCCGAGAACTTCGGACGCATAATACATATACGCCTTTGCATCCTGCATATTCTGCAACACCTGCTCTTTGCTTGAAGCTCCAAGAGGAGAACAAATATAAGCTTTCTTTTTGCAACGGTTATAAGTCAGCATCTGCTCGTTAAGACGATTTTCCCATCCTTCAGTAAAGATACAATTATTCATAATGTTCCTTTCTGCCTATAAAGGCTGGACAGACAACTTGAGTTTTCTGCTTTCAGAGGTTGTTACCAACTCACTGTGAATGGTTGGATACTTTTTCTTGAGCAGTGCCGTGTCTGTTCGTGTTGATGTCTTGGTTGCAAAATCAATGAGTATCTTATCGGTGGTAGTTTCCATAACACCATGTTCGTGATTTTTCATTAACTCTGCGATTCGCACTGAATGTGCCTCAATCTCCTTTTCGTATTTTTTGATGTCGTCCTTACACAATGAAATTTCATCCTGAAGAGTTAGGATACGACGTGCGTGGCTCTCAAGCTTTGGAGGCAAATAAATTGTCGGGAGAGTCGAATCGCTTGCTCCATAAATCCTTGCCAGAGATTCAAGTGCGAGCTTGGGTGCAATGCTATCCATTTTGGGTGGTTTGTCATGTTCGAGACTCCAAATCCATTCATCAAGCTTTTCAAAAATCATATCCTCTTTGGCTTTATCACGAGTAAGTCTCGGCATTGCCATATCATTATCGGGATTATTGCCCCATAATGCAGAAAAATCTCCGAAGCTTAAATCAAGAACTGCAAGATAATACCTAAGCTGAAATTCATAATACAGCGGGTATTTATCGTTTGCCCATTCGGAAGCATTGTGGTATGTACAGCTCTTGCATTCCAGAACACCCGGCTCACTGTCATCCGCACGGATAATTCGGCGGTCAATGTCTGCCAGAGCATACTCATGGTCTGCGTGCTGATACATGTTGGTGTCTTGGATTACGGTATTTCCCGTTTTAACAGCATAAAAGTGAGCACATATAGGTTCAAGGAAGTGTCCCATCTCCAACTGGTTCGCATTTGCTTTAATGGAAGGCTTGGCTCTGCCTTTTTTTATCATCCATAATTCAAGAGGTGTTGTCCACGGTGATACACCAAAAATCGCTGCAACATCGCTGCCGCCGACAGTATAAGGTATATCGCCATTTGGACCGTGTATACGAGCAGCCAGCCAAGTCGGTCTGTCCATCCCGGCAGTGTCACACAGAATCTTCGGTGCTGCCATCAATAGCTCACCGCCTTTGCGAGGTCATACTGTTCCCAGTCAAATGAAAGGGTTCTGGCAAGGTTCTCTTCGATAAACAATAGCTTACTTTCAGGAGTATTCTCTGTTTTCAGAAGGAACATAATTTCCTGCATGGCCATAAACACATCATGTGCAGTTGCAGGACCGCCGCCGTATGACATTTCAAACATCCGGATAGCTCCGAGAGCTGCTTTCTTCGGCATACTGAGTTTTTTACAAATCCTTGTCATTGCATTAACCGGATAAGTAAGCGTAATCTCAGTGAGCTTCTGAAGCTTTGCAATCGAATCACCAAACTGGGCAAAGAGCTGGTCGAGTGCTTTAGTAAAATCCTCAACCTTGGACTGATGTCTGTGGTCAACCGCAATACAGCTTCCAATATGAATCGGATACTGTCCACCCATAAGTAATGCTGATACCTTTGCTGAGGCAACACCTGTATCCGAGGTCATAAATCTGATGCCGGGAATGAGGTTTTTCGCAAGATATGCTTTACCGATGGAAGCAAGGTGTTTTGCATAATCACCAACCAGGTCATCTTTCTGATTAGGAAGTGTCCACGAGGCACTTGTAAGTGAGTGGTCTGAGTATCCTTTTTCAAATTGATTTCCGGGGAAGCGTTCATCCAATTTGTCCTGAAGTGTTGCAAGCAGCTCATCAATCGGTAATACAGAATAATCCACCTCATCACCGGAGTGAACGGCAGATACCTTCTGGTCTCTTATAAGCACAAGAGCATCCGAGGGATAAAGCTTCAGGCATTCGTTCAGAACATCTGATAACACATTACGGCTGAGTTTCGGAAGAACGGTGCCTCCGATTTTGGCTCTGTCAAGCAGGCTTTTGTATGCTGTTGTGCGTACAGGGTACGCATGACCGTCAATCGCCATTGCCAGACCGAGATTTTCCGCTGTATCCTGTACAGCATCGCTTGTGATTCCTGATGCAAACGGTGTAGGACGAGTGTACATGGTGGAAGGATCGTCAAGGGGTTCAATCTGCAGTTCATTAACCTTGCAGCGCACCCATCGGCTTTCCTTTGCCTGTTCCTCATGATAGTCCAGCATCGTTGGATAGGAACCGAATGTGGTGTAGAAACCATCTTTACATTGTAGCATAAAAATGCTCCTTTCTTTGTAGGCTTTCGCCTGAGATTGATATATAACAAAAGCCAACAAAACCCGAAGGTGATGTTGGCTTATGTCCAAAATAAATTGGCAAGAAAACAAAAAGGTGCCATCCACGCAAAGCGTAAATGACACTGTGTAAACTCTGATAACTGTGATTTCTCTATGGAAACCTTGAAACTTATATAAGTATTATATCAGAAATTCTCGCAATAGTCAATCCATTTCAAAAAGAAAGGGCATTTTTGCATAAACTTAATTTTTTAGAGCAGTAATCGGCACAACGAAAACACCGTCCTCTCTTTTATATGCAGCATTGGACATACCGCATATTACACATAACACATCCGGCGGATTTCCGTCTTTCTCTTCAGCAATTGCATTTTTAAGCACCACGAGATCTTCTGCTGCTTTATCTATTTGATTTGCACCCAATTTTATCTCAAAAGCAGCCCAGCGACCGTCACTAAGTTCAATAACGGCATCAATTTCCTTCCCGGAATAATCTTGATAATGATATAGCTCTGCGCCAAATGACTCTGCATATATTTTCAAATCTCGCTCAACCATAGCCTCGAATAAGAAGCCGAAGGTATTAAGATCATTTATAAGATGTGTGGGCGTTAATTTAAGCAATGCACAAGCAAGTGAAGGATCGCAAAAATGCCTTTTTTCTGCTTGCTTCACCCGAACGGATGAACGAACATGAGAAGAAAAAGGCTTTTGATTATCCAACAAAAACAATCTGCCGAATAATTCAAGATATGATGCAACCGTGTCAACATTAATATTGTTATCATCTATATCCTTAATATCATTTTTCAGGGTTTTGTTAGTAACGGTTGTGCTTTCATTTCTGGCAAGAGAACGAAGGAGCAACATCATTTTGTCTTTATCTCTCTTGATTTCATCAACACGAAAAGCATCGTCCTCTATAACAGCATTCAAGTACTGAATAGGTAATAACATGGCATCCTCAATCGGAACAGAAATATTGCCCGGCCAACCACCTCTGACAATATGTTCAGCGAGCTTTTTAAGATCAACCTCACCGGTCATTGCCGGTTTTAATTCGTTATTACATAAACCTTCAAGAGAAATAACGCCGCTTGAATTACCCGATTCAAACAAAGACATCGGTCTCATTCTGAGTCGTGCAATTCTACCTGCGCCACTATGCATAATTCCTTTTCGTTTCGGTGTAGATGAACCAGTTAATATAAACTGTCCTTTTTTTCCTCTTTTGTCAATATGACTGCGAGTAGCATCCCAAAGAGCCGGACACTCCTGCCATTCATCAATCATTCTCGGTGTTTCGCCTTCCAAAACTAAGTCCGGCGACATTTCTGCAAGTCGTCTGTTCTGAAAGTTGCCTGCCGAATCGCCTATATCAATCTTACTGTTACAATGGTATTCTGAAGTCCAAGTCTTACCACACCATTTGGGACCTTCAACACAAACTCCACCAAATGCAGATAAGTATTTTTCTATTTGCTTATCTATAATTCGGGGTATATATAAATCATTTTTCATATACATCTGCCTCCTTTTCAAATACATTATAACACATTCGGTGAAATTTTGCAATGCCATTCCGCGTGATTTCAAATTTTATTCCGTACGATTTTGAAATTTCATTCCGTATAATTCATAAAGTTGATTCCCCCTGATTTTATTGTATTCAAAATCAGGGTATTTATGCGGCACAAGCTTTAATAGTGTCATATTACCTCTGTGCGGAGGATATATCAAGATGTATAGTACACGATTATCAATTGAGATTGACAGGCCACACATATTTCCTTTATTGAATCCTTTACAGTGAAGTCATTGAATTGATACGTCTGGCTTGTTTTGTTCAAATACCAACGCTTTTGTGCTATCCAAGTATCAATCTTGTACACATATTCCCAGCCTTTCATAGAAGTATCACGAAGATAGGGATAATCACGTACCGGAAAAAACTCGAAATCGTGATACCTTTGAGCTTTGGCACACCTATAAGCTGAAGCTCGCCCTGTGATACTGTTTCAAACACCTCTGTATTCTGCGGTTTTGATATGGTGAACTCAGGAGGAATGACAGGCAGACGCATAACCTCGGCACGGTTATTTACGCCTAAATATATATCCGCATCAATTCCCCCTTACATATTCTCAATACTCTTCACAATCTACTTTGCTACTGTTTCAGCAATCACATCTGCATCCGAATTATTTGCATTCACTGTTACAGACACATAGTTATTTACTATCTGCTTTGAGTTTGAGTTTTGGCTGCTCATAATCTGTGCAAGCTTGCTCCACAGCATATTAAGCGGAAGTATCGTCTCTGCACCTGCTTCACCGCCGTCCATTGCGTTTATGCCGTTCATACCTAACAGTGTCGGTCGTGTCATTTTATACCACTCAACACCGAACCTCGGCATAGACGGCGGATTAAGGCTGAACGAGCAGGTTATTTTGAAATGCGGCAGTTTTATCTTCGGCAATGACCAATTGAAATTGAAGTAACCCTTTAATGGCAAACTTGCAACCGTTTCTGCAATGATACGCACACAGGCATACACTGCAGTGGTCTGCATAGCCGATCGTTACGTTATAGATTTACCTGACCACGTTCTGCCGAACGGAAAATATCGTCCGCCGCCGACATTGTAACCCATATGGTTCTTCGGCTTATCCCTTGACTTAATTATTGATTTTATAGGTTTCATATGTTTTCTCCTTAAAAATGGGTACAAAAAAAGCACATCAAACTGAGATGCTTTCAAAAAATTTATTACAGTTTTAATTATTAAGTTGTTTCTCTACATTTCGACCGCCGTACATTATACGAATAATCGTTACAGTTTTCTCATCCTCATATGGCAGATAAAATATCATATAGTTGTTTACAGGAAAAAATCTCAATCCTCTGCTTTTCCACGGCTCTTTTTTATACACCGGAAATCTGAGCGGATTCTCGTCCAGTTTTGATATTTCTTCCATTATTGCTGTCACTTGTTTCTTTGCAGTTAATGGCACAAATAAGCTATATGCGATATACTCATATATGCCTCGCAAATCATTTTCTGCTTTTTCTGTATAGTACACATTCCAACTCATATGCCATACTCCTGATTCATTCTCTCTGCCACGCTTTGAGCGGATATGATTCTACCGGCATTTACGTCTTGCATACCCATTTCAATCTCTGCATTAAATTGTTCTTCTGTTAATGTGCTCATGTCTACCATTTGATATTTGGGAAGCTTCATTTCAAAAGGAATTCCTTTCTGCAAAACCACCTGTCTTAAAAACATATTTATTGCATTTGACATTGGTACACCTAATTGTTCTAAAATAACTTCTGCCTGTTCTTTTACTGTAGGTTCTACTCTTGCAAAGATATTTGATGTTTTAGCCATCTCTATCGCCTCCTAACAATTATATTATACCACATTGTATTGCGTTATGCAAGCATTTTGCAAATATTTTTTATCAAAACACAATTGTTACACGATTATCATAAACACTCCCTTGATTCTGACCAACATTTCTCACTGCACGGTCAAGTGCCATAACCGACGCAACTGATCCGCCTATTCGTTCGGTGCTGTGTTTCTTCGACAGCATTATATTCTCCGCTGCGTCTGTTTCTACGCATACATTATCAAGGTTCCATCTTAATACCGGATGGTTGTTATGTATAATCTTCTCTTTCAGAACAAGTGAATACAACTCTTTTGCCTGTGGACTCATATCCTTGAACCCTTATCCGAACGGCACCATAGTAAGACCTTCGTCCTGCAGATTCAAAATTATCTGTGTTGCATTGTATCGGTCATAAGCTATTTCCCGTACTACATGCTTGCTTGCAATCTCCTTTATATCCGCCTCAATTCTTCGATAGTAAACCACGTTACCCTCTGTTGTGCGTATAAAGCCGTTTGCCTTCCATATGACATACGGCACATGGTCACGGCGTACACGCTGACGAAGGTTTTCTTCCGGTATCCAAAAATGTGGAATTATTATATATTTTTCTGCATCATTTCTCGGCGGGAACACAAGCACGAATACTGTAAGTTCAAGTGCCGTTGAAAGGTCAAGACCTGCGTAGCATTCTCTGCCACGCAATGTATTTATATCAATCACCTCATCGCATGCATCCCACTTCTCCATCTGCATCCAGCGTGTCGACTGTTTACTCATTGATTAAGTCTTAATTGACGGAATAGATTCTCCTCCGCAGGATTTTCCTTTGCCGATAAAAACGCAGCACGAACCTTTTCTATATCAACAGTATGTCCAAGCGATGGGTTTGCCTTGTACCAGTTCCGTCCATCCGTCCATCCGTCCAATCATCGGTATATTCAATGCCATATATTACAGGATAAAATGTCGGATCCGCTTTTCTGCCATTTAAAATATCAACTGCCTTTTGATGCTGTTCAAAACAGATACTGTTCTTGTCAGTTCCGGCGGTTGTTATGAGGAAAAACAACGGCTGTGTTCGTGCATCACCGGAGCCTTTTGTCATCACATCAAATAGCTCTCGGTTCGGCTGTGAGTGCAGTTCGTCAAATATAACGCCGTGAACATTCAGACCGTGATTTGTAAAAGCCTCACTTGACAATACCTGATAATATGAAACAGAACTTGCTCATCTGTTTCATATACTGCTGTGCAATAGATACCTGTGGTACTTGCTGCCAATATCCGCTCGGCATTTTTACAATAGCACCGTGTTTTGAAATAAACTCCTCCGCCTCTTTCCAACGAGCATAGCTTTGGCGGTATCCTGCAAATGCCGCCACATCAACCTCGGTAAGGATACCGAGTTGTTCCATCTGCTTCGCAAGACGTTTCCATTCCTTTTTCGCCTCATCATCAAGCCATTTAGGACAGGTCGGAGCTTTTTTCGGCTTTGGTTCATTGGTATTTAACTGTCGTTTACTCGGATTGCCCTCAAGCTGTTTTATAGACGTAGGCTTGGGTGTCCGACATCTCTGCACCATTTGCATCACCTCCCGTAAATTGCTGTAATCAAAAACAGATCCTTTCGGCTCTGCTGGATTTCGTAAAATTTTTTAATTATAAACAAAAGAGGTGCTACCGTAGTAACACCCCTTAATATGACTATGCCGCACTCCTGTTAAGTTTCCACATACCGCGGCCGGTATGAAGGAAGTGCGCAGGATTGCATTGCAAGGTTTGGCGGATTTTTTCTTTCCACCATTTATTTGATTTTGTCTTTTCGTGATTTTCAATCTGCTCGTAAAGGTATGAAAGCGGAACGTCAGCGTTACATTCCTCAAGAACCGAGGCGATAACATCTTTCCATGACGCTTCTTTTATATCTCGCATATCGGTAACAGACTGCTTTACAGCAATAACCGGAATAATAAGAGAATTGTCCTTGCGAACTATCATCACATATTCATGCAGAATCGGGATAAAGGATCCGCTGTAAGTTGTATTGTCAGAGAAACAATTATGCTGGGTCTTGATAATGATATTCTCAAGAGAGCCCGGCTTAACTATCTCAGACAACATACTGTACAGTTTTCCTTTTTTCTTTATATCTCCTATAAGGACTGCCATACGACCGCCTTTTTCAAGGGATGCGAACTGCTTCATCATAGCGTAGTTCATAGCTTCAACGAAGCTTTCCCAGTTCTGTATCCTGGACAAATCAAACTGCATCGGGTTATATCCATACCGACTTTCAACATCAGATGCCTTATACATAACATCCGAATATTTTATAATATCCCAGTATGGAGGATGCCAGAAAATGAACTCAGGACGCTCCTGAATTTCACAATTCACAATGTCAAACCCGCTGTGCAAATCATAGAGTCGGCTTTTTATACCGCATTTATCTGCTGCAGCTTTGGTAGTTCCGCTGCCACACATATAATCGCAGATTTCAAGGGGCTTAAAGAACCCTATCAGATCCTCAATAAGCTTCGGAGAACAATTACCGCGATAACGATTATTGCCGCCTTCACCACGTTCCGGGTATGACACAATACTGGTTAATGTACGGCTATTCATTTTTATTACCCTCCATGGGAGTGATAAGATGCCGTGTTTTTCTGTAAATCTTCTGCATATCAAAACCGCACCCACGTTCAAACGGAATAAAAGTCAAATCCCAAAGCGGTCTCCTGATTAAAAGACCGGGAATCAGAACTCCATCATCATTGTAATAAACATAGTAAACGATCATTTTGCAAAGATACCTGCAGCACAGAGTTATTCCTATAAAAAAGAGTAATATTATACTATAATCCATTAATCACACCTCCGCATCATTCGTACCAAAAGTTATCGTCAAACGGTTCTCTGTCTCCGGATTGTATGACCGGATATTCCTGATCGTTAATCAGAACAAATTCACCGCCCATTGTACTGTTACAATCGTAAAAGCAAGGAACAATGTCGATAACCTCTTTTGTACGCATATTGACATTACAAGGCGTGATAATAACCGAACCATCAATGTACTTTGTTGCATATAATGCGTCCTTGATGATTTTGCGGTTACTTTCAGATTCTCTGCGAACGGATAAAACTAGCAAAATGATATATACCACCATTGCAAGTGAAATTGTGTTTGTCGCAAAAAACATAGCAGCAGAATGTTTCACCCACAAATTGTATGCGTATATTTCCATCATACCAATTCCGGCAGCAAGAGATATGTAGGTATTGATATTCAGGTCTTTGCAAGACCTGGTCGTAAGTAATTGTCTTATCTGCGGCAAGTATCCTAATGCAAGGATAACGCCGCCTGTAAGCTGAAACCAATCATATACTGTCATTTCAGTGAGACCTCCTTATATAAATCTTATTTCAAGAGCGTTTATAACCCCGATTTCGTCTTTTGAGGCATAAACAGGGTAGCAACCGTCGTCATAGCCTGATGAGCTCCAGAATCCTTCCTCTGTAATCCATTCGTCACCATCACGAAGCTTGTCGCAAAAATCAGACCATTGTGAGTCGTCATAGTCCGGCTTATTATGAAAGAACCCTGCAAGTTCGGCATCAACGCCGATTTGACCTATGATTTCCATATCCTTCTGATCGGGAATACATCCGTCAAGATAGATTCCTATGATAGCAATGCACCTGTCAGGATGCTTACCACGCTTACGATATATCCAAGTGATGCACATATATTCGCCATCAGCAATGCTAACGTCATTCTTTCTGCACCAGATATCTCTATCGTAACAAGGATCTGTTATATCAACGCTGCCCTGAAAATCGTGCCATCCGATAATCTTTTTTGTCAGTTTCATTCTGACACCTCCTTAGTATGCTCACGGACTATATCATGAGCTGCTTCGGAAATACTTTGCCAGTATGAATCCCAATAACAGTCATTCATATCTACGGCTTTTCTGATGCGTTCCGGAAGTTCAGGATCAGTAATCATTTTGCCATACTGAGCTGAAGACATATTTGCAACCTCATCCCAAGGTTCAATTTGGGATATGAAATCAGCAAAATATGTAATATCCTGTGCAAATTTCCTCACTTGTTCAAGGGATGAAGGAGTAAGAAACAATTCCTTTTCTTCAACAGCAATGCTATAGTGCGTTTGCTTGTAAAACCCCTCAATGTAACATTCATAGTCAACAGAACTGAACTCCTCAACATAGTTAAAAGTTCCTTTGATTTCTGCAATAAGACCATTTAATGCTTCGATTGCAAGAATTGCTTTGAACTCCTTCATGGCTGCTTCCTTTGTTGCGAACAGCGTAGTTGTTTGCCCGTACTCATCATTGTCATTTGCCCAGTCTTCTGTTATGGCATACAACTTGATTTTCCGAATATTTTGAGTACGCTTGTCCGCCGAAACAATCATCTCAGGAGCCATAATCACCATATCTAAGATAATGTCTTCCATTGTCTTTGGTTTTTCATAGAGGCGTGAAAAAGTTTCTTCAAGAGCCTTTACATCTTCAGGTAACAGCGGTGGCTCAAAAGAGCAGTAAATATCAGGTGTTTCATTTTCTGTTTCCTTGTCTTCGCCATCACGGATTTCAATTATAGTGCCTACCAATCCCTCATACTCACTTGCATCGGTAGCTATAATAACATCGCCGATACTGTAAGTAATGCCATCATATACAAAGGATTTGCCGTTTTCATTCAAAATCATTTACGGCACATCCTTAAATATGACAGTCAACGCCGACAAGAACTGTGTCATCACTGAGAGCATCAATAAAGCGGTTGACTTTCTTATGCCACATGCGCTTGGCTTTGTTGTAGTCCTTTGACGGCATTGAGTCTTCAGTATGATATTCACCTTGATCGTCAAGATAACCATAAGGAAACGCAGGATATTTGTATTTACGAATGATTCGGTGTCGGGCAAGGTACTGTTGTACGGTTTCCCCCTTTACATAGAGAGTTTCCATAAATCCAACAATTCCGTTTTCTGTGATGTTGCCATACCAGCCTTCAGGAATTTTACCTTCAGCAAAACCTTTTTCAAGAGCGTAGAAATTTTCGACTGCACTTTCTTTACTGCGTTCAAACATAAATTTCCACTGTATGTCCTTCTTGCGTGCTGCACACACCCATCTGTAACCAGCAGGTGCGGTTGGTTCTTCATGGATTCCCCAACTCCGTTCGCCAATAGAGAACTCCTGACAAGTGTCTTTTACAAGGAACAGGAGTGGCCATCGACCGCCAATTTGATACCAGTCAAAAAAGGCGTTAGGGTTACAAAGATAACCATATCCTTTGAAATGTTCATTATATTCAAGGTAATGTTCTTCTTGTACGAATGCATCCAATGTTTTGTACATCTTTTTATATGGAAAATCCTTGTAAGCGGTCATTTTCTTTGCACGCCTTGAGCGTTTCGGATGGTGCAACGGTCCAAAATCTTTCTGATAAACAAGACCATCTTCGCCAATGATAAATTTGTTATGAACCTTGTGATGATACAAACTATAGTATTTCCCGCCGGGAAATTTGATACAATCGGTTTTGCCTGTTTCGTATTCCTCACGGAGTTCATCAGTACGATCATCAAACTCAAGGTAATCAGGATTTTCTGTCTGCTCATAGTACGGCTCAAGTTTTGTGTAGATTTCCGTATCCACTCTGCGACCGAACGCATTGGAACGGCTATTGAGCTTTTCTATGTAGTAGTCAGCCATAAAATCATTTTCCGTTTTGATAGCCTTTAATCTTTTCAAGTCTTCTTGAATTTTTGCGTCAATTTCAGGCTGTTGTTCAATTGTCGGTATATCTACTGTTATTAAATTTAAGAAATGCATAATAAAATCTCCTCTCGTGATAGACACACCACGGGCAACAGCAGATATGCAGTTGCCCGTAATGGTCAAATTTTACCCTTAATCGGGCAACTGATACTTATATTAAAACTGTAAGTGTTTCTTGATAATTGATGTCAGCTTTATGGGGAGCTGAGAAAGGTCTGTTATATCCAAGAAAGAATTGCCGTAAATTCTCTCAATATTTTGCTTGTCGTCCCCAATAGCTGCAGCAATGAATAGGATACCTTTTCGCTGATATTCCTGTTTGATTCCTCTGAGGTCTTCTTCTGCAGCAGTACCGCTGTAACCCCAGTGAGCAGGTTGTCCGTCTGAAACCAGTATGAGAATTTTGACATCCTCGGTTCTTTTGGACAATTGTTCAGCAACAAAGCGAAGTGCAGCACCGTCACGGTTACTTCCTCTGGCATGAATATCCATCAAGCGATATTTGTCATTATTATCAAAGCCTTCAAATTCGGCATAAGAATATAAATGAACATCATCACCGCTTGTGGAATGACCGTAAATCATAACGGGTATATCCAGACTTTCGCAGAAATCGTGAAGGATAATAGCAGTAGCTCTTGCGTATGTACAGCGGTCAGCACATCCCATAGAACCTGATTCGTCAAGCAAGAGTCCTACGGATAACTGAGGGATTTCATTAGGTAGTGCGTTCTTTGAAAAGACCTTGCCGTCATTACGTGGCAAAGCCCGTGCTTCAAGCCTTCGTCCCATCAAAAGACCTGTCTGCTTACCCCCGCGTCTGTAATCATCAAACTGACGGATAATGCTTCGTGTCAGTTGTTTTGAAATTGCAAGCAACGGTGCTGCTATTTCATTAAACTGATCCACAAGCTGTTCATCCACGCTGTTAATACGGTTAATACGAACATTGATACCGCTGTGAATATCACCGTAGGAAATGTTTTGAGCTACATCACGAAGTTCTTTGATTCTGGCATTCTCAAGCTCTTTGCAAGCAGCTCTCTCGGCCATTTTATCAAGAAGTATTTCAATATCGGATGCAGCTTTATCATACTTCTGGCGCTGGTAATCGGCATCATATTCGGTAGTACCGCCTTCAGGTGCATACAGGGTATCTGTCTGATGATACGGTATTCGTCCGCCTTCCTCAGAAGAAATATTTTGCTTACCACTACTGTTACCGCCGTCATCAAGAGGTGCTAAACCATCTTCGATAGGATCGGTGTTGTCCTCATCTCCAGACTGAGACGTATTTTTTCCTTTTTCCGTTTCGGTCTGGGGAGCAGCGTTTTCTTCCTCGGACCCATTTTCAGAGTCATTTGAGTTATTATCGCTTCCGGATTTACCTGCATCCGATTTGGTTTTTGCACGCTTTAGCGCAGTAGCAGAGTTAATAGGTCCGCCTGAAGACTGGGCAACAGGGGTACTGTTTCCCGTGCCGGCCGTTGAACCTCCGGTCATAGCACCAAGCATACTTGCAAGTGTTTCCGAAAGAGTGCTTGTAGCACCGGCCGCAACTGCTTCCTGATGACGCTTTTTACACTCCTCAAGGTAATCCGCAAGATATTCCCAACAATGTACAAGAATATAGTTGGTAATTATCATTCTGTCCTTTGCAACACCGCTCATAAGCGCCTGGTCAATGTCAAGAATAAGGTCAAACACCGTTTTGATTCGCACATCTGAAAGAGGCTCATCACCATATTTGATTTCACCGAACTTTACATAGGAAAGAATGTTTTGCAGGATACTTTCAAACAAATGTCTTTTATTATCGTCTTCTTCCTCAATGAGCTGAGTAACGGTAGGCATCTGTTCAAAATGTATTTCTCTCAAGCTTTCAAGTCCATATTTAAGAGTCCCGGGAAAGTTCAAGAGCATTCTGTCCTCTATATAACCATCTTCGATAACATTGCTGATTTCAGCAGCAATATACCGGACTGCCTGCATATTCTCTTCAGAATCATTTGCATAATCCCAAAGTGCAGCTTCGTTTCGTATATCGGCATTTGTCTTCAGAATAGGTTTCTCCGGGAACCACTTACCCTGACCAAGCATATTATTATGAGTCTGATCGCCAAGGAAGTCTGTATAAAGAACATGTCCGAGCTCATGAGCAAAGAAACCGCAAATTACTTGATAACGGTTCGCACGCCCCTTAACTTTTGTGATGAACTTATTACCACAGTTGATGATAATAACTTTGTTATCTGTCATTGCCATCATTCCGTTGTCAGGTTCCCAAATCAGATTAACGTGAACGCGGCGGTTGTATTTATACCGCCGTGTCTGTGCTGCCGCCATATCTTCAAAGTGTCCCGCCAAAAGCCGGGATGTGAAGAACTGACGGTCTGTTATTTTACTGCGTTTTTCATTCAAACGCTCTTTGACTAATTTGTGATTCACCCTTGCCATTACAGGGTTAACCTCCTTTCAAGAAATTTATGCTGTAGTCCTCTTTCGCGGTGGAGCAAAGATTGGCTCAAGCACTGTTGTTATCATAGCTTCACGTTCCATTTCATCCGTGGTAGCTTTACTGATAATGGTGTACAATGCCGATTCATAGACATTGTTTGTTATTGCACTGCTTTCAATCCAGTCGATAAGACTGCGCATACCGTAAGAACCGTCAGTAACACCGTGGCTTCTGCAATACTCTGCAATGTCATTAACAACCTGAACCATTTGGCTTACCTGGTATTCATCGGTTGCACCTGTAACGCTCATGGCTCTCTGAACCATAACTTCCGGGCTCGGAGCCTCTACATCGCATACCAGACTCATTCTGTCAATAACGGACTGGTTCATACCGCGACAGCCCTCATAACTGATGTTGGTTGTTACGATAACAACTGCATCGGGATGTCGTTCAATAACTTCACCCGTCGGCAGTGTTATAGAACCGGTCTGCTCCAGAAGAGAGTTAAGTCCAACCAAAACACCCGGCTGCATAATCGTGGTAGGCTCCTGCACCTCAACAACGTATCCGTTTTTCAGTGCCACAAGGAAATCTGTTTCAACATAGGTAAAGCTTTGTCCCTGAGAACTGCTTGCTTCATCACGCTTTGAAAGTTCCTTGATTTTTTCAGTAACCTTATTAAGCACAATTCGCATACAATCCTGAGTGGAAGCGGTGGGTTTGTCCTGTCCTGTCAGTGATTTATATACGCCTTGAGGATCATAGTCCATGTCGTCCAAATCCGGCAGGTTCATAAGCTTTGCTACGTTTGTGTAGTTGATACCGCCCATTGCCTTTAACTGCCGGCGTTCACGGTCAAGCTGTGCATCTCCTGTGGAACTTGCATCTGCATCCGGGAATATCTGACCGATAAAATCATATATTTCCGTTCCCGCAGAGCATGTATATTTCTTATACGGGAGACCAAGTCCGGCAGCAACAGCTTTTGCGCCCATTGTTTTACCTGTACCTGCAGGTCCGCGCAGAAGGAAGTTCCTCATCTGCATGGATTTACCCGTGGTACACTGAGCGTGCTTACAGATGTCCACAACCTCCGGAGGGATAATGTACCATTCGGGTAGCTTGGGAACCATCTGTTCTTCTTCGGGAGTAAGCGTTCTTGTCGAGTTCAACTGATACTTACTAACGAAGTCGCTATGCTCAATGAAAGTGCTGGCTTTTTTGATTGTTGCAGGACCGGTAGAACCGAAAATAGTAAACTCACCACCAAGAACGGCGTGAGGCATAAAGCTTCCGGAATCGATATGTGTCCTGGTCACAACCATAATATTGCCTGACTTGTCAATTTCGATGGGTACATGAGCTGAACAGGTATCATCTTTTGTACGACGATAGGCGTTATCGCACATATATGCCATTGCATCGGTTGCTGCATTTATATCAGTAAACCCTGCGATATACTGGTCATAATATGCGTCAAAATTATCCTTGAACTCATCATCCGCCATAAGAGCAGGAAGCATAGCCATTAAAATAGCTGCTCCGTCTTTTGCGGAAGAATGTGCCGTATATGCCTCAATAACCTCCGTACTTTTATCATATACACAGGCTAAAACATTACCGCCTTTGCTGTCATAAACAGCCAAGTGGTACTCTTCAGGGCTGTTGGAAGACTTATATTCGGCAACACCTTTATCATCAAGGGTTCCGAACGCTCCAAGACCTGAACCGTTCATACATGCACAGGCAGCATTAACAGCTTTGATAACAGTCGCACACAAGGTTGACTCGGTTCCGCTTCCGTACTTTGATGTCAGTTTGACTTTTTTGCTTTTCACTGTATCAAAGGGATGCGGCAAACTGCGACTATAATTAAAAAGATTAGTAACATTGCTCATTGTAATTTCCTTTCTGCATTTTACTGCGTGAGTTTAATCTGTATTCCTTCAGGAACACATTCAAGATTTTCGATTTCGTTTTTCTGAAGCTGTTTGCACACATCAATCCAGCTTCCCTTTGCCGGAAGCTCATCCGCCGTTATAAGAACGGTGTCATTGCCTTCTCCGAGTGCTTCGTTGCAACGGGCGTTAAGGTTCATTATATGCGCCTCAACCCATTCAAAAGCAATCAGCTCATAGTTTTCCGGTAATTCTTCATCCGTGTCATCCAAATCGTCTGCATCCGCATCGTCGGTAACATCATCTTTCTCAGGCGTACCAAATACAATGTCAGTTACCTGAAGATTAACTATTGTTACATTAGCACGATTATATCCACCTGCACTGTTTAACAGGATATAAACATCATCTCCGTTTTCTATAAGACTACGGGCATTTGGTGACTCCCATATCCAGCGTGCCTGCGGATATTTCTCATGCACAAGCTCCGTTACCCGTCTGAGTATGACAGAATAAGCAAGAGCAAATACATCATTTTGCGTAGGAATGCGTGCCGGTTCTTTAGTTGTTACCGGAATCGGCTTGGGTTCTACAGGTTTGGGTTCTGCAGTTGCGCGAAGCAACAGTACAATCATCAAAACGAACAGTCCGATAATCATAAGAAGTAATAAAGGCCACAATCTGCACATAAAAACAATAAGTGCAAGTGCTGCTATGAGCAATAAAACTTCTCTTACAATAAATCCTTTTCCGCCGGGTCCTCTCATATCGCATTTCTCCTTTGGATTCGGGATAACGGAATATATATATGAATAACATACACGCATTTTCCGTCTCGGTCTGATTTTGTGATAACTGCTGCTGAGTTTGCATCATCAAACATAGCCATTGACATACCAAGCGCACCTGCAAGGGCACTGCCGAGAAGTGTCTGACTTTCATTACTGTCGGATGAAGCAAGAGATGTGAGAAAACTAATCGACTCACGGTAAGTTCTGATAATATACTGCTTGTTAGGAGAAATATGAACCATTATGATTTTCAGTTCTTCCTCTGTAAGACAGTTATCAGACTTTTCCAAAAGAGCGTTTCTGAGCTTTTCGTTTTTCTCCTCATCTGATAAGAGGACAAAGTTTTCATTCGTCATACAAACACCTCCTTATAGACGCAAAAAAGCGCACACAAGTCCGTAGAAAGATACTTATGTGCGCTTAATTCACGCCGGGATTCATTTTAACTCCTTATTAGTTCTCATCGAACATTCCGCCATTACCGCCGAAATTCTGGAAACCGGTAAAATTATCGTTCGGTGTAGCGTCCTGTGCGGGAGCATCTGAAGCTGTGGGGGCATTTGCATTGCCGGAGTTGCTGTTCTGACCGTTTCCGTTTGCAGAATTGCTCTTAGGCTTTCCGGCACCGGCATATTCGATGTCATCAAGAATGATAAAAGTAGCCGATTTCTTTTCGCCTGTGTTCTGATCCTGCCACGTCTCTTCGTCAAGTCTTCCGATAATATTGATAAATGCACCTTCTTCAAGGTTCATTTTCTCAATGCGGTCGCACAAGCCATTGTACGCCTTGACGCTGTAGTTGAGCCAACGGGCATTGTTTTCGGCACGCGAGTCGTAGATTTTTTTACCAATACGGAATCTTACGCTCCTTGTGTTGGTATTTTCGTCCTTAAAGAACCTGAGTGCCGGGTTGTTGTCGTACCCCTTTGAGATAACGACGTTTGTTGAGAATACTTTCAACATGAGAAAAACTCCTTTCTTGCAGGGATTACCTGCCATAAAAATATATTTTATTTCAACCCGTAAACGGGGAGAAATCCGGGAAATAAAAAAAGTGCCAAAAAGCACGGATGTGCTCATTGACACTTTGTAAACTTGGAAAACTGTGATTTCTCTATGGAAACCTTGAAACTTATATATTTATTATAGCATACTAATTGGCATTAGTCAATCCACTGCGTAAAATTATATAGAAATTGTTTTTTCAATCTCTGTTTTTGCAAAATCAAGCACGACCATTGCTCTTGTCATATCTATTCCAAGACTACCGTCAGGCTTCTCATTTTCAGTGATAAGCTTGCGTATGTCATCAAGCGTTTCAAGTAACTTTTCTTTACTAATATTCAAATTTTACTCCTCCTTATCAACAGAAACTCCATAAAACTCATCCGCTATATAAATACCGTTCTGATTGTATAGCGGTGATTTTTTTGACATATACACCGTTAAAGCATCTCCGATATTCACATTTTTTATACTGTAATGAGCATTGAGCTTCAGTTTCTTATCTTCTGCCTTTACTATAATTGACTTAACCCGTCTTCTGAAAGGAGTTTTTTCCACATCGGAGCATACCCCCTTGATCTCAAGGTAATTACCGGCAATACAATTATAAAACAAAACTGCAGTTTTTACAATTAGTAAAACACTTAAAATTAAACACGGAAGTGCTAAAACTATATCAGAAAAGCAGAAAATCACTATAAAAAACAGTATTACCGCAAGAGATGCAGCTAAAATGTTAATTGTGATATGTTTCCTGAGCAGTGCCGGCAGCTTCATATAGAGTTCTTTCAGAAAAATCACCTCACAGCATAACAATTCTCTTTTTTGAAAGGAGGAGCAAGAGCGCATAGACAACTTCGTTTCTGCATTTTGCGTTTCCCATCTGATTTTCGAGAATGTTATCGAAAATAGTATCCTTGGTATATATAGTTTCTACAAGTGCCTGTGCATTTTCCTCGTAAAAAAGATTATCCGTGGGTTTTACTTTGTTTTCTACGAGATACATAAGCTCTGCAGTAGAAAGGCGGAGCCCTGCATTATCAAGCCATATCATTACAATCCTTTCACACTTGGAAAGGGGCTTTTTAATAAGACTCGTTTTTGCAGGGCAACAGATGCATCTGGTAAGAATATGATACTGTGCTGATTCGTCCGTAGCATCTTCATATTCAGCAAGCCCCATATCGTACAGACTGTGGATAGCATTGCATTTTTCCTTATCGTCTGTAGAAACCATATTAAATCTTCCGCCGAGCCAGATTTCTGCCTCAAGCCCGGTAAGAGTAATAACTGTATTTCCGCGTGCAACACGAACCTCATCCGTAGTTGAGTTCTTGCACAAAACACCTTTTGATAAATATAACATAGAAAATCACCTCATAATAATTACACAATTTTCTATGCCGTTTTACAACATCAATTACATTAAATACATTGCTGCCACACAAATGCTGATAGCAACAATAACACACGCAATGATAATAATGAGATTTTTGACCGTCTGCTTGTCAAGTTCCTGACGCTCTACATTTTCATCAACAGGAAGGACATCATCATAATATCCGTCATAACCATCATCCAAAACCTTAGAAGTTTCTTCTATGGTTTCAGGTTCTTTAATGTCGTATTTAGGAACTTTGGTCTTTGATTTCTTTTTCCTGTCTGCAGGTGGTTTCTTTTCAGACTTTGCTTTTGTTTTACGCCCTTTGATAGATTTACCGCATTCAGAGCAAAAAGAAACAGTACCGCATAAAAGATTGGCACCGCAATAGGGACAATATTTCATTACATAGCACTCCTTTGCATAAAAATAAAGCGGATTCAATAACTGAACCCACTTATGGACGATACTATTATAACACATTCATATTATCTTGTCATCGGCAAAACTGTGCCAATTTTGTGCCAAATTTCTGCCATACAAGGACAAAAGGAAACGGCAAGCATAAAATGCCTACCGTCACCTGAATCACTGTAAATCAGACTGATTTTATGTTCCAATGCTTTTAGCACCTGATATTTGTGACTGCGTAAACAGATTCGATGTCCTTGATAATGTATTCATCACAAGAGCTGCTATAGCATTTAACTATTCGCATAGGTTTTATCTCCTTTCAGTTCGGTTCCGAAATTCAGATGTGCAATGATAGCGTTTATGTAGGCGTCGTCCCATACATTGCAGCTTATGGTCTTTCGTTCAGTACCTTCGCCGATATATACAGAAACATCACCGTCATATATCTGCATCATTGCCTTTGGATGATTTGCAACAACTATTGCTAAATTTCCTACCTGCTTCATTGTGTAAACCCTCCTCTGGAAAAATTATCCTTACCAAAGGAACTCATGTACTTTGCAGAGAGCCACGCCTGGTAATGCACTTTTGTTGAAAGCATCAATTCACTGAAGCTTTCAAAAGTGAGTAGAATGGACACATGGTTTTCAGGGTTACTTCCAAACTTCGGAATAATAAGCCCTGTAGGTCCTGTTTCGCCAACGCCACTATCAGCGGTAAAGAAGAGTCCTTTTGATGCAACGGATAATTTTGCTATACGAGACACACTTTTCCCATCAGGTCTGGACTTTCCACGCCTTGCAAGATTTTCAGCCGAGGTTCCGCCCATAGTTTCATAAATGGGGGTATTGTCCTTTGCTGTTTTCTTTTGGTTCATTATAAACTTAAATTCTCCAAATTCGACTTTTCTGCAAAGCTCAAGAAATTCATCAACGTCAATATAGATATGAACATTATTGGTCTGGCGTTGTCCCGAAGGCTTTGAAGCATCATACGTTGCAAAAGCAAAATGGATTTTACCTATGCCAAATGAGTCATTGAGGCTTTCAACAAAGCAATTTTTCGCATCCTTGCGAGTGATTTGGTTGTCATTGTTGTAATTATCCGACATTTTTTGCCCTCCCTGAATAGAATGCAGGTATTGTTCGCATCATTGTAAGCAGCTCATCGCGGTTTTTCTCAAACTGCGGCATAAACTCCTGCTTGATGTCATATCTCATGTACATAAGAACGTATATTGCTGACCAAAGTGCATCCATTGTTTTTTCCATTGTGAATTTCTTCTCAGCAATTTGAATAATTTCACTTAGCTCCGACAAAGTCTTTTGCCATTCCACAAAGAATTCGTCCTTGATGGGAATGTTGAAATATTCAAACCATTCACGAACGGTATGTTCTTCAGCGTTACCGCAGTGAGCACCGTTAAAGATGTACTCAATGTTATCACTGGTTATCTGGTCTGCACCCGGCTTTTTAGGATCAAGTCTGAATCCGCGTCCGATTGGAAACATTGCACATACTCTCGGTTTAGCATCATGCACAGAGCATTTTCGGTCCTTGAGTAATGGGCAGCGTCTTATACTTCCGCGAGGTTTTAGCCTGACAATTACCATTCTTGAATAGTCACCGATATAGGTTTCGCCGTATTTTTCAACGAAATCGTTCGGCGTCATATTCAGTTTCTTTGAGAGTCTGAATAAATCAAATGGCGTTAATAATATATCTTCACGCTCGGTACAGCACTTTCCGCACTGCTTACAACTGAAACGGAACTTATCATCAAGCCCGATTTTCATATTATCAAAATTTTCTGCAATTTGTTTTAATCTTTCATCCATTGTAAACTACCTCCAAGTTTATATAATAAGGCACCGGACTATTTTTCCGATGCCTTTCGCTTTGTGTCATATTGACGTGAATTTGTTTATAATGCGTTCCAGTTCATCTTCGAGAACGCGATTATTTCGACAGAACTGCTCCATAAAAGGCTCATTTGTGTCATAAAACAAATGACGATACATAAGAACTCTCTTTTGCACATCATAAGGATTCTTGAGATTGTCATAAAGGATTCGGAACGGCCTTGTAATTTTCATTACCGACCGTGCATCTTCCAATATAAACTCCTTATCCTCATTGGAAAGATACTCTCGCATCCAGTCTTTAACCCTAACCAATGAACCTTTGGGGTGATGCTTGCGCTCTGTTGAAAAGTTATAAGATAATGTTTTACCATCATCATCGGGCGCAACCCAAAACGGATACATTTTACAGGTCCGTGGTTTTGCATTATGAACGCTGCACCGCTTGCCATTAAGAAAAACGCAACTGTTATCTTTGCCCACTGTTTTTAGAAAGAAAAGCGGAAACCCCGTATCCTCCAGCGTAAGCATATTAGCATAGGCAGTATAGAAATCTATAACCGACATACCCAAGAGCTTTGCAAGATAAAAAGCATCCTTTACTTCAATCACTACAGTGTTTTCTACATGACGACAACATGCCGCACAGCGTGTGCAACGGAACCGAACTCGGTCTGACAGTTCAACCTGTTTGCTGTTTTTCATCACATACATAAATGCCACCTCCGGACTACATATTCTCAAAATCAAAGCCCGATTGTATTATCCATGTGCTTACAGCCCCAAGAATATCAAGACTGTGCATAGGAAAACAACTTTTCTTTGTAATCATCCCGTCCTTATCCTTAACATTGTAAAGTACGGATTCGGGCATCTGCATGTTGCATTTTGTGAGTACGAATAAAGGTTTTGTAAGGAACTGCCTCGTGATATATTTGTTTTCATTACCACGAAACAGCTGAAGCTCATAGCCAATCTGATATTGACTGTATTGGCATCGCTTTAAGAGGATTTTATCGCAGGAATGATCCTCAAGTCCGTTCTCTCCGATAAAGAAGATACGCATATTCTGCTTAATTATCAGCGTGTTTTGAAAGTCGTGATTCTGAATCGGCAGCATAGCCTTATTCTTGTCAAATTCGACTTCTTTAAAGCCAATGCTATCGCAGTAGTAGAATTTGCTTTCCTGCGGAGTTTCTATAACTTCAAGAACATCAGATACAGACATTGATCTGCCACGATAATCTTTTGGGAAATTAGTGTTAAAAATAGCAAACACAATTTCAATATAATTTGCTTCAACATCACCACAGAATACCTGTTCGTAAAGATGTGCAGGTAATTCTTTTCCGTATGCAGCATGCATATACTCAAGGTTATTAAACATAAGTCTGTCCGTGTCAAACTCAGGTATTATCTGATATAAAGCTATTTTCATGACAAAACACAGTCTTTCGACCAAAGTAAATCTGTTGGCACTGTTTGTAATGTATATGGATACATACAATTACCATCATCCGGGAAAACATTGTTCTTATCAGGAATTACTACACGAAATAACTTTCTTCCCGTTTCAATGA
The DNA here is from genome assembly GCA_902766745.1 of uncultured Ruminococcus sp. GTDB lineage: Bacteria > Bacillota > Clostridia > Monoglobales > Monoglobaceae > UMGS1820. The sequence continues at coordinate 78,038 of CACXES010000046.1, forward strand.
AAGTTTCCAGTTTGACATCGCAGTCCTCATATATACCGCTGACCAGTTCACCTGATGAAAAGCGTCTGCCTTGCTGAACCCATAATCCAAAGGTGCTAAGAATTCTGCATATTTCTTCATCAGGAAGTGCCAGAACAAGCTGAAAGTCAGGATGGTTATATCGATCCATGCCATGAGTGTGTGCATTACACGCATTCTCAACAAATCCGTTTTCAACATCACAGCACTCGTCGCATACAACGCTGTTACGGCAACAGTGAATGATCCAATCAATTTCAGGCTTCTTCATTCTTGCCACCTCGCTCTCCGAGATAATCGCCCTGTGTTTCAAGCGCTTTTTCAGTATGCTTATCACGAACATATTGCTCATAAAAAACAGTTTCATCTTTATCGCTTTGATAAACACCGATGCATACTTTGTAGCAAGAGCTACGTTCCGGATTATATTCAACAAAGCAAACACGTTCGTGATGGTTTTCCAAATCAATTAAATCAATATCAACTGCAGGAAAGTTTTCATCATCAACGGCTGTTGCACGAAGAGTTGTTCCATCGGGAAGTAACAGATCCGTATGCGGATAGTCCGGGATCTCTTCATATCTGTCCGACAGAGAAAACGGCTTTTTTTGACACGCTGTGGTTGTATATCTTTTATGCGCTTTAAATAGTTCCGTATGGAGTGCGGAAAAGATTTGTTCAACCTGCTCATTCGTAAATTCGTAATTACCTTTAGCCGAACAATTTCCGAGAAGACGAATCATATTTATCAGCTTATTTACCCGTGCTTGAACAATTCGTATAAATCGGTCTGATTTGGATTCTTTCAGCATTGGCGTTCCCTCATTTCAAACAGTTTTTTGAGAATAATCCCTGCCAAAGGCTTCTGTTTTTCCAGCCTGAGATAATAAATGCTGTTTTGAGTTTCAAACTTAATTTCTGAGTCTGAAATCTCTTCAACCTTGACAACGACCGAAGTTCTGCGGGTTGACCCGTCAGACTCACTTATTACTGCGTTCTCACCGACAATGATTGGATATACTGCGGAACCTGTTATTTTGATTTCTTTTTTATAAGTCATTTTGATACCTCCTAAGCGAAAAAGGCGGGGCAACATTAAGAGTTGCTCCGCCGCAAGTTATTCTGACAAATTAGTTGTTTGCCGTCAGCATGTCCTCAAACTCGTCTTCCGTCAGTGTTCTGATGCCGAGATTCAATGCTTTTTGAAGCTTGCTTCCGGCCTTTTCACCAACGATAACATAGTCTGTATTTTTTGTTACTGAAGAAGCAGGAGTAGCACTCAGCGAAACAAGCTTTGCCTGAATTTCATCACGGGTATAGTTCTCAAGCTTTCCTGTAGCAACGATGGTTTTTCCTGAAAATACAGTGTTATTATTTACATTCATAGTATGATTCTCCTTTATAAATTCGATTTTATCAAGCAACGGGCGCCAAAACTTTGCTTCGTCTTCGTCCGCATACCATGTGTAGATATTAGTGCGCATAATCTGACCGAAATCAGGAAGAGCTGTAAAGTCATAGCCATCAATGATAGCCTGCTCAAAAGCATTCCAGTCTCCGTCAAAATGCTCGTTTATGATTCTGCCCGCATGTCTTCCGACCATTGGAATACCGAGACCGGCAATAAATTTATCAAGAGTGCATTTACGGCTCTTTTCGACAGATGCCTGCAAACGTTGATAAGATTTTTCGCCGAAGCCTTCGGTGTTCACGATTTCATCCTTGTGTCTATCAAGTTCGTACAGGTCGCCGAAGTTGCGAATCCATCCGCGACCGATAAACTTTTCCAAGGTTCTTTCCGAAAGACCTTCAATGTTCATACGGGTTTTCTCACAGAAATGAACGAACTTCTGAACCAGTCTGGCAGGACACTCAGAATTATTGCAGTACAAAAAGCCGGTGCCGCCGGATGTGGCGTTCACAACGAGTGGTTCGCCGCAGCATGGACAGGTCATAGGAAGCTGATATGTATTGCTCTGAGTTACATTCTCGTGTATCTGCGGAATAATCTTGTTCGCCTTATAAACCTTAACCGTATCTCCGATACCGAATTTGAAACTGTTAAAAATATCAAAGTTATGCAAATATGCACGGGTAACAACAGTACCCTCAATCGTAACAGGTTCTAAAATTGCGGTAATGCTTACCATACCGGTTCTTGTGGTTGCAAGCTCTACGCCGAGAAATTTGGTGTCATAAAGTTCATCTTCCCATTTAAGAGCCACAAGACGATTTTCGTGATGTCCTGTTGCTCCAAGGCTTTTGCCGTAAGCAATGTCTGCATATTCCATAATAAGACCGTCAACGGCAAATCTATATTCCTTTGGATTGAACTTATCAACCTCGAACTGAATTTCTTCAAGTGTAGAAGGCTCGTAAATACGTTTGTAAGGAACTACATCAAACCCGTTTGAAGCAAGGAATAAGAGCTGTTCTTCCTTATCATAATGACTGATTGTATCAGAAATTAACTCAAAAGCATAAAATTCCAGGCATCTTTTCTTTGCCTCATTTGCATCAAGCTTTCTGGTACTGCCTGAAGCCAACGTTCTCGGATGAGAATATGGTTCCTCCAGACCGGAATTGATCTCATCGAAGTTCTTCCATGAAATAACGCCTTCGCCTCTGACTTCAAAGGAATCCTTCACAGGAACAGTTAGCGGCACATTAAGGAAGACCTTCACGGTATGCGTAACGTCTTCGCCGATAATTCCGTCGCGTCCGCGTGTAATCGCCTGAACAAGCTCACCGTTCTCATACCGAATTACAATAGTAAGACCGTCAAGCTTCCACGATAGAATAACATCCTTATCTGCAGCAAACTTTGCAAGGTCTGCAACCGATTTGGTTTTGTCTGCGGAAAGCATTGGCTTTGTGTGCCTTACCTCGGTAAGCTCCTCAAGAATTTCGCCGGACACCTTTTGCGTGGGTGAATTGGACAGAATAAGCTTTGTATCATGTTCCAGACCATTCAGCTCATCAAAGAGCTTATCATACATAAGATCGGTCATAATAGGATTGTCATCCCTGTAGTAAGCAACATCTGCCTCATTAAGAATACGGATGAGTTCTTTCATCCTGTTAATCTGTGGTTGATAGTTATTCGCACTCATTGCTGTGCAAGCTCCTTTCGTGTTTGTAATACTCTGTTGGCTTCATCAGGGAAAACTTCACCGAACACCTTCATATATCTTTTATAAGCAATGTGATTCAGAGGTCCTAAGAATGATGTTTCGCTCCAGCATATAAGTTCTTCTTCCGGGACAATGTATTCGTCCGATGCGAACTCATCACCGTTGTAATGTGGTGCGCGGGGTTTCATGAGCTTTTCCATTTCAGCCTTGGATGTGGTTTTGAGAATCAGTTGTCCTTTCTTTTTCGCAATACCGCACAGCAGCTTTTCGCAATATCCTCGCTCTTTATAAAAGTTCAGATGTGCTTGGAGCTGTCTGTATGCAGAGAAATGAAGTTCACGAACACGGTCCGTTACATCTTCACAGATAATCTCTGCCAGTTTGGGAATAAGAAACAGGACGTAGTCTGTCTCAGACAGATCATCAAACAACAGAATCACCACCTTTGTAATAAATTTGCAGATACATTCTCATTGGTATCTACCTCCTTATATAGAATAAATATTTATATTACGAGTGAGCCTTACGGCTCCTCGGAATATACCCGGATAGAGCCGTATCGGCTGATTTATATAAAAAAAGAACCCAAAGAAAAGTGTTCTCTGAGTTCTTTTGAGCTTTCGCCCGTGATATATGACGCATACGCAGAGTGTTGCTCCTGCGCAGATTGCGGTTATGTGCTTCTTGACAAAGAAGCAGAAGAAAACAAAAAAGTGCCATCCACGCAAAGCGCAAATGACACTGTGTAAACAAGGAAAACTGTAATTATCTCAATGGATAACTGTGAAACATATATATGTATTATATCAGATAATCTTGAATAATGCAAGTGGTTTCACTCAAATTATCCTTAGTTTGCACAAATCTGACACTGATATGCCTGATATTTTATTTCCGCATCGAGTAAAACCTTTCGAGCTCTGTTAAACATTGCACCGTCAACAGAGATTACATCCCAGTAACAGAAATCCACAAGGAAACGGTCGCTCGGATCGTAACCGGGATCTACGGATTTATACACACGGGTATATGCTTCTTTCTTAGCATCCTTATATATCATTGTACCATTCTCTACAGCAGTAATAAGGTCTGCAAGAAGAATTTTCATCTGCGCTTCGTATTCTGCATAAACAGTAGGACGCAAATACATGTCTCTGCACTCAAACATTGCATTATTTGCAATGATGGTCAAAAGTCCGTAGCTGTATCCGCCGGTTTTGTTATTCAGAAAAGCATTAAAAAGAATTCTGTTGGTTTCGCCCTTGGCATCAGCATATCCCAAACCGTTCTGAACTTTCACAAGGGTATCTTTGATGTAGCTTTCTGCAACATCAACCGCCGCTTGCGGCGTGTTATCCGGAATAGACTCTCTAGGGATTCCTGTAGCGTGAGCCGGTATGACAAAAATTACCGTAATCACAGCAATTAAAATGGGTATGATGCGTAATTTGATTTTCTTCATAAATAAAACCTCCTTCATACTGGTTTCATTATAATTACACGATAAATATAAAAAATTTACAACAAAACAGAGAAATTTCATCAAAAGACTTGATATTATTCCCGATTGGGAATATAATGTATACATACACTTGTAGGAGGTAATTCCGATATGAAATATATATCGACTTCAGAAGCAGCAGAAAAATGGAATCTTTCCAAAAGAAGGATTATTGTTTTATGCAACGAAGGAAGAATAGACGGTGCTCAAAAAGCCGGTTCTACTTGGATAATACCCGATGATGCTGAAAAACCTAATGATGCAAGAATAAAAAGTGGAAAATATATAAAAACAATTATGCAGAGGTGATGGCAAATGATTTATGCTTGTGATGCATGTCATTTTCTATTCAAAAGAGTCGGAAAACCGGAGCAATGTCCTGATTGCGGAAAATATAGCATCCGCTCGACAAATGAAGACGAAAAGAGAGAGGTCATCAACAGACGACCTGAAGACGAACTCTCTACAGGGAATGATGCAAATGCACTGTAGTGATTTTGAAAAAACAATAAACGAAATAGTTGTGGCACTTAAAGAGCGCGGATATAACTCTTATGAACAATTACAGGGTTATATCTCTCTTGACGATGATTCCTACATAACCAGACTTAACGGAGCAAGAGAAAAAAAACATACTCTTGATATGGAACAAATAATAAAGTACCTCAAGGAACAAGGGTGGTGATGAAATGCCAAGACAATTTAAGACTGCCAGAAAAATGTGCAATCTAAAACTGTATGAAGCAGCGAATAAGCTCGGCATTTCACAGCCTACATTAAGTTCGTGGGAAAGCGAAAGAAAATCACCTACAATCGACAGCATCTTGAAAATGTGCCGGCTCTACAATGTTTCAGCGGATTTTCTGCTTGGTAACAGTGTGGGAGGAGGTGCATCTCACGACAGGGAAGCGGAAGTTCCAAAATTAAACCTTCGCATTATGCACGGACAACCTGTGTGGTCTGATGAATATGGTTGGTTGATCGTTGATTCAATAAACGAGTGTATGATAGCACCTGATGGAGTAAAGTTGCCATTCACAAGTACAATCAATGTTTATTATAAAACTGATGATTTTTCAGAAAGCGCACTTCCAAAAACAAAAGCACTTTCTTTGACAGAAATTAATGAGTATGAGAAAGTATGGGTAGAACCCATATCGAGTGATTTTAACCTGCGGCAGGAACTCCGTGGATGGTACTCCGTTATGTCAGACTGGGTTGAAAACAGTGTAGGGAACAGATTCTTGTATAATACTTACAAAGTCAAATGGCTTGCGTTTTTTGAAATATAAATCAAAAAGCTTTGGATTGTTTATATTCCCCGGAGAAATCCCTACTGCGGACTTAAAGACCTTGGAGAAGTATGCGGCGTCATAATAGCCTAAAAATTCGGCAACCTCATTTACGTTCATTACGCCGTTGGTCAAAAGACCTTTGACATACTCAATCAGAACCTCGTTTTTGTATTTTACGGGCGAAGTTTTCATATATCTATTAAATAAGTTGCACAGATATCTTTCGCTTATGCTTGCGCGTTTTGCAAGCTTACCTACGGTGAAGTTGTCGATTGCGTGATTGCGTATATATTCCGCAAGATTAAACAGGAGCTTTTTCTCAAAAAGTTCCTTGTTATCGTTTGTGATACCGGCCGCTTGACGAAAATCGGCAGGACTGACCTTGCATACAAGCTGATTGTGTCGGAGGAGGCGAGCTGTTACGGTGCTTGGGTTGTGGAGGCGTATCGGTGATAATGATAATATAGAAGTCGCCGTTAAGGTACCCGACGGAATGCACGGAAAAATCGTACTTCCCGACGGATACAGCGGTAATATGCAAAGTGATAAATTGGGTTGCGGCTGTCACCGCATCACCGTTAAGACTGATAAGAATATTTAAGGCTATTAATTTTAGGGCTGTTAAAAAAATCGTAATCGCGGTTCGTCGGAAACCGCCGAACCCTACGGTTGGTATCTTTTAAAAGAAATTATATCAACATATTGCGGGAACAGGCGCTTGCCGACATTCCGAAATCGATTTTTTAAACAGCCCTTGTTTTGTATAAAAGCGATGTGCCGGCTTATCGGTATTCGTAATCTTGACAATATAAATCATATATGATAGCATAAATTTATTATCATAAAATCAGGAGGTTACAAATGTTTAACGGTAAAATGAAAGCAATAACATTCAGTTACGATGATGGGGTAACCCAAGATAAAAGGCTGATTGAAATTTTAGACAAATACGATTTAAAAGCGACCTTTAATATAAATTCCGAATTATTGGGCAAAGAAGGCAGCTTAATACGTGACGACAAGCACGTTAATCACATAAAAAATAACCCGAAAGATATCAAGAAGATATACAGAAATCACGAGGTTGCCGCACATACATTGACGCATCCGTTTTTGCCCGATTTGTCGGACGAGGAGATTATCAGACAGGTTGAGCAGGACAGAATAAATTTAGAACAGCTCACGGAAAAGTCTGTGGTTGGGATGGCATATCCCGGTGGCGGTACCAATTATAATGAACACGTTGCGGAGGTTATCAGAAATAACACGGGTATAAAATACGCAAGAACAATTGTATCATCCTATAATTTTGATATTCAAAATGACTTGTATGTGTTTAAGCCGACGGTGTATAATTTTGCCGAGTGGGACAAAATGGTCCGGCTGGCAGACAAATTTCTGAATTTGGAAACCGACACCCCTAAATTATTATACATTTGGGGACACGCCTATGAATTTGATATTCATAACACTTGGGATAAATTTGATGAGTTTTGTTCGCTTATATGCCATAAGGATGATATATTCTACGGCACAAACAGAGAAGTTTTGCTGTAGGAGCGTGCACCGATTATTGCACTGAACCTGCGGAACGATTAACAACTTTTTAACATGAATAAAATTTTATGAAAACAGTCTGTTTGACAACCATCGGTTTGCATTATTTGAAACCGACGGTTGGTTGAGATATATTTGCTTAAAGTATATAATATTAAAAAATGTTTGGAGGTTGTTCAATGAAAAACATAATATATAAGTTGAGAAGCAATTCAAAAATGTCTCAGGAGCAGTTTGCGGATTTGTTTAAGGTCAGCCGTCAATCGGTTCAGAAATGGGAAAAGGGAACCGCAACACCGGAATTATCAAAATTGATTGAAATATCAAAGCATTACGGTATATCATTGGACGCTTTGGTGTTGGGAATAGACAGCAGAACGGCTGAAGAAATGAAATATAACAAAATTATGAAGCCGAAATATTCCGGTATGCACGATTGGGAATTTTATTCATCAAATCTTGTGACGGAATATGAACAATCGGTTGATGAAGGCTTGGATATAGAAAAATACAAGGATGTTTTCTATGCCGTGTCAAAGCTCCCTAAAGATGAAGTGAAAAAGAAGCTTGGGGATGTATTGTTTGAAGTTGTGCTTAATGCCGAAACAAGGAAAGATTATAAATATAATGAACCGTCGGATATATCCGAAATAAGAGCCTTAAGACGAGAGTACAATATTCCGAAAAAAGTGGATTTTGAAGGATTGGAAAGCAAGATATACGGTGTGTGGGCAGGGAGAATATGCGGCTGTATGCTCGGTAAAACTGTTGAGGGCATACATACCGATGAGCTTATACCGTTTTTGAAAGAAACAAATAATTTCCCGATGCACAGATATATTTACAAATCGGATTTAACCGCCGAAATTTGCAAAAAATACAAGTATCCGTTTGAAAGCAGAGTATATGCTGACAACATTGAGGGAATGCCTGTTGATGACGATACAAACTATGTTGTGCTTGCGCAGCTTATCATAGAGAAATACGGCAAGGATTTTACACCGTATGATGTTTCCCGTGCCTGGCTTGAATATCAAAGTAAGGACGCGTACTGCACGGCGGAAAGAGTGGCGTTTTGTAACTTTATAAAGGGTTATGAGCCGCCGCAGTCGGCAGTATATAAAAACCCGTACCGCGAATGGATAGGCGCACAGATAAGAGGGGATTACTTCGGATATATAAATCCCGGAAATCCCGAAAAAGCTGCCGAAATGGCATGGAGAGATGCTTCGATTTCTCACGTTAAAAACGGAATATACGGAGAAATGTTTGCGGCGGCAATGATTGCGACCGCGGCAGTAACTTCCGATGTTGAGGATATCATTATGGGCGGACTTGCTCAAATACCGTGTACCTCCAGACTATACGAAGAAATTTTGTCTGTTTTAAACGGATTTAAAAACGGTATATCTCAAAAAGAGACGTTTGATACTATTCACCGAAAATACGATGAATATACGGGACACGGCTGGTGTCATACCATTTCGAACGCGATGATAGTTGCGGCAGCACTTTTGTACGGAAACGGTGATTACGGAAAATCAATCTGTATGGCGGTGGAAACAGGATTCGATACGGATTGCAACGGTGCAACCGTAGGCTCAATACTCGGTATGGCAAACGGAATTGAAAGTATTCCGAAGTGTTGGACAAATCCTATAAACGATACGCTTAACACATCAATTTTCGGTGTCGGAACAGTTAAGATTTCCGGCAGAGCAGAGCTGACGATGAAGCATATCAAAGGATAAATATACGGGTATCGCCGGTATATTTCAATCATTTATTGTTCATATGGACATTGAAATATTTGTTTCGGAAACGGGATGGACTTATTTTCTCGTGGTATTTGAAGAAGTTTATGAAATTATTTTCCTCGGGAAAGTCCATCCGTGCCGATATTTCTTTAACTGACAAATTTGTTGTCAGGAGCATATTCTTTGCAAATTTCATTCTTTCCGAGGTTATGTATTCCTTTGCACTTAGTCCGAAGGTGTGCATAAACAGCTTGCTTAAGTAATCGGGGCTGTAGCCGAAATAATCTGCGATTGACGTAACCGTGATGTTTTTGCCGATGTTTATCCTTATGTATTCGGCAACTTTATGTACAAGGCTGTTCCCCGACTCTGCCGACGAGGCGTGGACAAGTTCCTTGTAAATCAGAAGTGAAGCTGCGTCCAAGGCGCATAAGTCATAGGACGGAGTATTGGACATATGCAGCAGCTTTTTCAGCATATATTTTATGTCATAGAAATCGCCGTCGGTGAGAGTTTTAAACGGCATATCAAAATCCGTCAGAAAGTGAAACCAATAAAAAGAGGTAAACCCTGAACTTTCCTTATATCCGCCGTGTGTTTTCCACGGTTCAAGCAGAATACATTCGTCGGCTTTGAGTTCGTATTTTTCATCATCTTCAAAAATATATACAGTGCCGCTCAGCACGAAAATAAGTTCGTACGATTTAATGGAGCGGATAGGGTGACACCAGTCCTCCTCCGAGATGAACTCTCCTATCGCTTCAAAACCGAGATAATTGTTCTTATTGTTTAACATAACGGATTTCCTCACTTTACTGCTTGCTGATTAAAGTATAGCATAAAAATAAAATAAGGTCAATGATTTGATAGGCGGAAGCCGATTAAAAAATTAAATAACGGATTTTATCACTATTTGACTGATTTTTTGTATTGGATTTTACTGCAATAATGGTTATAATTATCCGTAAACACAGCAAAGGGGATATTTTAATTATGAAAAGTATTAGTTTTGACAATACGAAAATTGCCGACGGATTTTGGAAAGAAAAACAGGATATGGTCAAAAATTCAACAGTGGATGCGGTGTATAACAGATTTTGCGATACGCACAGATTTGACGCTCTTTCCTGTACATGGAAAGAGGGGGATCCTGATATGCCGCACATATTTTGGGATTCTGATGTGGCAAAATGGATAGAGGGTGCAGCGTATGTTTTGACGGAGGAAAGAGATGAAAAGCTTGAAGCGATTATAGATGACGCGGTCGATAAGATAGTGAAAAACAGTGATGAAAACGGATATTTCAACAGTCATTTTCTCGTAACCGAGCAGGACAAACGTTTTAAAGATCGCAATAATCACGAATTGTATTGTGCCGGTCACTTTATTGAGGCGGCAATTGCATATAATAATGCGACGGGTAAGGATAAGCTGTTAAAGGCGATGTGCCGTTATGCGGATTATATTTACAAGGTGTTTAAGGAGGACAATACAGCGGCGTTTACAACTCCGGGACATCCCGAAATTGAGCTTGCCCTTGTAAAATTGTATAAGGCAACGGGCGAGAAAAAATATTCGGAGCTGTCGAAGTATTTTATAGATGAGCATGGTGCGGCGGAGAATGAACGAGACAGTAATTTGTTTGATTGGGTAAATGAGCTGTATAATCAGGATGAAATGCCGCTGCGCGAGCGTTCAACGGCTGAGGGGCATTGCGTGCGGGCTTTATATCTTTACTGCGGTATGGCAGATATTGCGGAGCAATATAATGATACGGAGCTGCTGGAGGCGTGCAAACGTCTTTTTGACGATATGGTGAACAAGAAGATGTACATAAGCGGCGGCGTGGGTTCAACGCATATCGGGGAGGCGTTTACCGTGCCGTATTATCTTCCGAACAGAACGGCATATAATGAAACCTGTGCGGCGATAGCTATGGCACTGTTTTGTAAGCGTATGCAGAACTTGGATATTAATTCAAAATACGCAGATGTTGCGGAAAGAGCGATATACAACGGCTTTCTGTCGGGAGTGTCAATGGACGGAAAAGCATTTTTCTATGAAAATCCGCTTCAGATAGACACCGAGTTTAATAACGTAAACAGGTCGACAAAGACGAAGGAGCGTTTTCCGATAACACAGCGTGTAGAGGTCTTTTATTGTTCGTGCTGTCCCCCGAATGTGGTTAGATTTATACCGTCAATTGCGGATTTGATGTACAGCTGTGATGAGGATGCGGTGTATGTTCATCAATATATGAATTCGGAAACGGAATACGAGGGTATTCATATATCGCAGACAACCGATTACCCCGCAAGCGGAAAGATACACATAAGCTGCACTGCGCCGCAAAAGCAAATTGCGGTGAGAATACCCGCATGGTGTGAGAATTATAAAATAAATGCCGAATATGAAATAAAAAACGGTTATGCATACATATCGATGAACGGCGGCATCGATATAGATATTGAGCTTGATATGCCCGTTGTATGCGTTAAGGCAAATAGCAGAGTACACGAAAACGCCGGACGAATTGCCGTAATGCGAGGTCCCGTTCTGTATTGTGCCGAGGGTGTTGATAACGGAGCGGATTTGCCGACTGTGGCTATTGATACATCGGCTGAATTTGTCTTGGAAGCGTGTGATTTTATACTGCCGTCAATGACTGTTGCGGCATATAAAGAAAAGGCCTCCGATGAGCTGTATTCAAAAGCGGGAGACGATTACGAAGAATTTACGCTGAAACTTATACCATATTATGCGTTTGCCAACAGAGGTGAAACGGATATGCAGGTTTGGTTTTTGAGGAAATAATGTATCAATATGCCTTAGATTGCAGACTGAATTGTGTATGTCAGCTTTAAGTAATAAAGAGCAGGTAAGTGTAACAGCTTAGCTGCTCTTTACTTTTAAACGGCTGTCGTTCAAGAATAAGACTTGGCGGATTATGCTTGAAAAGGGATATGTTTAGCTAAGAATATCACGTATTAGAAATACGAACCGACTTAATCAATATGTAAATATTTATACTTCAGGGGAGTAATATGATAGTGCTTTTTAAAAAACTCTATAAAGCTTGAGGTATCGCAAAATCCGCTGAGATGAGCTGCCTCCGTTACATTGCTCCCATCAGACAACAACCGTGCGGCATTGGCAAGTCTTTTGTTCTTTATGTATCTTGCCGGTGTGATATTCAGCGAATGTTTGAATTGACGCTCTAAAGTGTTTATGCTCACATTGCATATTTTTGCTATTTCTTTTATTTCCAGTCTTTGTGACAAATTACTGTTGATGTAATTTATCGCAGTGGTTACAGTATTCTTCTTATATTGTTTCTCTACATTTACTGCACTTGCTTTGTTAAGAAGATGTATAAGCTTAAAAAATAAATAATATTTTTCGGCATCATCATTATCGGGATGATTTAAATTGCGGCACACCGAAAACAACTCCTCCGTTTCGTCGGGAGGTAATATAAGCAAATTATTTCTGCCCAATTTTCTGTTAAAGAAAATATTAAAAAGTTTGTCATTTCCGGAAGGATTAAATAAAATCCAAAAGTGCTTATGAAATTTGTTCGAGTGATATATGCAATGGTGATATTCTGACGGACGCGTTATTATAACTCCGCCGGGTACAATCGGATAAATCGTCCCCTCAACCGAAAACGAAACGTCCCCGCTTAAGTTTATATAAATTTCACATTCATCATGGATATGGTCATCATATACATTTTCGGGTGCATTGGCATCTATTTCAACATAGGACACAGAAAAATCAAATGGATTTATCTGAGGGAAATTTTCGGTTGTTTTTTTCAAAATAATCACCTCGGTAGTGATTATAGCATATTTTTTGATTAAAAGTCAATATAAATAACTGAAATTTTATGATATACTGATTTTAATAAAATAATTTAGAAAAGGTGATGATTACAATTCAATACTTATTATTGAGCCTTGCGGCTTTGCTGTTGGGATGTGATTTTGCCCTTAACAAGTCTTATCAGAGGATATATGACGCCACCCCCAAAAGTGCATTTTTATTTAATTCCCTGCTCGGTCTTGCAACATTTATAATTTACTTTGTCGCAAAAGGGTTCAAACCGGAGTTCACACTGTACTCTTGCTGCCTTGCGGGTTTGATGAGCCTGCTGGTTATGAGCTATAATGTGATAGGCTTTAAAATCTTAAAGGTTTCGGGCAGTATAGCTGTTTACACACTCTGCTTAATGACGGGCGGAATGATTTTACCGTACTTTTGGGGCTGTATTTTCCTGAATGAGCCGTTGAGTGTTTTAAGGATTTTGGGATTGATAGTTATTGTAATGGGTGTAATAATATCAAATTCCGACGGCAGACATACAGGCATAAAGCAGCTTGTAATGTGCATAGCTGTATTTTTGTTAAACGGCTGTGTAAGCATAATATCAAAAGTACACCAAATTGAAACCGTTTATCCTACGGTAGGGACATTGGATTTTGTAATGCTCGGCGGAATATTCAAATTTTTGATTGCCGGAATGTTATTTTTACTGTGCAAAAACAGCGTCGGTGACCGGAAACGTGTTTCAATGAAAAATGCTGTCATAATTATTACAGCGTCTGCGATTGTCGGCGGCGGTTCTTACGCACTTCAATTGTTCGGAGCAAAAGAGGTTCCGGCAACGGTGCTGTATCCTTTTATCACGGGCGGCAGTATAGTATTTTCCGCGTTGGCGGATATATTCGTATTCAAACAGAGGCTTTCCAAAAAACTGATTGCAAGCATATTGCTTTGCTTTGCGGGAACGCTTATGTTTTTATAAAATTATTAAAGGAGAAGTGAATTATGGATTTTTTGAAAAACAATAAAAGATTATCGTTCAAGCTTGACGGTCAAGATGCGTGGGACTTGGATTATGAAACAGAGATTACCGAGGACGGCAATACTATTACAACAGTATATAGCTTTAAAGACGGCCTTAAGGTAACAAACATAGCAAAGAAGTACGATAAGTTCGGTGCATATGAGTGGGTAAACTATTTAGAGAATACCTCCGACAAGTGCAGCGGAATAATATCTGAGCTGTGGGATTGCGATTGCGCATTACCTTTGGAACATGAAGAACCGTGGAAGCGTCAAACATATCATCCTGACAGAAATACAGTAACAAAAATATATGCTCCGTCAGGCTCCGATTGCAGCACGATGGAATTTGCCTGTGACGTTGATTGCGTAAAGGAAGATAGATGTCAATATCATTTATACGTAGGTGAAACGAAAAAATATGCATGCACGGGCGGACGCTCAAGTCAAGGCAATGCGCCGTTTTTCAATATAAACAAAAAGAATTGCGGATACATTATAGCAATAGGCTGGTCCGGACAGTGGAATGCGGAAATCACAAGAGAGATAGAGTCTGTTACTCTTAGAAGCAAGATAGAGTACACCTGCTTTAAAATTATGCCGGGCGAAAAGTTCAGGACATCATCAATAGTAATAATGCCGTATAAAAACGGTGTGACACAAGCGCATAATGAATGGAGAAAATTGGTTAAGTCGGAGTTTTCATTATTGGGGAAACCTGGCAGACCGGAATATGCGCCGTTCTCGTATATGATATGGGGTGGTTTGAAATCGGAAGAGGTTTTGAAAAGAATTAACTGTATGAAAAACAATTCTTTACCTAATGAATATGTATGGATGGATGCCGGCTGGTATGGAAAAGATACAAACCCGTCACCCGATGAATTTGAGGGTGATTGGCCGCAGCATGTCGGTGACTGGCGAATAAGCCGGATTATTCACCCTAAGGCATTAAGAGATGTTTCGGAAGCGATTCATAAAGCAGGAAAGAAGTTTGTACTGTGGTTTGAACCTGAAAGAGTGATGAAAGATACTAAAATTGAGCTTGAACATCCCGAGTATGTGCTTTATGCACCGGGTGCCATCTATAATAATCTGTTAAATTTGGGAAATCAAGACGCTTGGAACTATTGCTTTAATATGCTCTCGGAATATATAAGCAACTTGAAAATTGATTGTTTGCGTATAGATTTCAATATCAATCCGCTTGGGTATTGGTGGCAGAATGACGACAGCGACCGAAGCGGAATAACCGAAATAAAATATATCAACGGATTGTATAAGCTTTGGGATGCTTTGCTTGAAAGATTTCTGAATTTAATTATTGATAACTGTGCAAGCGGCGGCAGAAGAATAGATATTGAAACGCTTCGCCGCAGTGTACCGCTTTGGAGAAGTGACCAGGAATGTTGGGCAAACTTTGATATTGAGGGTGTACAGAATCATAGTTTGTCATTTAGCCGTTGGATACCGTTTTCGGGAACCGGTGGTGGCAGGTCAACAGATGAGTACAGAATAAGAAGTTCATATGCACCGGGAGTGGGATATACCAACTTTTATTCCGAAAAAGAAACGGAATCCTATAAAAACGATGTAGAAATACTAAAGAAATACGGAGAAGAATATTTAAAGGTTCGTCCGTATCTTTCGGAGGATTTCTATCCGCTGACCGAGGTTACAACGGCACTTGATGTGTGGTGTGCAATGCAGTATGACCGCCCGTCAGAGCAAGACGGAGTTATACAGGTATTCCGCCGTGAAAATTCACCGTACGAAACTGCAACATTTATGCTTGGCGGGATTGACGCAAATGCCGAGTATGTATTCACTGATGCGGATGGCGGAGAATTTACGATTTCCGGAAAAGAACTTAAGGAAAGCGGTCTTAAACTTACTGTTAGTGAAAAACGCAAGGCAAAGGTGTATTTCTACAAGGCGTTACAGAGCCTGTAAGACGATTGCGAAAAATTTACGCTGAAACTTATACCATATTATGCATTTGCCAATCGGAGCGAAACGGATATGCAGGTTTGGTTTTTGAGGAAATAAGTTAAAATTAAATAATTACAAACAAACGCCGACGAGCAAGATGCACTCGTCGGCGTTTGTTGTACTTTGCGGAAAATCATTAAATTTGTAAGATGATATTTAATTTTATTAGTAAAATGTTGAAAATTTATATTTAAACTGTGTGATAGGTACTTTATAATATAAAATAGCATAAAAGAATAGTTTGATAAATATGATGCTGAAATACTACACAGCAAAGGTATAAGGTGAGCGGTTATGAAAAAATTATCATTAAACGGAAAATGGAAGCTTAGCGGTTGCGACAATAAAGATAAAGAAATTTCTTTGCAGGCAAGCGTGCCGGGAACGGTTCATACGGCATTGATTGAGGGCGGCCTTATTAAGGACCCGTTTTACGGCAATAATGCCGAGGAGCTATCGTGGATAGAGTGTAAAGAGTGGGTATACGAGAGAGTTTGACTATAACTTGACAGACAGTACGAAAAAGCTGGAGCTTGAGTTCAAAGGATTGGATACATATTGCGAGATATACTTGAATAATAAGAAAATTGCGGATTGCAATAATATGCACCGAACGTATACGTTTGACGTCTTGGAATATGTAAAGAGCGGGGTTAATACACTTAAAATCAAGTTTCTTCCTCCTGCGTGCAAGGGGATGCCGAAATGGAGCCGTATCTTGAGCAGTCGGGGGCGTTTTCGGACGGCAGAATGTATACAAGACGTATGCAGTGTACATATGGCTGGGATTGGGTAAACCGATTTGTTACCATGGGTATATGGCGCGATGTTGCAATTTGCGAAAACCGATTTGTTAATATTGAATGTTTAAATGTGAACCTTATGGGTCTGTCCGAGTATGGCGCACAGCTGGAATTGTATATAAAAGGAAAGCATGACAAAAGATTTTTTGACGGGGCGTTTAAAAAGATAAGGTATCATTTTGAAACATCGCCCATGGTGAAATTTACCGTGGCGGATCCCGACGGACGTGTAATATACGAGAAGTCGAAGCTCTTTAGAGAGGCGATAACTACGGACTATCTCACCGTAGAAAAGCCGAGACTGTGGTATCCCAACGGCTATGGTGAAAGTCCGTTATACACATTGACGGAGGAGGTTATAGGTGATAATTCGGAGGTTATCACGTCAAAGACCATTAACTTCGGCATCCGTGACGTACAAATAATTCAAAGATACGACAAGGTCGGCGAGGATACTTATAAAACGGCGGAGGAAATGTATAATGCATTAATAAAGGTGCCTAAGGGCGAAAATGAGTTTGCATCCTTTGAGCTTATCGTCAACGGAGTGAGAGTTATATGCAAAGGTGCGAACTGGGTTCCGGCAGACCCGTTCCCGGGGAATGTTACATCGGATAAATATAAAGCACTTTTAAAACTTGCGAAAGACGGAAATATAAATATGCTTCGCGTTTGGGGCGGAGGTATTTTTGAGGATGATGAGTTCTATAACCTTTGCGACAGGTACGGAATAATGCTCCAACAGGGCGGTAGGCCTCGGGCTTATGGAAAGTGTTGAAAAGAGTGACATTAAGTTCGCTTATGAAAATCTTATGGCAGATTATGCAAAAACTGCGATTTATACAATGGCGGACAACGGTATTGTGAACGGCGTTGACGAAGTGAATTTTGCTCCCTGCGATTTTCTGACCCGTGCAGAGGCCGCAAAGATTATTTACGGCGTTTACACGATTTCGGATTAGGAGGTTGAACGGGAGTGATGAATAGATTAGTGATGAATAAGTTAAAGAGAATAGTTTCCGCGGCGGCTGCGGCTGTTATGGTTACGGCAGCATGGGTGACCGTTCCGTCAATCGACCGCGTTTCGGCGGCAGATGCGGAAAAATCCGAAAAGGCATATGCGCTGGAATTGATGGGCGTTATGTCGGCAAAGGATAACTCGGTATATGAACAGACGATTAGCCGCGGCGACTTTGCCTACTACCTCGGCAAGATGTTAAAGAGAAGCTCTGACGAGTCGCAGAAGCGTTATTTCAGCGATGTGACCGATTATGATTATGCAACCCCGTATATAAACGCCTTAGTTGAAATGGGTGTAATCTCCGTGGATGATGACCGCAAATTCAACCCGTCGGATGAAATCACTTCGGATGAAGCGATAAAAATGGTTGTAAGTGCCCTGGGGTACGGCCCTCTTGCAAAGGTGCGCGGCGGATATCCCTTGGGATATATGCGTATTGCAAGGGACGGTAACTTGCTTGACGGCGTTGACCTTGAAAGCGGAGAGGCGATAACGCTGAACTGTGCGATGAACCTTATGTTTAATGCGCTTTTGGAGCCTCAGTATGTATTGAATGAGATACAGGGTGACGAGCAGACGTATATAAAATCCGAGGACAGCACTTTAATCGGTGAGCTGTACGGAATGGATTATGCTCACGGTGTTCTGACCGGTGCCAACGGCGTCAACATAAAGTTCGACACGGACGTGACGGCAGACGAAAATTCGGTTGTTGCGGACGGTGTTAAGTGTGAGATTGACGGCGAAACCGAGTATTATGCCGACATCCTTGGAAAGGGTGTGTATGTTTTGTTCGATGATGAGACGGACAAGGTATTTCACATCTTTGAGGACACGGAATATAATACGGAGGAGACGGTTATCGACATCAAGGATTTTGTGAAATATACTTCCGGTTCGATAGAGTATTATCAAAACAATAAGGCAAAGAGCATCAATGTTTCGAATGCGATTGTGCTCTACAATAATGCGGTACCGCAAAAGAATTTGTCGCAGTTGTTCGATAATTTGACCTGCGGCAGCATCAGAGCCTTGAAAACCGACGGCGGCGCATATGACGTTGTTATGATTTATGATTGCAAGCCGTTTGTTTTAAAGTATGCCGACACAACCTCGGAGGCTCTCTACAGCTTAAGCGACGATACAGTGATTAAGCTTAAGGAATACGAGAATGTCAGAATTACGGACGAGTCGGGCAAGCTTTACGATGTTGAGGATTTGGCGGCTAAATCCGTTATGAACGTTTATGCGGCGGCGGATAAAGAACGCATAAATATCAAGGTGACCCAAAATTCTGTTGAGGGCGTCCTCGGCGGAATGAATGTCGGTGAAGGTGAGCTTACCGTAAATTCGGCGGTGTATGAAACGGAAAAGGGCTTTGAAGCTCTGTTCAACGCTTTGTCTGTCGGCAGTACAATTCGTGTGTACCTTGACGAGTTCGGAAAGGTGATTTACGCAAAGGTCACCGACGGCGAAGGAATGGTTATCGGGTATTTAACAGGTGCCAAGTGCGAAAGCGATGTGTTTGACAGCGGTCTGACATTTAAACTTTACACGTCAGACTCAAAGCTCTTGACATTGGACGGTGCGGATAATATCAGTATAGACGGAAAGTCGTTCCGCGGCAGTGCAAAATCGGCACTTGCGGCGATACCGGGCGGCGGAAATCAGACACAGATTATCAGATACGCCTTGAATT
Organism: uncultured Ruminococcus sp.; assembly: GCA_902766745.1. Taxonomy (GTDB): domain Bacteria; phylum Bacillota; class Clostridia; order Monoglobales; family Monoglobaceae; genus UMGS1820. The sequence continues at coordinate 97,663 of CACXES010000046.1, forward strand.
CCGACGGGAAAATAAGAAAGATAGATACGTACGAGCAAGGCGAGGAGGATGAGGATGCAACCTTGAAAAGAGTAAAGGACGGCTCATCGGCGAGTGTAAAATACAGTTACAGAATTGATAAAGACCTTGTTTTGTCGGCAGATACGCTGTTCTTCTGCGTGCCGCAGGACGATGTGGTTCGCGGCGCAAGCGTCGGAGATTTTTCGATAGTGAAGCAGGGCAGATTTAACAATGGGGTAAACTTTAAGTTTGAGTGCTATAAGGCGAAGGGCGAGAACGAGTTTGCCGATGCGATTGTTTATCGTGTGAACCCGGACGACACAAAGGGAAATGACTATTTGAACAGCAATATGTTCTTAATCAGTGAGATTGCCGAAGCCGTGGATGCGGACAACGAAACCTATACCCAGATAAAGGGAATGCTGCTCGGACGAGATGAGACACTCAAGGTATATGACGATAAGCTGTTGAGTTCCGCTGTGTCGGTTGGCACCCTTGCGGAGGGCGATCTTATCAGGTATCGTACCGATTACAACGGAGCCGTTATGGATATTCAGCTTTTGTATGACGAGTCCGAGGGACGGCGCATAGGATGGGGCAATGATACCGACAGATATTCGATGTTCGATCCGAGTTACACCTCATATTTCAACCTGTCATTCGGTTATGTCAGCGAAAGAGGCGACAGCACGATAGGCTGGGGCTATAAGAGCGGAACGCAAACCGATGAGAGAATCAGCGCAGGTTCGACAACCTTTATGTTTTATGACAAAAATTCGAGAGACAAAAAGGTATATTTGGGAAATTTTGATGATATAAGGGATTACGAAAGTGCCGGTGATGAATGCGATATTATCATCGCTCAGTTCTCGGACGGTAACATAAGGACAGCGGTAATATACAAAAGATAAATGCTGTTTGGGTAGTTTTGTATTATTAAATAATACCTGCAATACTTATAATTATCAGTTTTGATTGCAAATTTTGCGCCCCGACCGAAGTACGCATCGGTCGGGGCGCAGTTGTTTTCGGCACATATTCCATGTTTGACTGCTCGGCGGAGGCGTTTGCTAAAGCGATGTTCGGCGAGGAGGATTTTAACAAATTTTCTCCCGTGGAGCTTTAACGAGATATATATTGCAATTTTTCCAACGATGGCAAAGGCAACGTATGAGCTGGTGCTGAAGATTTTGGCACGCTGCGACCGATAATGAAATTGTTTCCATTGCCTTTTTGAAAAAGGTATGGTATAATAGAAAAATATCTTATAAATATTTCCCGCGCCTGTGCTTGCGATGGGCTAAGGCGCTTATCTATGGTGTTGTCAGCGGCACGCCGCAGTATCTTTTGAAGATTAACGATTTTTCAAGTCTGCGTAGTTTAACGAAAGTGAATGTTCAGAGTGCTTTTCAGCTATGGCGGAAACTGAAAAGTTCTTTATACCGTATGGGTGGTTTGCCGTAGCGCTTTTTAAATCCCCTCATAAAATTGGCGTAGTCATTAAAGCCGCTTGCAAAGCATATTTCGGAAACGCTCATATCCGAAAAAACAAGGAGCTTCTTGGCATATTCATAACGCAGCGAGGTTAGATAATTTTTAAAGCCGATGCCCGATTCCTTTGAGAATATGCAGCTCAAGTAAGCGGGAGAAAGACCGACGGCATTTGCGACATCGGAAAGCGTGATTTGACTGCGAAAATTACTTTGTATGTAAAGCATTGCCGTTTGAATATAAGTAGGCTTAGTCAACGAAGTTTTTTTAATAATATTGCCCAGTTTAAAAAGCAGGGAGTTTAAAAGCGACGCTGCGTATATGACGTTATTGTCTTTTGCCGCACATTGCAGCTCCGCAAGCAGTGCTTCGGCAAAAATACGGTCAGAATTGCTGAATTCGGCGGCGTGCTCAACACCTTGCTCAGATAACGGAAAAAGTGCGTCCGCAGATGAGAAATTGGGCGAAAACATAATGTTTACTATATCTGCATCAACATTTTTGAGTTCGTGGAAGTTTATCGGAGTCATAAAAAATATCATACCCGGCTCAATGCGATATGAAGTTTCATCAATAATGTATTCACCGCTGCCGCTTATTATATATTCTATCTCATAAAATTCGTGCCAATGGGTGGCAAAGGAACCCGAAATATGCTTTCTTGAAATACTTATATCGTTATCGGTTATCTTCTGCCGTACAGTATACCTCTGAATCATATTTTCACCTCAATACCACTATTATAAATCAAAATCTAAAAAAATGCAATAATTAAAAAAAGAAATACAATTTAAAAATCATGTACGCAATATATAATTACAGATATGGATATTAATATAAGGATTGGAGGATGAATTTATGAATGAACTGCTGAAAAGATATCCGTGTCTTGAAGAATGTAAAGACAGTATCAATAATGCGCTTGAGCTGATGATTGATACATATCGAAGCGGAGGAAAGGTGCTTGTGTGCGGAAACGGCGGAAGCGCTGCGGATTGTGAGCATATTGTCGGAGAGTTGATGAAGGGCTTTATGAAAAAGCGTGAAGTTACGGATAACAGAATACCCGAGGAGATGCGAAATAATCTTCAGGGCTCACTGTCGGCAATATCACTGCCGAGCCAGAGTGCGGTTTTATCGGCGTTTATAAACGATGTTGAACCTATGATGATGTATGCACAGCTGGTTTACGGATACGCAAAGCAAAATGACCTTGTTATCGGCATATCAACCTCCGGCAATTCAAAAAATGTTGTAAACGCCGTGGAGGTTGCAAGATGTATGGGCGTTAAAACCTTGTCGCTCACCGGCAAGAGAGACAGCAGGCTGTCCGAAATTTCCGATATAACAATCAAAGTACCGGAAACGGAAACCTTTAAGGTTCAGGAACTGCATTTGCCGGTTTATCATTATTTATGCGCCGAAACGGAAAAGGCGATGTTTTAGGTAAACGGCGGAATATTAAACTTTAAACGAGGAGAAAAATATGTTTGCACATGATACGAATTCAAAAATAATAATAAACCATTTTGAGGACAGGGAGATTAGATATGCCTTTCATGACATAGACGGAACCCATTCCTTAATCAGAGATTGGCCGCCCGTTATGAGCATTTGTCTTTATGATGTTATTGTAAACGGCTTGCCCGATGATTTTGACAGCAAGGAAAACGAAAAAAGGCTGATAGAGAAATGTGGGAAGAAAGCCTTACCCGAAACCGACAGATTTTGCGTTGAATCGGCAGGTTTATCCGCCCTTACCCAAATGGAATGGGCAATAAGACGTGCGGTTGAGGAAGGTACCGTAAAAATAAACTGTAATATGGAGGACAATTCCGAAATAATAAAGAGAATATGGGGCGGCGAGGAGATTTTTGATGACTTCCGCGAAACGGACGAAATGAAAGATATGCTTGCGGAAAAGACGCCGAGATTGTTTAAATTGTATGAGGCGGTGCTTAACGGGTATTGCCGCGACAAAAACCTTGAAAAGGCGAAAAAGAACCCCGAAAGTTTTTTGGTTCCCGGTTCATTTGAGTTTATTAAGTTTCTGAAAGATAACGGCGTGAAAAATTATTTTGTAACCGGTGCCGTTGTGGAAAAGGGAATGGGAATGCACGAGGAAGTTGAGGAACTTGGCTATAAGATAGGCACGGGAGAGATTGTTGAGGATATTTTGGGTTCAACATGGACGGAAAAGATGCCCAAAGAGATGGTTATGAAAAAACTCCGCGAGGATTTGGGCGTTGACGGTAAAAATGTTCTTGTTGTTGGTGACGGCAGGTCGGAAATCTATGCGGGAGCCGAAATGGGTGCGCTTGTTATAAGCCGCTTACCGAAAACCGCACAGTATCAAAGAAAGCTCCATAATGAACTCGGAGCAAATATAATCGTTGAAGATTACCTTAATAATGACTTGTATGAAATATTCAAATAAATTTTAAACGGAGGAACAGAAATGAAAATTTTTATTGACACAGCAAATATAGATGAAATAAGAAAAGCAAATGACCTTGGCGTAATATGCGGGGTTACCACAAATCCGTCGCTTATTGCAAAAGAGGGCAAGGTTTTTAAAGACGTTGTAAGCGAAATCACGTCAATCGTTGACGGTACCGTTTCTGCGGAGGTTATAAGCCTTGAAGCGGACAAAATGGTGGAGGAGGCACTTGAACTTTCAAAGATACATAAGAATATCGTTATCAAAATTCCTATGACAGAGGAGGGCTTAAAAGCGGTAAAGCGTCTTTCGGCAAAGGGGATAAAGACCAATGTTACACTTATATTCAGCCCCTCTCAGGCCCTTTTGGCGGCACGTGCGGGCGCAACCTATGTAAGCCCGTTTGTAGGCAGACTCAATGACATCTCATCGAACGGAACCGCATTGATTGAGGCGATTGCGCAAATTTTCGATATTCACGGCATTGAAACGGAGATAATAGCCGCAAGTATAAGAAGCCCCGAGGATGCGGTGGACGCCGCTTTGGCAGGCGCACATATATCCACAATACCCTATAAGGTTTTGTGTCAAATGACACAGCATCCGCTGACCGATGCAGGCATCGAGCGATTTTTAAAGGATTGGGAAAGCGTTCCCGAAGCAAACTGAGTTATACTTTAATATTGGAAAAGCCTATAAACGATACGCTTAACACATAGATTTCCGGGGTCGGAACAGTTAAGATTTCCGACAGGGCAGAACCGGCGATGAAGCATATCAAGGGATAAATACACGGGTATCGCCGGTACTTTTCAATCATTTATTGTTCATACGGAAATTTTACGCTATATTATACTTAAGGGCTGAAGGCCGAAATCCGGCTTTCGGCCCGCAAAAACTACTTAGATTATATTATCATTTTGGAACTGATTTTGAGGTTTACACAAAATGAGGGATTGCCCATAACAGAAATCTATAGTCAATTTTAGATTCACCCTATCTGTTGCCTCGGATTTTTATAATGGACTTTTCTTAATCTATATTTTCAAGATATTTATCCATGCGTTCGTTAATAAAGGTATTACAACCTACATCGTCAATGGTAATATTTTTGAATTCTCTCGTCAATCCATCTTTCAGCGGCGTCAAATCTTCTTGATGCATATTGATAAGAGATAAAATCTTTTTGTTATCCACTATTCTGTCAAAACATCTGTCATATAAAAGCTGCTGCTTTGCATAAACATCTCCGTTGGCGATAATATCCAAAAATGTATCGTCATCAACCGTTATATACTTCAGATTGCCTATTTCCCGATAAATTTCAGCAACCTCTCTCCAGGTCATATGCTCTGATGTTGAAATGTTATATGTTTCTTTAAACGCCTTAGGATTGAGTATAATTCCGGCAAGCATTTTGGCAACGTCACCTGCCCAGCTCATCGTCGCCTGTTTATCCATTGCACTTGACGGCAAGACAACCGTTTTTGACTTTAACATACGATAAATCAATACATTAGCCTCTAATACGGTCAGCTGAAATCTTCTTTTTGAGTACGTGACTGCCGGCCGTACTATAGTATAGTTATCATACTTCGAGCTGCGAAGCAAGTCCTCTTCCCGGGCTTTATATATGGAATATTCATATTCCGTAACAAAATCATCGGGTCTGTCTATATCCCAAAGGCGCTTTGATTTTTCATTCAACGGCGAATCATCCGCATATACTCTGTATGTTGAAAAATATATATAATGCTTTGTGTTCTCCAAAAATAACTTATAGTATTGCTCGAACATCTCAACAGAGTTATATATCATAAAATCCACAACCGCATCATATTTCTTTTCGAGTTGTTCCTTTAAAAAATCCGGATTTTTTGCATCCGCTTTTATGTATGTAAGCCCTTCTCTTTCACTCACCACATCATCAAGGCTGACTCCAACAACGCTGCAGCCCCTATCCAAAAGCTCGGGTATAAGGTATACCGCCATTGCTCCTGTCGCACCGAGGATTAATATTTTTTTGTTATCAATTATTTCATCCATTATTATTCTCCTTTAATTTATCTCTCAACATTTTCGCTTCTTCTATTGTTGGTTGAGGTCCGCAGGTTTTTGAATTTTCAAGACACAGATACATACATGACCCCAGCATAGGCCCCAACATCCTATGCATTCTGCATCGGCTTCCGTTGCACAAAAACAAAAACGGAATATTCAAACTGTTTTTCAGGATAAAATTCGTCATAAATGCGTCATCTGACTCTTTTGCGCTGTTTGCAACAGTAACTATCTTTGCAATATCGACACCGCGGCTTTGCTGCAGTTTTGCTATTTCAAGAATTCTTTCCGGTGACCTGTATTCAAAGATGTGCGTTGACATCAAAACCTCGGCACCTAATTGATGAATTTCGGATATAAGCTCTTTTTGCTTTTTTACCGCATACAAATCTTGTGTAATCTCATCCGTTGAGCGGCAAAATATATCACCGCGTACGTCAATTAGCTTTGCGCCCATCCTTGCCATATCCAGAAGCTGTTCGGCAAGGCGGTCGTCCGACAATTCGGGTTGGGAATTACTTCGTATGTAGTTTGTCATGTATGTATCCATCCCCTCCGCTGCATCAATTATACGTTTTATACTTTCCTTGCTTTTATCGTGGGGGTCCAACGACTCTGTAAGAATGCAAAATGCCTCTGCACCCTGTGGAATGGTTTTTTTAATTACCGATATAACTTCATCGGCTGTATTCCCTTGAATCATAACCGTCAATTTTGGATTTTTGCTGTCAGAAAATCTCGCCATACTTTTTCGCTCCTTTATAGCATTTAAATGCCTGAATATTTACGGATGCAGTATTTTTCTGTATCGGATTATCCGTATTTTTCAGCTGCTTTTATTATAGCTCCGGACAATTACTTTGTATATAGAAAATACGCTACTGATTTTGTGAAATCCGATACTTTTTTTGCTGTAAAACTTGACTTTTGTTATATATCCGATATAATGTATTGTGGTGGTTAAAATGAATTTTATAGAAAATATTGTTGTTACCGAAATAACCCACATATTAGCATCGCCTTTAAAAAAACACGATAAAACAAAAATGAACGCACGTCCCTGGTATGGAATTATATTTCCGCTCGACGGAGAATTAATATTTAGTCATAAACTAAAACAAATATCACTTACCGACAACCGTGTTGTTTTTGTACCCCGGAACACAACCTACGAAATCCGCTGTACTAAATCCGGTTCTTTTGGGGTGATTAACTTTCTCACCGCAGACGAATTATGCGTCAGTGACCTTGTTCAGATAGGTACAAGCAATATACAAGTTTTGAGAGACTCTTTTTTTAAAATGTACGATTTGGTTGATTCTGTAATGCCACAAAAAATATACACTCAGATGTCATTGTTATATAAAATATTTTCGATATTATCAAGCGATTCATACAGTAAAAATATCCCATCTGTTCTGCTTAACGCACTCAGCTATATTGATGCCAACATCGCTTCGCCGACATTGTGCAATACAGAAATTTCAAAAAACGCCAACATAAGTGAGGTTTATTTAAGAAAGCTTTTTTCGGATAATTTATTAATTTCGGTTAACCGATATATTCAAGACAAACGAATTGCAAAAGCGAAGCGACTTCTGTCCGAGACCTCGCTATCCATATCTGAAATTTCGGAAAACTGCGGGTATTCCTCCGTACACTATTTCTGTAATTCCTTTAAATGCAAAACAGGTGATACCGCCACGCAATATCGAAACAAAAATTTTCTCATCTCGCCTTAGGTTTAATTTGTTTTGACTATTCAATTATATCAAAAAATGAGGACTTTTGCAAATTGCAATTGTCCTCATTTTTTACTTTTTAGAGCTGCTATCTATATACAGCCTCTTGTTATATACTGAACCGACTAATCAAAAACATATAACTGTGATACCGAAGTCGGTCTGCGATTTTATTTATCGCGGTAATAAGATTGTATAATCTCCCGAAATGTGCCTTCCTACGTAGTAGGTGCCGTACGTTGAATTCTCCGTTCTTTCAAAAAGGTCAACATATACGGGGGTCGTATCACCTGTAAGATTTGTTGATACTTTTATTGTTTCATCTCCGCGGCTTTCGGGGAATATGCAAATTGTTGCATCGTTTAGGCCGGTGATACGCATCATTCTGTGATATACCGTACTAACGGGAGCAATTTCCTTTAATGATACAACTCCGTTTTCCTGTTCGACAAACACTCGGCATTCCCTGTGTTCACTCCTGCCGAAACGATAAAGTGAACGGCCGTCTTTGATTTCGCAGTCGGTTCCCGTTAAAATCGGCGCTCCGAGCGGGAATTTTAATGCCGCCTCTGTTGTCAGATTAGGGTTA
>CACXES010000047.1 GCA_902766745.1 uncultured Ruminococcus sp.
ACCTTTGTAATTCACGGTAATATAAAAATCATAATTTTTGTATTCATTTATTGCATCATCAATGTTTCTCTTAACAAAATCGTCAGGGGTGGATTTTTATTTGGATAAGGTTTTGATTTTAAGGTTTTATCCACCTGTAAAACACGCTCTTGCTCACGCCAAGCGCCGTATATGCTTGGCGTGCTGTTATGTGCCCCGCTCGCCACTCGGCGACAACTTCGTCCCAATTTCCGGGTTTAACAGCTTTTGGTCTGCCGAGATGCTTACCCTTTGATTTTGCGGCATCTATACCTTCCCGCTGCCTTTTGCGAATTGTTTGCCGCTCCTGTTCAGCGATTGTTCCTAAAACTTCAATCAGAATATTATTCACCATATCAAAAACCCACTCCTGACCTTCGGGTAAGTCCATCATCGTTGTAGGAAGGTCAATGACCTTTAAGCGGATATTATTATCCTTAAAATATTGAAGCTCATTTTTTATATCACTTTTGTTTCTTGAAAGCCGATCAAGGGATTTTATGATTAGCGTATCACCGCTCCGAAGCATTGTGTTTTTAAGCGCCTGATAACCGCCTCGGTTAAAATCCTTTCCGCTTTCCTTATCGCATATAATTTCACGTTCATCTGCACCGAGCTCTTTAAATGCTTCAATTTGACGGTCAAGATTTTGCTCTCGACTCGATACCCGTGCGTAATAAAAAGTTTTGTTTTTCATAATTCCTCCAAAAACAAAAATGTCCGTAAAGGTTAAATCGTTTAGGGATATGCCCCCAAATTACATTTGAACCTTTACGGACGCCATTTCACCTTGTTTTTATTAAATTCTCGCTGTATCTAAAGGTGTACCTTTAGATACGGTCAATCATTCCATACAATAGATATATTCTTCAATTTCTTCGGGAGTAAAACCGCTCCGCAGCAGTTCATCCACCTCATCGGGGGAATAACCCTGATAAACCGCAACAGACTTCAAATCGTCAAGATAACTGTTTTCATATTTATTTTCGGTTATGTCATAATCCCACCAATTGCAATTTCCGAAACAACTGTAATCTTTATAATTAAACTTGTCATAAACGATAGTTCCGTCAGGGGATATGCTTAAAATATCACCCGGATTTATGTCAAATTCCTCAAAAGCGCCTTTCTTTATTTCAGCAAACAGCTTCGTGCCGACCAGTGCCTTAAAAAGAATTTTATCTGTTGAAGCATATACATACAATTTGTATTTCGGAATATGTATTAAGGACAGGGGGCTTTCTCCACGAATAAGCCATAAGGTATTGTCGCTCCCAAGAATTGAAAAAGCAAAACTCCCCTCTGCTCTTTCGGTCATAAACTTTATACTTTCAATATTGAGCATCTTTTTCTTCTCAATAAGCTGAACCGCAATATAGCTGTCTGTTTCAATTTTTGTATGCGGCAGGTGCAGTTCCCGTCTAAGCTCACGGTCATTGATTAAAACTCCGTTATGTGCAAGGGCAAAACGACCGTTTTTGCAATGCCCCGAAAACGGATGGTTGTTATAGTTCTTCTTTTTGTCCCCTTGCGTAGAATGTCTTGTGTGTCCGGTAACAGAAACAATATCGTCGGGATGCTTAAAATTGACCTGGAAAGCCGATTTTGGCTCTTTATGTATGATGAGATTTCCTTTATGATTATAGGCAATCCCCGTTGCGTCCGTACCTCTTGCGGTGGCTTCCTCCGCAAGGCAGTTTGTTAAATGACTTAAATTCCCAATAGGCTGACCGCTGTAATTATAAAACCCAAACAAGCAACACATTTACATCTCCTCACTTTCCGTTGAGTTCTCATTTACATAGAGTCTTTTTGATTTCAAATATTCAATAAGTTCAAACTTTTTCGGAAGAATCATCGAAACAAAATCGGACCAGGATAATTCCTCCATTTCCCTATCCGAAAGATTAATTGCCAAATTACAAATTTCATCAACCAACTGCAATGTTGCAATAAATGTCTTGTAGCGAAGTGTTCCTCTGAACAAGCGAAATTCAACGGTATTGCAGTTTTCAAGATTTACCGCTACATATCTTCCCATACGCTTGTCCTTTGCCTTCTTGTAGGTTTCCTCGGTTGTGTTTGAAATGGTTGCATATTTCGCTGCCCAGCGATTAAGATTTTCAGATGTACGCCTTGAAAATTTAACAAGTTCATTCCAATGCTTTTCAACAAAGAACACTATTCTGCCTATTGCTTTTTCTTGCTCTTCGTAATTCTTTCCGAAAGCAGAGCGGGAACAATGGATGTGCAGACCGCAGGTGGAGGTGTTATGGGAGCGGTACCTCATACGGATTGCCTCTTCAAATATATCAAGCCAATTCATGGTGTTAATGTGGTAGTCAAGGCTCATCGGGTGTGATACGATTTCAAATCCGTCACTAATGCTGCCATCGTGCTTGCAGTAAATCCTTTCGTCCCGACTGTTTGCAATGTCAAGCAGTTTTTCGGCATTTTGACTGTCCTCTCCGCCTTTATCAATTTCGAGTTCAATCCCATAAAACAAATCGCCCGAACCGTAGAAAATCGGTTCGGGTTTATAACTGTAATTCTTTATAGAGTTGCTGTTTAACTTTTCAAAACATTCCCGGCAGTATGGATAATCCTCTCCATCCTCGTAATAGGCGTCCTCGTTATGAATAAGCCTTCCGCACCCCTCGCAGGTAGTATAGCTGTATTCATAACAATGATTACATAATGTGTAGTTGGAATCGCCTTCGGATTCATCCCGCCAAATTCTCTCACCGCAGTTATCACAAGTAACTGTACAGCGTTCAAAACATTCCTCACACATTGTGTGTTCATCAAAGATATGTACGCTTTCCCCGGATATTACCGCTCCGCATTCGGAGCATATTATGCTGTTTTCTCTCATTAAAAATTCCTGGTATAATGTAATTGACTCATCTAACAGTCTTTTACAAATATACCTTTCTCCTTTCTATCAACCTTTTTAATCCGTGGTTGATTACGGTTTTGTTTTTTGGTATTATATAAATATGTGATGTGGATTTGTGTATTCCAATCCTGTGGCTTTGACTACTTCGAGGAGGTTCTTACCACACCTTGTTTCTTAGTAATGATTAGTTAGATGAGTCTTTGAATTCGTATCTCGTACCAGGTTTTACGAAGCAA
>CACXES010000048.1 GCA_902766745.1 uncultured Ruminococcus sp.
GACTTCATCAATTCCATAAAGCTTCTGTGCAAGTGCCTTTACATATTCAAAGCCGAAATTATCATAAATTGTTCCACCTGCGGTTGTAACATAAATCAACCGTTTTGCACGGCACAAGCCCTGCGGAATACCCTTTTTATATCGAAATGTAATTCCGCAAACCGTTATCTGCTCCAGATATATTTTCAAAAGAGCCGGAAACGCTAAATCCCAGTACGGAGCGGCAATCACGATAGTATCCGCCGCCGCAAACTCCTTTGCATAATGAAACATTCCGTCCGAAAAATTATGTTCCGATACAAGGTGTTCTCTTTTTTCAAGCACATTGCCGTCAATCGGCTTTAAATTTTCCTGTTCTAAGTTTATTTCACCCATCTCGCCATTCAGCTTATCCAATATGCACCGTGCCAGCTCAAGCGTTCGGGAGTTTTCACGCACACAAGCGTTGATAAATAAAATCTTTTCCATTATAATCCCTCCACGCTCAAACCGTCACATGCAAAGTGCTATCTTCACACCAAATTGATTTTGCATAGCCACATATCAGCTTCATGGGCAATTCGTTTTCTGATTCATCAACAAAGCTTTTATCAATCTTCGGATTTTGAAACGCAAGCTCTGCTTCGTCCTTTTCCTCCGAATAAGAAAGTGAAAATAACACTTCTGTTTCTTTGCCGAGCTTTTCAGGCAGCAGATTGCAGAGAATCTCCTCGCATAAAAGCGACATCTTGTAAATCCGTTTATCGTCAACAAGCTGATTTTTCAAAAATGTGCCTATCTCCGCCCACAGAGCATAGAGATCAAATTCCTTTATGCTGATTTCTTTTTGCAGCGTCTTAATTTTGTATATAAATTCCTTTGTCTTCTGCTTTTTCGGATTTTCAAAAATCTGCTCCGGCGTACCATCTTCGTAAATGCCTTTTTCGTCCATGTAGAACACGCGATTAGATACATTCTTTGCAAATTTCATCTCATGCGTAACAATCATCATAGTAAGCCCGTCTGCGGCAAGCTTTTTGATAACCGCCAACACCTCGCTTGTCATTCTCGGATCTAATGCACTTGTCGGCTCGTCAAACAGCACTATTTCCGGCTTCATCGCAAGGGTTCTTGCAATCGCCGCACGCTGCTTCTGACCGCCGGAAAGCTCATCCGGGTAAGAAAGCGATTTGCTGCCAAGCCCTACCATTTCTAAAAGTTCCATGCCCTCATCATATGCCGTTTGCCTGTCCATTTTCAGAAGATTGACAGGACCAAGCATAATATTTTCAATAATGGTCAGGTGTGAAAACAGGTTAAAGGACTGAAACACCATTCCCATTTTCATACGCAGCTTATGTAACTTTATATTTTTACCGGTAATTTCTTCGCCGTCAATAAAAATTTTACCTGACGTTGGTTCTTCCAATCGGTTTAAGCATCGTATAAACGTGCTTTTTCCACAGCCGGACGGTCCGATAATGGATATGACCTCGCCCTTGTTTATTTCAACGCTGATATTTTTCAAAACCTCAAGGTCGCCGTAGCTTTTGCTTAAGTTTTCTATTTTAATCATCTCGCTTCGACTCCTTTCAAGGTTCTTTTTCTCTTCTTCGGGTCAAGCCTCTGCTGTGCCGCCGAAAGCAATGTGATCAGTATGTATGTTACAATAAAGTAAATCACCGCCGTTGTAATAATCGGGAAGAACGCGTCATAGGTGCGACTTCTTATAATATCGCTTACTTTTGTCAAATCCTGAATTGCAATGTAACCCACTATGGAGGTGGCTTTTGTGAGACTCACAAACGCACCTTTATACAGTCCGAAAACGTGGTTTGCTGCCTGAGGAAAAACAATTTTCTTAAAAATATCAAATTTCTGAAAACCGATTGCCTCCGCCGCTTCAATCTGTCCTCTATCGACCGAGTCTATTCCTGTCTTAAATATTCCGGCAAGTCCTGCGCCGTCATACAAACCGAAACCAATGATTGCAACTGCTAAGGCAGGAATATCTACCCCCTTAAACACCACAAAGTACAAAAGCATCAGAATTACAAGCAGCGGTGTTCCCTGTACAATCCGCATATATATGCGCGCAAAACCGTTTATAAAACGTTTTTTCGATTTACCCATCATGCACAGCACAGCCCCCCAAAGGGTAGCAAAGATAAACGCTGCAACCGACAGGGCGATAGTAACGCCAAGACCGTTTAAAATCAGCTTCCAGCGATGTTCGGTGATAAAAGTACCGATAAAACTCTCTTTAATATCTTCAAAAAATGCAGTTACTTTTTCCACAAATGACATATTTTCATTGTTCGCCTTACGGGTAATCAGCGTTTGGGGATTATTAAAGTAAACTTCCGTAAAATCTACTGATTTTTTGCGTTCCTCGGTGGGAACAACCGATAAGGCAACATCTGCCTTGCCGCTTTGCACAGCGGCAATTTCGGCTGAAAAAGACATATCCTGATATCCCACTCTCATGCCGAGATCATAGGCGATACGCTCAATCAGTTCGCAGTCGTGTCCGCTTATTTTATTGTTATATACAAAGCACAGCGGCTCGGCATTTGCCGCAACTGCCACACGCAGTACCTCGCCGTCCAAATGTATCGGGATATCCGCCGTTTCATAGACATTTGAGGTTTCGTCAATCCAACGCTTTTTCATATCGTCAAGCACGCCGTTTTTTCTGTATTCCTCAATGCACTTGTTTATCTTATTTTGCAGATCTGTATTTCCTTTTTTTACCGCTATTGCAAGCCCTTCCTCTGTTAAGGGATAGTCAATATATGAAATATCATCATTTGCTTTAGCGTAATTCAGCGACTTTGTCATACCGCATATTGCATAATCAACCTTTCCGCTTTGCAGGGCTGCCACCGCGTCGCCCATTGAATCGAACTGCATAAGCTGTGCATTCGGATAATTATCTTCAATATATGTGCTGCCGCGTGTTCCTGTCATTGCGCCTACCGCTGCGTTTTTCAATCTGCCGTCAATTTCAGCTTTGGAAAGACTAAGTTTGCTTATCGCAGGCGTATATCTGTCTGCCCCCACCAAAATACCAATATCCACCGTAAAATACGGCTCGGTAAATAAGGCGTTCTCACCTCTTTCCGGTGTTTCGTTCAAATCGTTCAAAATAATATCTGCTTTTCCCGTCTGCAATGCAGGAACAAGTGCTTCAAACGTCATAGATTCCACACTTACATCCATATTCATTGCATATGCAAGCCTTGTTCCGAACTCAATATCAAACCCCGTTATGTTTCCGCCGTCCGCATAATAGGTAAAGGGTTCTGTTAATGCTTCCGTTACGATTCTGAGTGTTCCTACCGGATTTTGTGGCTTTTCAAGCTCCGGCATCTGCGGATTTTCTGAGTTTAGCCACCGTTCTTCCATTTCCTTAAGCGTTCCGTCCGCTCGAAGCTGCGTTATAAAGGCATTTACCTTATCGCACAATCCGGTATTTTCTTTTGCCACAGCAGCACATATATCAACAATTCCGATACTCTCGTCAATAACAACAGTTTCAGGATTTTTCTTTGCATAATACTCCAAAACGACTTTATCAAACGAGTATCCGTCGGTTTTTCCTGCCTTAACTGCCGCACATCCGTCGGGAATAGTGCTGTAATACTGTATCTTCGTATCAGGAAACTTTTCCGAAACAGCAAAGTCTGCGGCTGTTCCCTGCGTAACAGACAGTGTTATATCCGAACTGTTTAGATTTTCATATGTAATTTCCTGTTTGGTTCCGCCCGAACAACCGGAGAGCAACACCAATGCTGCCACAGCCGCCAAACAAAGTATTCTGTATTTCACATCATCACCCTAACTTATATATTTTTTCAGAAAACACTGCAATTTTGGCATAAATTCAGCTTCAATACCATCAATATGCGCCGTTTTTTAGCACCGAACTTTACACTTATGCCGAACAACTTGTCAATGTCCTTCTCACACTTTCCGCCGTAATCGGTTTGAGCAGATAGTCGTTTACATAATAGTGCCATGCCTCTGCGGCATAATCGGGAGTGTCTGACATAAATACAAGCTTCGCCTTTTTGTTATGCTTTCGCAGCTCTTTTACAAGCCCAAATCCGGTAACGCTCGGCATTACAATATCCGTAAAACACATATCTATTGAAAATTTATCTGAACGAATACATTCCATTGCTTTTCTTGAATCAGCAAAGGGCATAATATCACTGTTTGGATAACAATCAGCAACAAAGTGCTGCAGCCTTCTTAATTCATCAGCATTATTTTCCACAAGCATGATAAGCATTTATTAATCCTCCCATCGTATAAGAATCAGATAAAAATCCTTTAGGATATAAGCCTCGTCTGATTATCGGACGAGGCTTATACATCTTAAAGAAAATATTTTTTACAAATACTGTGTCTGTCCTCAGCTTTTTATTTTTTCATACGCTTCAAACAACGGAACAATATCTTCAAGATTATTCCAAACCATAACTTTTACCGTATTTGCATTTTCCACTGAAAAATCATCCGGTATGTTAATCTCGTTTA
>CACXES010000049.1 GCA_902766745.1 uncultured Ruminococcus sp.
TATCCTGCCGTACGGAAAAAGCCAATTATATTATTAACAATTGTTTAGAAGATTATTCTATTTACACGGTTTGCGCAACACTCCCAATCTGTTTTTCCTCGTTTCACTCAGAAAAACAGATTCGATATTGCGTATATTTCAGATTTAGGGGATTTTTCGACTGCACACATCTTGACATTTCCATGCACATATCTTGACATTTCCATTACAAAGGTTTACATAATTATGTGTTTAAAATTTATACACAAAAATTGGGATAGCCCCGATTGGTGATGTAGCAACCTATATAAATGGTTACGCATTTAAGCCAACCGATTTTTTGTGACCTCGAAAAAAGCTAACACCGCCCGCGCCGCCGTCTCAAGCTGCGGTCAAACCTTATTTTCGTTTTCGATTACGGCATCCGATTCATATTTGAATGATAATGCATTGAATCTTATTTTTGTATTGTATGACGGAGAAAATGCCTGACACAGCTCCCGGACAGCCAAAATCATAAATGGTATGTTCTCTTGTGCCAAAAACATTATTGATGCATCCCTTTCACAGTCAATATAACACAATCTGTTTCGATTTGCAAACATTTTATTTTGTTTTTTGTGTTTTAATGCAAATGCATATGATGTATAATATAATAGTAAAGATTAATTAAATAATATATAAAATATGCCTTGCGAAAAGCTTTTCGCAAGAGCGTATGGAGTAGGGCTTTACATTCCTGAAAATGGACTTGGGAATTGAGCATATGCTCGATGAGCCGGTATGCCTTAATGCACCAATAGGCTTTTGGGAGGATATAAAGAAATATTCAATGAAAGCAATCCTGTATCAGGGCGGTTCGACAGGCGTGGATATGATGCTCGGAAAGAATTACGAAATGTTTACTATTCCGCACCATGCAACAGGAATACATCTTACAGAAAAGGGTATGGACGTACTCGGAAACTATGTAAAAGAAGTGCGTGGTGTTATAGGTTATGAAGTACCGCTTGCGATCGACCATTTCGGACATATTGCGATTGAAGACTGCATACGCTTTTGCACGATGTCTTGAAAAGTGCAATATCGCATGGATTGAGGACATTGCGCCGTGGCATTATACAAAGCACTATGATTAATAATATAATGAGAAAGGAAAGAGGACGAATATGAAACAAAGATTGAATTTTGAAAAAATGGTAGAGCGTTTTGACAAATACTCTTTTTATACAGAAGGCAGAATAGAAAGAGACATTGAGAATAACAGAAAAGGACCATTTGTGATTGAGATTACTGACAGTAACGGCAATCCGGTGAAAAATGCAACCGTTAAGGTAAAGCAGATTTCACATGAGTTTAAATTTGGATGCTCGATATTCTTGCTGGACGGGTAAGGCGACGTTGCGAAAGATGAGAAGTATAAGGAGTATTTCAAAAAACTGTTCAACTATGCTGTTATTCCGCTTTTTTGGGATACGCTGGAGCCGGAAAAGGGCAAGCCGAGATTTTCAGCCGACAGTCCGAAAATATACAGAAGACCGCCGCTTGACACCGCTGTGAAGTTTTGCAAGGAAAACAATATAAAAATGAAAGGTCATTGTCTTATGTACCATTCATTCAACCCGGATTGGTTACCGGAAGATCACAGGGAATTCAAAATGCTTGTTGATAAAAGACTTAGGGAAATAGGCGAACGGTACGGAAATGACTTTGATGCCGTTGATGTTATAAACGAGCTGTATTCAAAGTATAAGAATTTGTACGGTGAAGCGGAGAGTATAAGAAACTTTCCTATAGCTGATGAAAAGGACCATGTTCAATGGTGTTTTGCCGAAGCAAAAAAATATTTCCCATTCAGCAGACTTTTCTGGAACGAGGGTTGTGAGGAGACTTTCGGAGAAGCGTATATGGGTGAGAAAAGCTATTATTATATGATGCTTGATAAATACATAAAAGAAGGCACTCCCATTGAGGGAATAGGAATTCAATCCCACGTTTTTTACGATGAGCCGGGTAATAAGCTTGTCTATAATGCGGTAAGGCAGTTAGACGTATTGGATAAATATTCCGAATTTGGTTTGCCGATACATTTGTCGGAGGTATCTATTCCGTCGTACTCAAATGAACGGGCTGATGAAGAAATACAGGCTGAACTGGTAAAACGATTGCTTACACTTTGGTTTTCAAGCAAAAATGTTAACTCTGTTATATGGTGGAATCTTGTTGACGGTACCGCATACGGCGGTGAGAATGTATTTCATGCCGGACTGCTGAGAAATGATATGACTCCCAAACCTGCTTGTAAGGTATGGGACGAACTGGTGAACAAGAAGTGGCATACGGAGTTTACTAAAAACTGTGGTGACGATAACGTAATCCAATTTAACGGATTTTACGGTAACTATGAAGTAGAGGTTACTGTAGGCGGCAAGACGGTGAAGAAAGAGTTGACTTTGAAGAAAGACACAACCGGCTATCACCACCACATCAATGCAGATTATGGATTGAGAATCAAAAGAATTGTGATAGATTGAACCACTGCCAAATATATTTTTGACCATGAACCTTGCTATTTACCAATTCGCTCTTTATGAACGGATTGGTAAATAGTTTTTTGTATTTTGCAGAGTATCTGTCATTGACAGCGTTTATAAAGGAGGGCTATTTTTGCAAAAAATTGACCGACTCTTCTGCAAGCTTCGTGTGTTTTTCATATTCACTCAGATATTGTGACGGTGAGCAGCCTAACTTTTCTTTAAATGTAACAGAGAAGTGCTTGTAATCGGTAAAGCCTGCCATTGCGCATACCTCAGATAGGTTGTAGTATCCCGAGCTGATCAATTCGGCAGCATATTTAATGCGTAAATCAACTATATACTTCTTTGGAGATACGCCGAATTCCTCTTTGAAAAGCTTGCGGAAATAAACTTCGCTCATATGAGCAATTTCCGCAAGTTGTTCTATCGAAAGCTCGGGGCTGCAATAATTTTTCAAGAGATAATCAACTGAGCCGGACAGCAGGGGGTTTTTCGTCACAGGTCTTCTGCACTCGGTAAATATATCTGCAAAAATCTCATATAAAACAGCCGCAGCCTTCATTTTATAAGCAACATCCTTTTCCTGCCATACCTTAAAAAGTCGCAGAAAAGATTTTCTGTATTTTTCGGCGTTTTCCGGATAAAAGTATTCCATTTTTAGATTTGTCTCACCAAAATACAAGAAATGGACAACTATAACATGATCCTTCTTTGCTGAGCGTGTATAATTGACATTTGCGGGAACAAAGCAAATTGCGTTATCTGTTAAGTGACAAACCTTATTATCGGTTTCGATTACGGCATCCGATTCATATCTGAATGATAATGCATTGAATCTTCTTTTTGCGTTGTATGACGGAGGAACTGCCTGATACAACTCCTGGACATCCAAAATCATAAATGGTATGTTCTCTTGTGCAAAAAACACTATTGACGCACCGCCTTTCACAGTAATTATAACACAATCTGTTTCGATTTGCAAACATTTTATTTTGTTTTTTGTGTTTTAATGCAAATGTGTATGATGTATAATATAAACAATGAATATTAATAAAAGAATAAATAATATATAAAATATGCCTTGCGAAAAGCTTTTCGCAAGACTAAATATTAAAATAGCTGTAGATCAGCACTATAATTTCTACCTGTGCCAAGACCAAAGCTACAGAATGGAGGCTATTATGAACAGAAGAGACATTGTATTGCATTACTTTGATGAAAACCGAGAATTTATGGACTTTTACATAAAGGCTCAAATAGAGAAAAATCGAAAGGGAAACCTAAATATCACTGTGAAGGATAAGGACGGTAAGCCGGTTCGCGATGCAAAAATCGTAATCAAGCAGAAAACCCATGAATTTAAATATGGTGCGAATATTTTTATGCTTGATGAGTTTGAATCTGACGAAAAAAATCAGATTTACAGAGAGGAATTTCCTAAATGTTTTAATCTTGCAACCGTTCCTTTTTATTGGGACGAGTTCGAACCGGAGCAGGGCAAGCCTCGATTTGCGGCGGACAGTGAAAAAATTTATCGGCGGCCGCCTTCGGATTTGTGTGTTAACTACTGCCTGGAAAAGGGTATAGAGCCCAAGTGCCACTGCTTAAACTACGATAATTTTCTTCCATCTTGGCTTAAGGATGCTGACGTAGATACCCACAAAAGGATGTTGGATAAGCGCTTCCGTGAGCTTGCGGAGCGTTATCGCGACGTAATACCATCATGGGAGGTGACTAACGAAACCTTAAATCATCCGACCAGATACCAAAGCAGATTCTATAAGGAGGATGACTTTGTCGAGTGGAGCTTCCGCACAGCTGATAAGTATTTCCCGACAAACCGCCTTATAATTAACGATTATCAATTATTTGAAAGTGCGTACAGAGAAAACAGAAGTCAGTATTATATGCAGGTCGAAAGGCTTTTGAATAACGGAATTACTCATCTCGACTTCATAGGAATACAATTCCACAGCTTTTTCCCCAAGGAAATGGAAAAAACAGTTGCACAGACTCGCTATAACCCGCTGTACTTATATGAGGTTTTAGATAAGTATGCACAGCTGGGTAAAAAAATTCAGATTACCGAAATGACAATTCCGGCTTTTTCCGACTCGGAAGAGGATGAATACGTTCAGGCGGAGCTTATAAAGAATGTATATACGTTATTTTTCAGTCATCCCGCTATGGAAGCAATTATATACTGGAATGTCGTGGATGGCTATGCGGCATTTGCTCCTTTGGGAGATATGTCCGCCGGAGAAAATACTTATCACGGTGGAATAAGACGCTTTGATTTGACCGAAAAACCTGCGTCAAAAGTAATAAAAGAGCTTTTCTCAAAGGTTTGGCACACCGAAACGGACAGCGTAACAGACCCGGACGGAAAAGCAAGACTGCACGGATTTTACGGGGAATACACCATGGAAATTTACTATGACGGCAGGGTAAAAACATTGGACGCGGTAATATCATCAAAGCGCAACAATGTAATGGAGGTACAGATTTGATAAATCGCATACTGTCGAGGAGCTAGAATTTACAAAAAGCGCAAATCGGTTTCTTCTTCGTTGTTGATATATAGATACATCGCCTGCCCCATTATATTTTCGATGTGTCGTTAGCTTAATAATATATAACATAATTATAAGAAAAGTGATTAAACTTATGCTATAATCCACTTAAAAATTGGTATAAATAAACAACTATTTACTGTTTATGGAAAATAAATACTTGAAAGGAAGATGAACGTGAAAAAGAGAATTTCGTTTCTGCTTGCGTTTGTGATGACGCTGTGCGGATGTGCGGGCAGTGTGTTCGGTGCAGAGCAGCATAGGTATGTAAATGACGGAGTGATTGAGCTCTCCGGAAGTATGCCGTACGGAAAGAGTGGAGATACGGCGATAATTACGGTTGTTCGCAAAGGGCTTGATTTTACTTCCGCAGAGAAGCTTGCCGCGGCACAACCGGATTCGATCGTTTATACCGGAGAGACATCAATAGGTGACGGTGGCAGCTACAGCTTTGATTTCTTTATCGAAGACTCGGGAGAATACGATGCATATATCGGTTCGAGTGCCCTCGATGAAAATATTGTAATCGGAATTTCGTTTATTAACAGCGAGAGAAATGAAGAAGCGCGAAAAAAACTGCTTGCGGCACAGACGGCAGAGGAAGCGGCGGAGGTGATTTCGGAATCGGCGGCTGATTTGGGGATTTCGGACGATGTTTTATCCGATGTTGACGAAACGGGAAGGCTTGTGTTGACAGAGCTTGACGGAAAAGCCGGCATTACGGCGGATGAGCTGCGGCTGATGCTTGAAAAATGCGCTCTTGTTGCCGGGCTGAACAGCGGAAGTATAGACACCCTTGCCGGCTGCGCCGACAGCTTCGGTGATGAAGAGTGGACGAAGTTTTTAAGCGAATCGACGAATAAGCAGGTGGCAGAGCTTCTTTCCAATAAGGGCTTTGACAGCATTGACGAGTTCTGCGAGGCGGCGGAGGAGAGTGTAATTCTTGCCACTGTGAATATAGGCAACGTCGCTGCGATTAGTAAGGTGCTTACAAAATACGCTTCGAAAATTGGGGTGTCCTCCTCAAAAATAACAAATTCGCTGTGCAAGGCGGCGGCGGAAAAGGGAAACTTTAAAACTCTTGAATCTTTGACGGATTTTATTAAATCATATAAGGAAACCTCAAAATATATACAAAATAATAAAAACGATCAAGTTAGTCCGAGGATTTTTTGCGAGAACGTTGTTACGGAGAGCGCTAAGCTCGACAACAACGCAGGCGCAGCAAAAAACCGAGCAATTAGAAAAGAGTGAATGGGCCCGTTCAGGGGACAGAGGGAAAAACGGGATTTACGTTTTTCCTTAACAATCTGAAATCAAATGAGTGTTAGAGGAGGTATATCCAACTGTGTCATGATTTATTATCTCCTTTTACTTTATATTTGGAGATTATTTCCATTTACTCAGTTGGATATACCTCCTCTTTTTTAAAGCAGATCCGCGCAACTCTATAGATTTTTACAATCCACAATACTTAAATCCAGTGCGGTAAATAATGTTATGTATTATTTTTGGCAATTCTACGGAATTCTGTTGGGGTCACCCCTGTTTTTTTCTTAAATACAGATGTGAAAAATGCAACGTCATTATATCCCACAAGCTCGGCAATTTCGGATGTTTTTTTATCCGATGTAGTCAAAAGTCGGCAGGCATTGTCTATGCGCATGTTGGTTTGGTACTCTTTAAATGTCATTCCCGTGTCATGCGCAAATTTTCGGCTTATATAGGACATGGAATAATGTATATCATCGCATATTTTTTTTAAAAGATTATTTTCATTATGCCTTTTTTTGATGATTTGGATTATATTATCTGTCAGAGAAAATTTCTCATCAAATGACTTGTCATATATCTTTCGAAGTGTGAGAATAATAATATTCGACAAGTGGGATTGTAGAATTTTCGTATAGCCTATGTTTTGTTTTGTATACTCATCGTACATTTGCATAAAAATAGAGTAAATTTGTCCGTCTTCATCAAAAAATACATAGTGGCTGGGGTCGAAAGTCAATGCCTTATAATTTATATTTATTGAATAGCTTGATATCAGATTCTTAAAACTGTTACATTCTGATATTGCAGGATCAATGAACACGGGTTGAAACATACAGTTTAAAAGTTCAATTCCATTAGGGTCCGTGCAGAAATACTGATGGACACAATTGTAATCTATAATAAAATAGTCACCTTTTTTTAACTCTGTACGCTGCCCGTTTAAAAAGTGTTCGCAGCTTCCGTTTACTACATAAGCAATTTCTAAAAATGAATGTGAATGAAGCTTGCTGTTCATTTGTTGAAGATATTTCATACCAAAAAGAGTGCTGTTTATCCCCAAAGCTTCAAATGTATAATGTGACATGTCAAATTTCTCCCTATATAAAGACAAATTTATCTGTTGAATTTATCTTATCAAAAATATATAATTTTGTCAAGAGGGGTTGAGAAAATGAATTTTATTTCATCGTGGATAACCACAGCTGACTTTGAGAATATAAAACCTATAGACATATTTCATAAGCAATTTGAACCTAAAGAAATAGAGAAATCAGCTTTTTCGAATTATCATTCACATTTTGTTAAAGAGTTTTATGCTGACGGTGAAGGAAAATACGAGATAAGGATTTCAGCAGATGATTACTATAAGTTATACATAAATGATAAATTTGTTTGTCAGGGACCTGCGCCGGCTTACACCAGCTCATATAATTATAATCAGATTGATATTTCAAACTTTATAAACAAGGGTGAAAATATAATTGCGGTTCACGTGTATTATCAGGGTTTGATCAACCGTGTATGGAACAGCGGCGACAACCGTATGGGACTTATTGCAGATATATTGCATAACGGTGAGTTTTTATTTGGAACTGACGAAAGTTGGTTGTATGGTAGAGCAGAAGAGTACGGTGGAGATGTTATAGCATACAGTACTCAATTCAGTGAGAATATAGATTTTCGCAAAAAGAAGGCTGATTGGAAGAATATAACTTCAGCAAAGAATGGCTACAAGAATTCAAAGTTTGTGAGATTTCAAGATTGGAGGTTCAAGGATAATCCGGTTCCGAATGTCGAGGTATATACGGTTAAGCCCGTAAGGGTAATAAAAACAGGAGAAGCTGTATACATAATGGATTTTGGGCATGAAATTACGGGACAGATATACTTTAAGGTAAAAGGAAAAAGAGGTCAGAAACTATGTGTCAAATACGGAGAGGAACTCGAAGAGGATGGCAGCGTACGTTTTCAAATGCGTTGCAATTGCAATTACTGTGATGTATGTACCTTGTCGGGAGAAACAGATGAATTTGATTTTTTTGATTACAAGGTTTTTAGATACCTGCAAGTGGAATGTGATGAGAATATATTTAAACCCGATGAGTTCTATGCTATAGTCAGACATCACAAATTTGAGGAAAGGTGCGTGTTGAAATCAGATATACCTTATCTTGAGGAAATATGGAATATCTGCAAAAACACTATAAAATACTCAACACAAGAGGGATATCTGGATTGTCCCAGCAGAGAAAAGGGACAGTATCTGGGTGACTTCACAGTTTCGGGGCTTGCACATCTGTACCTGACCGGTGATACTGAAATGTATAAAAAAGCATTGTTCGACTTTGCGGAAAGTGCGAAGGTATGCAAAGGAATTATGGCGGTTGCGCCCGGAAGCTTTATGCAGGAGATAGCAGACTTTTCGCTGCAGTATCCCCTGCAGGCGATGAATTATTACAAGCTCACGGGAGATATAGAAACCTTAAAAGGGCTTTATCCGACGGTTGAAGGAATCATAAAACATTTTGAGCAGTTTGAAAGAGCGGATGGATTGATAGAGAATGTCAGCGATAAATGGAATCTTGTGGATTGGCCGGAAAATCTAAGAGACGGATATTGTGTAGAGACGGGAAGCGGCGGATACCCTGTTCCGCTCCACAATGTATTAAACGCATTTTATATAGGCGCTGTGCAAATTCAGGAAGAAATTCAAAATATTTTAGAATTGACCACGGATAATAAATCCGATAAACTAAAAGCAGCATTTCTAAATGTCTTTTACGATTCTGAGAAAAAAGTTTTCTATGATGATGAGAGACATACACACAGTTCGCTTCATTCAAATGCACTTCCGTTATATTTTGATATTGCACCAGAGAACGCGTATAACAACATTAAGGCGCTGATTATGGAAAAGGGGTTATCCTGCGGAGTACAATTCTCGTATTTCGTGTTAAAAGGACTTGGAAGAATCGGGGCGTATGACGAGGAATTTGAACTGCTTACAAATGAGAGTGAACATTCGTGGGTTAATATGATAAGAGAGGGTGCAACAACCTGCTTTGAGGCATGGGGCAAAGAACAGAAATGGAATACAAGTTTGTGTCATCCTTGGGCAAGCGCACCGATAATTATCTTGATTGAGGACATAATGAAGCTTGAACCCAAAGATATCTTGGAGGGAGATGAGTATATAAAAGAGATATACAAAGATGGAAGAAAATATAGTATTAAGCTGACAAGCCGGCCTTTTTCGGTGTGATAAAAATTAGAAATATATTTATATAACTTGATAGGAGGTTGTATTAAATGAATATAATAAGTTTATTTTCAGGTGCCGGAGGTCTTGATTTAGGATTTGAACGAGCAGGTTTCAATATTGTTATGGCAAATGAATTCGACAAGACAATATGGGCAACATATGAAAAAAACCATACCGCACCACTCATAAAAGGTGATATACGCAACATGAAGGAATCTGATTTCCCGAACGAAGTAGATGGTATTATTGGAGGTCCACCTTGCCAAAGTTGGAGTGAAGCTGGAGCTTTAAGAGGGATTAATGATGACCGAGGCAAATTATTTTATGACTATATCAGAATATTAAAGAGCAAACACCCTAAGTTTTTTCTCGCAGAAAATGTTTCAGCAATGCTTGCGAATCGACATTCTGATGCTGTTAAAAACATAGTTAAGTGTTTTGAGAAGTGCTGCTACAATGTTTCTATCACGTTAGTAAATGCTGCAGATTATGGTGTGCCACAGGATAGAAAGCGTGTTATATAGGTGTGCGTAAAGACTTGAATAAGACTTTTGTATTCCCCAAGGCTACTTTGACATTTTCTTTCCCTCTTTCTGATTTCTTTTATTATATCAGATTTTTGGATGTTTTTCGACTCTACTTAAAGTATACCATTCCAGTATACCATTCCAAAATATGAAAACAAATATGAAAACTAAAAATATTATGCTTGACATTCCGGACTTAATATGATATACTTAATCATGCTTTTGCGGCTGTGGCGGAATTGGCAGACGCGCCAGACTTAGGATCTGGTGTCTTTGACGTGGGGGTTCAAGTCCCTTCAGCCGCACCATGGGCTGTAGCAAAACGTTTTTTTAAATCGGGTTGTCCGCAGTCCTTCTTTTGTGCCTAAATATTAAATTTTAATAAAAATATCTCCGTCTTTATATCGTAATTTTTAAACCGATATAATAAATGTAAGTCTGAATTACTGCATCAAACATAAAGCAATGTGCATTATTTGTCGGATATCGTTTACGTTTACAGCTTATTATAATTATTTTCTTTAAAACAACACAACCGTAAGGAGAAGCAGTATCTTCATTGCCGATATTCTAAAATACATTTTTGGTATACCGTTCCAAGTATGCCATAACAAAAACAGATAGTCTGTAAAAAAATATGTAAAATACAGGAGTATCACAAATACTTGGACGGCGGTATGCCCATTATCTTTTTAAATGACTTTGAGTAGTGATAAATATCGCAAAAGCCGCATTGCTCCGCTATTTCGGAAACTGTCAGCTTATTTTCCGTCAAAAGCTCTATGGAGTGGTAGACCCGGGTTCGCATTATGTATTGGTGGAGCGGCAGACCTGTTGAAATTTTTACAAGCTTGCTTATGTAGTTCGGATGCAGCTTTAGTGCCTCGCCGATGGCTTTGTTGGAAAGAGGTCTTTCTATATTTTCGTTTATATAGCCTATAACAATACTTGCAATATCATTGCTGCCTTTGTACTTTTGACCGTGCTGTGCACGGGCACATTCCAATAAAAGCTCCGCCAAAATGTTTGAGGTTATATCCTCAAAATAAAGCAGCTTCTGAGAATATTCACGCTCAATGCGTGTCAGTCTTGAGGAGAATTCCTTCATTCCGCTTACATATGTGACTTCATTAAAAACCGGAATGTTAACATCCCCTGCCTTCTCCAGAATTAGCCTTGAATTGAATGTTTCAGCCTCAACGGGCGGTATGGGTTTTTGCTGCTTTGAATTTGACTGTGTATAGTCAAAATTCAAAGCAATGTACACCGCCTTGTCCTTCGGCGGCAAGAGTTGATATTTATTTCCCGATGGGATAATCAATACGTCACCCTTGACAAGGGTGTATACTTCCTTATCTGTTTGAACAACGGCAGAGCCGTCATACATATAAAACAATCTGTGGTCATAGGGGATGGTACACTTAAAGCCGACATCACTTCCGATGGGAATGTAATGGGCGTATCTTATAAAGGGATGAATTTTAGATATATTCATATTCAATCACTCCGAAGATATATTTTGTACAAATATTGATTTAAATTATACATTGATTATAGCATGAAATTCATATATAATCAATATAATTTGCAGATTGTAAAATGTATTGATAGTGAAACGCAAGGTATCCGGAGCAGAGGAGTATTTAAGAATGCGATACGTTTACAAAACAGATGTCAAAGGCGACTGTGTCGGCAGTGGCGGCTGTGCCGTGTACGATTTTATTGAAATGCGTCTTACGGTGTGTAAAATATTTTTTACAAAACTGTGGATATTTTTGTTATCAAATGTTGACAATATTTATTAAGTATTGTAAAATAATATAAATATAGATTATACTTAAGTTTACGGATTAACATATGAAACGGAGAGACTGTATGAACAGAACACTTTTGCAAATAAAAATATTATATGATTCGATGGGTAAGTCGGAAAAACGTATAGCCGATTGGCTTTTTGAACACTCTGACGAAATAATTCCGCTTTCCATAACCGAACTTGCCGAAATTTCCGGCAGCAGTGAAGCCACCATAGTAAGATTTGCCAAGCGCATAGGCTTCTCCGGCTATCAGGAGATGAAGATATCCTTTGCGCAGGAAAGCGGAAAAAAGATAATTAATAAGGATATCAGTCGAAACGACAACTGTATGGATATTCTTGATAAGATTTCGAATGAGATATACTGCTCGCTTGAAATGACCAAGCACGCCATAGACAAAAACAGTCTGGAGGCTGCTGCTGAGGCGATTATGAATTGCAGAAATATATACATATTCGGCTTGGGAAACTCGGCCGCCACGGCGACCGATGCTGCGCATAAGTTTTTGCGAGCCGGGTGTCATGCAACTGCCTACTGCGATAATCATATGCAGGCAATAGCCGCGTCGCACCTCGGAGAAGACGATGTAGCTGTCGGAATATCTCACTCGGGCTCATCCCGCGATATTGTGGATGCGCTTAAAATTTCAAGGGATAACGGTGCGGCTACCATATGCATTACGAATTACGGAAAGTCACCGATTATAAAGCAAAGCGATATTGTGCTTTGTACACGTTCTCAGGAAACCGAATATTCCATTCTCGGTCTAAATTCCAGGATTGCCGCTCTGGCAATTATTGATTCGATTTATACATATATAATCTGCAAAAACGGAGACAAGGCGATCGAAGAGGTCAGACGTGCGGAAAAGGCTCTGCAAAATAAAAAGTACTGAAAATTGTCACATCTTGAAAAATCAGCGTTTATCCGAGATTTATTCACTGTAAATCGTAAATTTTGTTATACTTTTACGTCAATTTACTATTGCAATTTTTTTGCTTTAATGGTATTATATAATAAATTAATTTTTCAGGAGGATAAAAATGTTAAAAAAATTCAGAAAAACTTTAGGCTCCGTTTTTGCATTAGGTGTTTTATCATCTGTTTCTGTGTGGGCGGAGGGTGAAGCTGCAGCGGCAGGCGGAACGGCGAATACTGCGAGCGGAATGATTGGCATGATTGCACCGCTTGTTATTATGGTTGCGATTTTCTATTTCCTGCTCATTCGTCCGCAGCGCAAAAAGGATAAGGCTCTCCGAGAGATGATTTCAAATCTCAAGGTAGGTGACAAGGTTGCATCAATCGGCGGTATTAACGGTAAAATTGTCAGAATAAGGGATGATGTTTTCGTTCTTGAGTCGGGTGTCGGCACAATGAAATCCTATATCTCTCTCGACAGAAGTGCTATCAGTCGTTTGGTTAAGAAAGGCAGTGACTCATCTGCCGAAAGCGAGGTTGCGTCTATTCCCGATGACGAACCTACTGACAACGAATAATTAAGATACTACGCAAAAGACTTTCGACGGCAGAACATCAGCAGTCTGTCACCGAAAGTCTTTTTTTGTGTAATTTCGGAAAATTATAAATAAAAATGACTCAATTCGCACATCAATCAAAATGATCTGATAATTGAGTCATTTTATTTATATCTGTTCTTTTTTATTAATCAACCTTAGGAAGCTTATCCGTATACGACTTTATTTCTTCATCTGTCGGAATATAGTCGCTCATCACTCCGTCATGGAACTTTTCGTATGCAACCATGTCGAAATATCCTGTGCCTGTCAGACCGAACACAATTGTCTTTTCCTCTCCGGTTTCCTTGCACTTCAATGCCTCGTCTATGGCAACCCTTATAGCGTGGCTGCTCTCCGGTGCGGGAAGGATGCCTTCAACTCTCGCAAATTGCTCTGCTGCGGCAAAGACATCTGTCTGCTTAACTGATGTAGCCTCCATAAGGCCGTCATGGTAAAGCTGAGACAAAGTTGAACTCATTCCGTGATATCTCAGACCGCCTGCGTGATTGGGCGCAGGCATAAAGTCACAGCCCAAGGTGTACATCTTCGCAAGGGGGCAGACCTTTCCTGTATCGCAGAAGTCATAAGCATAGGTTCCGCGCGTAAAGCTCGGGCACGAAGCAGGCTCTACTGCGATAATTCTATAGTCAGCCTCTCCTCTGAGTTTTTCACCCATAAACGGCGAAATCAAACCACCGAGGTTAGAGCCGCCGCCGGCACAGCCGATGATAATATCGGGCTTGATTCCGTACTTATCGAGAGCGGCCTTTGTCTCAAGTCCGATAACCGATTGATGCAGAAGAACCTGATTTAAAACACTTCCCAATACATAACGATACCCTTCGGTGCTTGTTGCCGCTTCAACGGCCTCCGAGATTGCACATCCGAGACTTCCTGATGTTCCGGGGTGTTCCGCAAGAATTTTTCTGCCTACTTCGGTTTCCGATGAAGGTGAAGGAGTGACGGAGGCACCGTAGGTTCTCATAACCTCTCTGCGGAAAGGCTTTTGCTCATAAGAACATTTAACCATAAAGACCTTACAGTCAAGATCAAAGTAAGAACAAGCCATTGATAATGCCGTACCCCACTGCCCGGCTCCGGTTTCTGTCGTTACGCCCTTGAGGCCCTGCTTCTTTGCGTAATATGCCTGAGCAATTGCTGAATTGAGCTTATGGCTTCCGCTTGTATTGTTACCCTCGAATTTATAATAAATCTTTGCGGGAGTGTCAAGCTTCTTTTCAAGGCAATACGCTCTGACCAGCGGTGACGGACGATACATTTTATAAAAATCCCTTATTTGTTCGGGAATTTCAAAATATGCGGTTGTATCATCAAGCTCCTGATTTACAAGCTCCTCGCAGAATACATGAGATAGCTCATCTGCCTTCATAGGCTGCAGCGTCCCGGGATTGAGCAGAGGTGCGGGCTTGTTTTTCATGTCCGCACGGACATTATACCATGCCGTCGGCATCTCCTTCTCTTCAAGATAGATTTTGTAAGGAATTTTCTTTTCAGACATATTTATGTCTCCTTTCATATGATTTTTTATTAGCCGTTTGTAAAAAGTGAAAAACTGCGTAAAATAGGGATATATTAAAATATCATTTTGTATGTTTTCTCCGCTTGACTCACACATTAGCAGTAAACGTATTATAAATCCGAAATAATTTTAATGAATAATTGCCCTGCGCCCATACAGTTGCCAAGCCCAACTGCAATGAAAAATTATTTCGGATTTTGCGGAAAGTTATCCATAGTTTTGAGTTTTAGTATTTTACAATCGCCTATATGATTATATAATTATTATATTTTACAGTGTTATTTAGCAGTATGCTGCATATCCGTGAGCGTCAAAAGAAGTGCCGCACTGCTTCGGTGGTATCGTATATTTAGCGACAGCGTTGGTATGACTTGATGAATGGTTTCGCATAAATTCGCATAAAAATGAAAAACCCTTGATTTACATAATGTAAATCAAGGGCGAAATTCTGATTTCGCGGTGCCACCTTGTTTCGGATTACAAATCCCTCAGTGAGATACAAGCATATCTCCGACCCTTAACGCAGGTCATTCGTCAGCGCATTTAACGCCGCCCTCAACAGTCCATATTACTCAGGCGTCCGATGCGGAACTCTCACCGCAATCCGCTCGCTCATATCGTCCGTGATCTGACTTTTTTCTGTCTCATCGGTTTATGCTATGATTATAACACTACATATCTTTTTTGTCAACAGTTTTTTACCCGTGTTTTAGTATTTTATTTTATTGTATTGCGAAATTTTTTGAAAAATTTAAAAAAGGTATTGACAAGATGCAAATACTGTGATAATATAAAGCATATTAAACATATAGGTATTATAGACAAAGGGGCGAAACAAAATGAATACAGCTTTACTTGTAAATGGTATGATGTGTATATGTATGATGTGTATTTCGGGTAATTGCATCATGCGTATTTTGTATGCATTAAAACGAAAAGCTTATTTTACAGAGGCTTCGTCTTAATAACTGCAAGTACAATGTGCAATTACTCGGAAGCTGTTTTGAGGCTTCCTTTTTTGTTGCCGAATTTAAAATACGGATGTTGAACACTCGATAATTCATGAGCAGAAGGAAACGGAGGAAGTGCAAATGACAGAAAATGCTGTTGAAATAAAAAATTTAAGTATGGAATATTTTGATAAAGAAAGAAATCCGAGAAGGGTTTTGGATAACGTGTCGCTCAATATCCGAAAGGGTGAGTTTATATCCTTGCTGGGCCCGTCAGGCTGCGGAAAAACAACGCTGCTTCGGATAATAGCCGACCTGCAGAAGCCGACAAGCGGCAGCGTGAGGCTCGCCGGTCAAAATACAAAAGAGGCAAGGCTGTCGCATAAATTCGGAATG
Source organism: uncultured Ruminococcus sp. (assembly GCA_902766745.1). Classification (GTDB taxonomy): domain Bacteria; phylum Bacillota; class Clostridia; order Monoglobales; family Monoglobaceae; genus UMGS1820. The sequence continues at coordinate 16,374 of CACXES010000049.1, forward strand.
GTTTTTCAGACGCCGGCACTTCTGGAGTGGAGGTCGGTACTCGAGAATGTGGAGCTGCCGCTTGAGCTTAGGAAGGTTCCCAAAAAGGAACGGCGAGAACGCGCTCTTGAACAGATAAAGACCGTTGATTTAAAGGGCTATGAAAACAGTTATCCGAGGGAGCTTAGCGGCGGAATGCAGCAGAGAGTCGGGATTGCGAGGGCACTTGCGGCTGAGCCGGAGATTCTTCTCATGGATGAACCATTTTCGGCGCTTGACGAGTTCACAAAGGAGAGACTTCACGGTGACCTGCTTCGTATATGGCGCAGCACAAATAAAACCGTTATATTTGTCACACATAATATCTCGGAAGCGGTTTATCTGTCCGATCGCGTGTGTGTTCTGTCGGCAAACCCGGCAAGACTTGCGGCGGTTGAGGAAATTCATCTTCCGAGGCCGAGGGAGGATGCGGTTTTAAAAACGGAGGAATACTTTAAAACGGTGTCACACATTAGAGAAATATTTGAGGAAAAGTATAATGAAAACATATAAAAAGCTTTTAAGTTCAGTATTGTGGCTTGCTGCGGCTCTGATTATATGGGAGGCGGCGGCATACATACTCAGAGATGTAATTTGCGATCCGCTTGCTGCGAAAAAAGTTCCCGGTTTGCTTGAAATAGGAGCTTCGTTCCTTCAAAACAGCGTTGAGCTTATGCGTCAGGCAGGCGTTACAATGTCATATGCGGCGGCGGGATTTGCCTTAGGGGCGTCGGTCGGAATAATCCTCGGTCTTGCCATGAGTATTTCGGGGCTGTGTGAGAAGATGATACTTCCGTATCTCCTTGCTTCGCAGATGATACCCATCATCGGACTTGCGCCGATTATTCTCGGATTGTTTAAAGATATTGCTGTGTCAAGGGTTGTTATTGCCGCATATATAACATTTTTCCCGGTTTCGGTGAACTTTTTAAGCGGGCTTAAGGCTTCGGAAGAAAATCTTAAATCCATGATGAGGGTATATGCAGCCGATAAATGCCGGCTTTACTCAAAGCTCCTTGTCCCGAATGCTCTGCCGTACCTGTTCTCCGGTCTTAAGATATCGGCACCAATGGCGGTTACGGCGGCTGTGTTGGTTGATACACTCAGCTCAAAGGATGGAATCGGTTATGTTATTGTATTCACTCTGTACGGAGGCGGTACGACGGGACAGTTCTGGCCTGCGGTTATTATTGCGGCACTGCTCGGCTTGCTTAGCTTCTTAATAATTTCGGCTGCGGAGTATATTCTGATCCCATGGAAAAGGCAGAAGGAGGAGGTGAGAAAATGAAAAAGGATAGGCTTCAAAGTATTTTGCTCCCGATTTTGCCCGGTGCCGTTATCCTTGTTTTGCTTCAAAGCGGAATAATACATAAGCTTTTAAAAATCAAGATACTGCAGCTTCCGAAGCCCATGGATATACTCGTCGCCCTGACGGAAAATTTAACAAAAATATTTTCGGATGCGGCGGTTACAATGTTTCCGGCTGTGTGCGGCTTGATTTTGGGAGCACTGCTCGGGTACGGAGTTGCGCTGCTTGTAACGGCGCTTCCGAACGGGGGCTACGGATGTCTGTTTATAATTACAATGATTAATTCCGTCCCCATTGCTGCGCTTGCGCCGCTTATGAATCGTTGGTTTTCCGGAGTGCTTGCCCCAAAGCTTGCGGTTATAATTATTGCCGCATCGGGCGCAATGGCGGTGAACGCATTCAGAGGCTTAAATGATCTGCCCCAAAACGTTTTGGAGCTTATGCGTGTCAACGCAGCATCAAAGCTGAAGGTTTTTACAAAGCTTAGAATTCCGAACAGTCTGCCTTCGGTTTTTACGGCGTTAAAAATCGGTGTTCCGGCAGCGATGCTTGCAACGATTATTGCCGAATTCTTTTCAAGTGAGACAGCAGGACTTGGGTATATGATAAAATATTCACTTAAGGTTGGGAATCAAAAGCAGGTGGGCTGGGCATATATCGCAGTCGTATCGGTGTTTAGCATTTTGCTCTATGAGGTAATTTGTCTTGCAGAGCATCTGCTTTTAAAGCGGTATCGCGGAAAACGCAGAATTAATAAATAACAGAAAAAAATTAAAATTTATATAAAATTTATAAGGAAAGGTTTGATTAAAATGAAAATTAAAAGATTGGCAGGAATAGTTGTTGGCTTATCGTTAATCGGAGGCGCACTGAGCGGCTGCGGAGGGCAGCAGAGTGCATCCGCTCCGTCCGGGGATTCAGCAGAGAAGCAAAAGGATAAAATCACGGTACAGTCGCTGTGGCTTCCTCAGGGACAGTTTGCCGGACTTTATGCAGCGAAGGAAAAGGGCTTTTATGATGCCGAAGGGATAGATGTTGAAATTCTGCCGGGAGGCACAGATGTAAGCTCTGAAGAGCAGGTGGAAAATGACATAGCACAGGTAGGCGTAGCGTTTTACAGCAGTGTTTTAACATATCAGGAGGGCGGATATGATTTTATAAATGTATTCCAGACATTTAAAAAAAGTCCGCAGTATCTCGTTACAAAGGCTGATTCGGGGATAAAAACCGGAGCCGACCTGAAAGGTAAAAAGGTGGGAAGCTGGTTCGGCGGCAGACAGTATGAGTTTTATGCTTTGGCTCAGCTAAACGGAATGGATCCGCAAAAGGATATCGAGTGGAAGCAGCAGGATTACACCATGGATCAATTTAATTCGGGAGGGCTGGATGCCGCTTCGGCAATGAGCTATAACGAATATCTTTTGCTCTTGGAAAACGGCTACAGCGAAGATGATTTGAATATAATCGATATGAATAAGGAAGGTGCGGCACTTCTTGAGGACTGCCTGTTCGTAAAGAGGTCATGGGCAGAGCAGAACGAGGATTTGCTTGTGAGATTTCTAAGGGCTACCATAAAGGGCTGGAAATATGCGGTCGAAAATCCTGAAGAAGCCGGAACGCTTGTATACGATATCGGCAAGAGTGCAACGCCTGAGCATCAGATTGCAATGACGAAAAAGGTGGCAGAGCTTGTTATACCGGAAGGCAGTGACGCATCGAAGATAGGGTATCTTGATAAAACAGATATACAGCGGACCATAGACCTTGGATATCAATCGGGTTTGATTAAAAATAAAATTAATATTGAAGACAGCATAGATTCATCATATTGGGAAAAAGCGTCAAAGTAGGAGGGATTGAAATGAGGAAAATATTGGTTAGTGAATGTCTGTTTGGCGGAAGAATTGTACGCTATGACGGTGGGGATGTCTCGGAGACAAATCCGATCTTTCTGAAGTGGAAGGAGGAGGGGAGATTAATTCCCATTTGTCCTGAGGTTTTCGGCGGTCTGCCGATTCCGCGTCCCGATTCGCAGAGAGTCGGAGATAAGGTCAAAACGGGCGCAGGCAAGGATGTAACGGCAGAATATACTAAAGGTGCGGAGAAGGTGCTTCGCCTCGCAAAGGCAAACGAAGTTGCATTTGCCGTTATGAAGCAGGACAGTCCGTCCTGCGGAAGCAAATATATCTATGACGGAACGTTTACCGACACAAAAAAGGAGGGGCAAGGCTTGGCTGTCGAATATTTGAGAAATGCCGGGATTAAGGTTTTTGCAGAAGAGGACTTAGCCGAAGCCGAGGTGTTTTTGAAAGAAATCGAAAAATAAAATTTGAGATATTAACAGTCTTAAAAAACAAAATCTCACAATAACAAAATCTCTCAATAGCGATGAAAAATTAGAGAAAATTTTTTTGCGGAGGGGATACATTTCTCAAAAGAGGGAGCAGTAAAGGCTCCCTCTTTTGAGAAAACAGTCCCGATGATGAGAAATGTGTTTCGGTATTCGTTTCATCAAGCTTTTAATCAAACTGCAGAAAAATTTTCGTAAATTGCAAAGTAAATGCAACAGTAGCAAAAGGCTGCATTTAGTGTAGGAAATTAGGTGCATTTGAAACAGTTGTAGGACTTTTGCCAATTCTTTTGGCAATAGATTTAAAGGTCATACCTTTAGAAAGACATTCTCGGATTTCGATTCGATCCGCAAGTGTCATATGTTTTTTTCGCTCATTATTCATTTTATATAGATTTTCCGCCTGTTCAGAAACATTATACACAGAGAAGCAGACAGAAAATTTCCGAGAACAATTCAATTTCAAATAATATAAGTATATCAAGCCTTACAGAAAAAGCAAAAGCGGAAGATATGGATTTTCTTGCATTTTACATAGCCGAGAGGTACCGTTCTCGAAATTATGAATTTGCATTTTCGGTATGTGTTTAATACAGTAAGATAAAAAATTACTAATCCATTCATTCGGATAGCAATGAAAATTGTCTACCCAAAAAGTGAAAAATACCTAATTGAATAAATTACAGCCTATGTTATAATGTATTTAAAATAAGAGTATATGTGTCACTAATATGTAATGACGCTATGCTGAAGGGAGAAAAAAATATGTTCAAAAAAGTTTTATCGGTTTGTATTTCAATGATGGTTATGTTATCTGTGGCAGGTTGTGGGGGAAAGACAGAAAGTCAATCGGATAACGGAGACAAGGTAATGGTTAGTATTTCGTTTTGGGAAGGTTCAAACAAGAAAGGTACTGAAAAGACACTGACTGAACTGACGGAAAAATATAAGGAAATCCATCCTGAGGTAGAGTTTAACCTTATGCCTCAGCCGAACAGCGGATATCAGGATTGGATCAAAGCAAGACTTGCTGCGGATGACGCTCCTGTACTTGAATTTAATCACACAAGTATATTAAAAGATCAGTATAAAAACGGATATCTTTATGATTTTTCGGAGGAATTTAATAAGCCCAATCCATATGTTGACGGAAACGCAGCGTGGAAGGATATATTTGAAGACGGAAAGTTAGATGCGGCACATGAATATTCATATGAACCTACATATGCAGTTCCGATAAGCGGTATGGGAATAGGAATTTATTATAATAAGGACATATATGAAAAGCTCGGACTCAGCGTACCTGAAACATGGGATGAGTTTATAGCAAACTGCGAGAAAATAAAAGAGAGCGGCTCAAATCCTATTTCGATGATGCTTATGAAGCCGGATGCCGTATCGTGGTTTAACTGGTATTTCTATACGGGAATGTATGCGAATTATTACCTGGCAAACCCTGATATAAATTATAACGGCGATAACGTTTTAAGCACAGCGGAATATGCAAAGGCCGTGTGTGAAGGAAAATTTGATCTTACAAAAGGAAAAGACAATGAATTTGTAAATAAGTATTTGGATTTTGCAGAGCAGTTCGGAAAATATTGTATAGGAGCGGCAGGCCTTGATGAGGCGGGAGCGAAAGCACAGTTTTTGGCGGGAACCGCAGGTCATTTGATGTCGGGAAGCTGGGATATGGATTCTATGCTCAATAACGGAAAAGTCAATATCGGTGTTTTCTCACTGCCCAAATTCTCAAAGGAAAACAGCGAATATGCCGGTTCTAATATGATGATAAGCACGGTTTCTACCTACGGAATTATCAAATCCGAAAAGCACAGCCAGGCTCAGTATGATGCGGCAATTGATTTTATGAAGTTCTGGACAGCACCCGAAAATTATAAATTATATGTAGAAAACACGTTAGACTCACCGGTTATAAAGGGACTTGAGATCGATCCTATTTACGAAGTATTCAATGCGGGCAAGAGTGAGCCGCTGAATATAATTCGCTCGACCACGGTGTCGCCGATTACCGAATCGGTTGCATTGTCTACGGCAATGAGCGGCGAAAAGTATGACAGAGAAGAACTTATAAAGGGAATGCAGGATGCTGTGGTTCAGTATTGCGAAGACTACAATAAGAAGAACGGAAACAGTGCGGATAATAATTACGGTGTTGACGAAGTTCCTGTTCGTATGCCGTTCCAGCCTACAGAGCCGTAAGCGATGCAGAGCTGCGCTGAGGATATTATATTAACATAGATGGTGTCGGACGATAGACTGCGCTTTGAATCTGCGCAGTCTATCGGATTTAAGATGAGATGAATAGGATGATTAAAAAGTTTTTGAAGCTTCCGTTAAATAAAAAGATTACATATATTGTGTTATTTTATCTTTGCCTTGCAGTCGCAATATGCATAGGTGTGTTTTGCTATACCTATTATGATACGTCTGTGAACAATATGCTCAGCAATATGGATCGACAGAGTTACCTTCTTTCGCAGTCTGTTGAAAGACAGCTTGAGATGTACATAAATATTACGGACAACGTTTTTTCCAATAAAAGACTTATGAACATTCTGAGTGAAAAAGACAGCGGAGCGTACAGCACAATAAAGTACAGCCTTGATATTCAGGAGTTTATGCAGGATATATCGGCATCCGCCGGCGGTGTACAGGATATGTGTTTTGAGAATGTAAACGGCGATATGGTAGCTATTGGTAACCTGCCGAGAGAAGTTGTAACTTACGGGATTTCGGACATTCGCCAAAGGATAGAGCGTGACGGTACTGAGCCACACCTCGGAGCATTCTCATACGGAAATGAAGCGGAGATTGTTTTAGGCAGAAAGGTAATGTCTGTTGATGAGCTTTACGGACGTTCGTATAACGGAATTATTTATATCTTTATCAATGCAGACAGTATTTTTAAAAGATACATAAATCTTTTCGGTGAAAAAAGCCGAGTATACATGGTGGATGAAGAAAAAAGAATATTGCTTGACAGCACCGGAAAGAATGTAGGTAAAATGCTGATGGCAGAGAGTTATAACCGCGGTGGGACGGAATATATGGAGATTGACGGAAAAAAATACTACTGTCTGTCGAGCGATATCGATGATATTGGGTGTAAAATGATTTTTGCCGAGGAGTGTGACGAAGTTACACGACCTATTAGAGATGTAATTCTTAAAATCCTTGCCGCAATGATTGTTATACTTCTTTTGCTGGCGTTTACCGTCAGATTTGTATCGGAGGGTATTGCAAAGCCGATACGGGCAATATCCGAGGAAATTGATAACATCAGAGAAACTCGGTTTAAGAAGAAACTCTCGGAGGATGTTGACGAAATTCTATATCCCATAGTGAAAAGTTATAATATGATGATAGATACACTTGATAACCTGATAAATAAGGAGCTTGCATATCAAGTGAAATTTAAAGAAGCGGCGTTCAGAGCATACGAGCAGCAAATAAATCCGCATTTTATATGTAATACTTTAAATATGGTCAATGTACTTGCAAACTACGGTGAGAGTGAAAAGATTGATATTGTTGTTAGCGGAATAAGCGATATGATGAAGTTTGCGAATTTGACAAATCAGGATGTATTGATTGCTGATGAAATAAGCAATATCGAATCATATTTTTCAATTCTCGATATACGATTTGGAGAAGGCTTTAAACACAATATATATGTAAGTCCGGAGGCAGAGGCGTGCGGAACTTTTAAGTTTATTCTCCAGCCAATTGTGGAAAACGCCGTCAAACATGGAATAGAGAAAATAGATGAGGACGGGATTATAGATATTTCAGTCGATGTAAAGGATGGATATGTGGAGTTTACAGTGGAGGATAACGGCGTTGGAATTACGAAGGAGAAGCTCCGTGAGATTATGGATAAGCTTGAAGTAACGGATGTTTATAGCCGGAGCGTGCGTAAGGGAATAGGAATAACCAATGTATATCAGCGTGGCAAGCTGAAATACGGAGATGATTTCAGTCTGAATATTGAAAGTACACCCGGGCGCGGCACAAGGGTTATTATAAAGCATATTGCCGAAATGCAGAAGTCTGACTGTAGCGAGGCGGACGTTAATATACGGGGGGATATTTTGTGATATATACAATGGTTGTGGTTGATGATGAGAAGTACAGTCGTGACAGTATAGTAAATATTGTTGATTGGAATTCATATGAAATCCGAATTGTAGGTATTGCATCAAGCGGTGAAGAGGGAGAGAAAATTATTACATCACTTCGGCCGGATATTGTTATAACAGATATAAGAATGAAAAGAATGAGCGGTATTGAAATGATACAAAGGCTTCGGGCGAACGGAAATGAAAGCTTTTTTGTTATAATCAGCGCATATGAGCAGTTTGATTATGCAAAGCAGGCAATGGAGATAGATGTGGTAAACTATCTTATAAAGCCGATAAAAAAGGCTGAGCTTATGAAAACAATTCAAAAGATAAAAGGAGAGATTCAGCGAAAAATAAATTACGGAAATTTCCATGATTTATTATACAGCGAACATCAGATCAAGGAGTTTGAAACCAACAGAGCATCTTTGCCAAAGGCTGACTGGCGCGGTTATTATATTATCATAAATTCCTGCTGCATAAGCGGAGTTGAGGATAAGATCAAGGTCTTTGATATACTTAAAGCACGAAACAATTGTGAATATATTTCGTTTGTGGATGATGGGATTGTTCTCATAAGTGCAGAAAAAGTCGAAAATGTGCTCGGTCGTATAGAAAATCTCAAATCGGAGATGGGTGACAATAGAATTTTTGTGGGAATAAGTAACATATGTGCTGATTATGTTAATTTGAATTTGCAGATGTATCAGGCTGCCAGATATTCCTTCTATGCCAAAACTTCGGGAGAAAAGTTTTTTTGCGACATAAAAAACGTCGATGACAGAGAGATTAAGAAAAAGCTTAATCAGGAGGCTGAAAAGATTATATCGACAATTCAGAAGTGCGACAGAATTCAGTTGTCATGCGAACTTTGTGCGTTTAAGGAATATATACAAAGAGAACAGCCGAACCCGGTGCGAATTGAGATGTTGTACGATAAGATAGTCAATAAGCTGAACGAGTTAATGGAGAATTGCGGAATATCTATGCTGGATATTGTGGAGAGCGTTGATGAGCATGATTTTATGAACAAAAGCGGAAACTGTTTCAGAATTGACATATTGTTTCCGCTTATAGAGAGAATAGCTGTCAAAATAATTAATCGGATAATCGAATATAGACAAAAAACCGAAAACAGTAATATAGATGAAATAATCAAATATATTGACGAACATTTCACAGATGATATAACGCTTATGCTTCTATCTAAAAAGTTTTATATCAAGCAGTCGTATTTGTCGGGCTTATTCAAAAAGAAAACCGGAATGAATTACTTACAGTATCTAACGGAAAAACGAATTGAGAAGGCTAAAATTCTTTTGGTTAACACAAACATGGCCGTGTATGAGATTGCACTTGAAACCGGGTATTCAGATCCAAAGTATTTCAGTCAGCTGTTCAGAAGGCTGACGGGAGAAACTCCTCAGAAATACAGAAACAGAATTTTTGGCAGGAGCGGCACAGATACTGAGAATTAATAAATTTTAAGAGATATTAGTTTTAAATGTTTTAAGGAGAGGATCGAGACTATGAAAAGAAAACTTGCCGGTATATTGAGTGTTCTTTTGCTGCAGGCAACAGCATATGCACAGATACCTAATGTTGTATATGATCGCGGCATGGGAGAGATAATTATCAGCGGAGTGTCGGAGGACGGAGCGTATAAGCCTGTTACGGCAGAGCTTAAAATAAACGAGGGCCTTGGGGATATTACGGTAGTTTCCGCTGACGCAGATGCGGCGTATAAGGCGGTGATGCAGGTAGCTGATGCCACAAGACTGTATACGGTGGTTATAAACGGAAATGCAGACGAGAGTGTAAGTGTTATGGCGTTTGCGAGGCGAGATATAGAAAATGCAGTAGCGGAATTTTCGGCAGCAGATACTGTTGAAAAAATGCGGAAATTTTTTACAGATCCGCTGAAGAATGACGAGGTTGAGAGTGACTGCACAAACGCAGATATTCTTGGATTTGACAATACTGATATTAGCGATAAGGATGAATTATATTCTATGCTGAGCAGAGGATGCTCTGATAAAACAACACTTGATACGGCAACCCAATTTTACAATGATATAAGCATTAGCGCAGTATTTCGCACGTGTTCGGAGGAAATGTTCACACAAACGGTAAGCAAGTATGAAGCAAAGCTGGGGTTTGATTCTTCAGAGGTATATGAGCTTTATGGGAAGATGTCTGCAGATGAATGCAAGGCAGTATGCAGAATTATGCAGAGAGTGAAGTCGAGTACAGCGTCAGAGACAAAAGATTCTCTTGAAAAGGGTACGGTGCTTGCTGCCATTATTAAAAGTGGATATTATAAAACTGCCGCCGACTTGATGAAAGAGTATGCCAATCTGCTTGAAATCAACCTTGCAGAATATAACTCATTGAGTCAATATAATCGAGACGAGGCTATGAAGCGTATTGTATCATTAGACGAGAGCGCAATTGGCACACCGGAGAAATTTGCAAATAAGCTTGATGAGATTATTGGTGATATAAAGGAAAGCGGTAATAACAAAACATCGGGCGGTTCCGGAGGCTCGGGCAGCGGCGGCGGAGGCTTGCGCGGTGGTATTGCGAGCCAATATTCCGACGAGGTGGAAAATATACCCGATTCGGTAACGATGGCGTTTGTGGATATGAACAATTACGAATGGGCAACAGACGCGGTGTCTTATCTTGCGGCGCGCGGAATTGTAAATGGGAAGAAGGACTATTTTTTCTGCCCGGAAGAAAATGTAACGAGGGCAGAATTTGCAAAGATGATTGTTGCGGCGTTTGATTTAAGCGGAACGTCGGATAAAGATTTTAATGATGTGCCCGAAAACCTGTGGAGCTATAAATATATAAGCACTGCGTATGCAAACGGTATAGTGACAGGGGTAGGAGATGACAGCTTTGAACCCGATGCATTTATTACACGTCAGGATATTGCGGTAATGGTTGCGAGGGCGTTGGAACACAAGACAAATTCAGAAAAAGTGAAGCTATCGGAGTTTTTGGATGCGGCGGAAATTGATGACTACGCCAAAGCGTGCGTTGATATGATGAGCGCATATGGAATTATAAACGGTATGGGAGATGGGCGGTTTGCGCCGAAGATGTTTGCAAAGAGGGCTGAATCTGCAAAGATAATTTACGGAGCAATGAATATAGCTACGCAAAGCTGAATATCCGCAAATTAAGTCGAGAGGAGATATATATTAGAATGCATAGAAGAATTTTGTCAATATTTATATGTTTATGTATGCTGTTGGGATTCGGCTCGTATGTTTCAGCTGCTGATTTCGAGAACGAGTATATTCGAGATTATGAGATCGGATTGCTGGAGAAGCTTGGGCTTATATCTAAGGATGATGTATCAGACTTATCGCAGAGCATAAGCCGAGGTGAAGCGATAAAATACATTATCAGCACAATAGGTTACAGAGAGGTTGCGGAAGCGTATGCCGATAAATCACCGTTTTTTGATGTTGAAAATGACGATGAATATTACGGATATGTAAGTCTTGCTGCCAAGCTTGGAATATGCAGCGGCTATACCGATGGATTTTTCGGAACCTATGATAAGGCTTCGGCGGAGGCAGCCGAGAAGTTTTTGATTTGCGGAATGGGATTTCCGGCAGGTGCGGCAAACCCGGCAGAGGGAACGACGAATTTTTCGACGCTTGCAAGACGTATAGGAATATACGACGGTATATCCGTCGGTGGTGAGCTTACACGCGGAAAGTTTTTTAAGATGCTGTATAATGCTCTGCACTGTGAAACATTCACGGAGCCGTTCATGGCAAATTCAGGGTATATCACCAGCGGAGAAACACTTTTGCATCAGGTGTATGGTATAAACAGAGGTACAGGAACGGTAACGGAAACAGAGCTGTATTCGTTTTTCGGAAGAGCAACCGATGAGGGGCGTATCAGCATAGATGAAAGCAGATATGTGACAGAGGAGGATTATAACAGTCTAATAGGACAGAATGTATGTTTTTACTATAAGGATGAAATGTCTGACAAGGAAAGAACAGTTATATATGTACATCCTACATATAATACAAATGAGGTCTATACATATATGAGCGCTGACCTAAAGGCGTACAGAAAAGACGCACGCACGTTGGAATGTCAAGAGGACGGAAAAAACAAGTCTATATACAGGCGTTTGTCGGTTGATGTTGTTTTGCTTGTGAACGGTTCGCCGGCGAAGGAGCTGAGTGAGGAATATCTTATTCCGAAGGATGGAAAAGTCACGCTTATAGATAACGATAAGGACGGGGCTATAGATTGTGTGATCGCGGAAAGCTATGAAACATATATTGTTTCAGCCATAGATACGGATCGTACATATGTCTATGACTCAATTTCAGGCGGACGTATTGACCTATCGGATAGCAAAAAGAGAATATGTGTATTCGATTCGTATAATCGTGAAGTTGGTATCAACAGTCTTGTTGTCGGTGATATCCTGTTGGCGGCCGAAGGTGAGGAGCGTACGGTAATATATATTTCAAAGAATATTCTTTCGGCAGTATTGGCAAAGCACGCACTTGACAACGGACAAGATATCTATGAAGTGCAGGGAAAGGAATATAAGCTCTCTCCGTATTATGAGAAAAACCGCACAGATAAGCCGGAGATAGGAAAGGACTACTTGATATATTTTGACGTATTAGACAGAATTGTATATGTAGAGCCGAATACTGCCAAAATGAACAACGTTGCCTTTTTGATAGGGGGGACAGAGGAGAGCGGTGGTTTTGGCAATAAGATTATGTTAAAGCTTTTGTTGGCAGACGGAACTCTCAAAACAGCAAAGCTGTCAGAAAAGTGCAAGATAGACGGCAAACGCTGTAATGACAGCGATGAGGCGAAAAAGGCACTTAGCATTAAAAAGTATGATAAAGACGGAATTGAAATTTACAACGGATACAGAAACACATTGCTGACATACTCCGAGAGTGTAGATGGCGAGCTTACTGAAATAAATACGGCTTACAAGATGGACACTGACGGAGTGCTGAAGAAGCCGTATGAAATCACAAACGGGGTAATTACAAGCTCAGACCCGGAAACAAAAGAGAATGGTATGTATCTGTCATATGAGGACTCGGCAACGCGGGAATATCTCGGCATAAGGAGCTTCTCGGGATATGGCGTATTGAGTTCTTCGGCAAAGATTTTTCTCGTTCCCGTTGATGAGAGCGGAAATGTGAATGCGAGAACTGAAAATAAGAATTATATAGTAACCGGTATAAGCTACCTGACAAATTACAGTAAATATAATCAGGAGCAGTATAAGTACAGCAAGGATAGCGGCAGCGGCGACGTTATGGTCATATACTATAACCCAAACGGAAGCAAAGCTAAGCCTGATTCACAGGTGACTTTGATTACCGGCATGGGAGACACGATTGACGATGATGGGGAACAGGTGAAAATGCTAACCGGCTTAAATAACGGTAAAGAGGTATCGTATCGGATTGAAAGAGACTTGGATATGGGCGATATCAGTGTCGGCGATGCAGTTCGTCTGTACTTTAATACACGGGATGATATATCGTATGTAGAATTGATTTATGATCTGAGCAAGGATGTATTTTACGGTACAAGGACAAGCTACGGTGTGGCATACGGAACATCCTTCAATCCGCTTTATGATATGACGGATAATGTAATAACACTTGCTGATTCAGCTGCTGCGATAGCAGATGTGAAAAACGGAGAAGGCTTGGAAAAATATATTCTGGAAGGGGCAATAAATATATACCGTTATGATGAGAATCGTGAAAAGGCTGAGGTGATTACTTCCGCTGAGCTTGTCAGCTACACCTTTGACCCACAGAGGTATGACAAGCTGATTACTTTGACAAGAGGCGCCAGACTGCAAACTATTATTGCTTACTGACATCGAGGAGGAATGTGATATGAAAAAGTTTTTATGTTATGTTGTATCAGTAATCATGTTATGTGTGATTTTGACGTCAGCGGTATATTCAGAGGGTGAAACCGCTGTCGTAAGGATTCAGGGCGAGGACGACAGCGTTACAACGAATTTTGATATTTCAAAAAGAAAAATACAGGATATGGTTGGCGCTGACGGAGGTGCTTGGTCGTTATATCAAGCGTCAGGTGCCGAGACTCCGCAGGATGGCGGCAGCGAATTTTATGTGAAGTTTACTTTTAGTATTCCTAAGACCGGGAAATATGAACTGAATACAAGTGCAGGACTTACAGCGAATTGGGGATGGTGCGGCGCACCGTTTTCAGTTGAGGTAAACGGCGGTACGCCCGTTTCATCGAGTGGAATTTCGCAGGAGTTACCTGATGGAGCGTCAGATAAAAATGCACTCAGATATTACAACTTCGGCAGTTATGAACTCAGTGCAGGGGAAAACACAGTTGTATTCAAGCCGCTTGAGAAAACAGGAACGGGAAATTATATTCTTTTCATAGATTAGGTTGAGTTTGCAGAGTCAGAAGCTGACAGTCCTGATATTGAAGAAGCAAGCTCGGTTTTAATAGAGGGTGAAAATTTTAAGGAATATATCGGAGATGCGCCGACCGGAACTTATATTATGACAAAGTCCGGAGCCGGCGGCGGTAGATTTTTGAACTACAGCTCAGCCACCGATGCAACGAAGGGATTTACACTCGTATACGAGTTTGAAATTTTTGAGACAGCAGAGTACAATTTGTATTTTACAGGCGCAAGCTATTCGTCACAGTATCTGTCAAAGGGAAAAATTAAGCTTGATAACGGAGAGTTTGAAAATATAGATGCAGCTTTATTTAACTCGCTTGGTAATTCGGAAGTAAGCGGCTTTGAATCGTTGATTCAACACAATGTAAGCAGAAAGTCATTTTATCTGGAGCAGGGCAAGCATACCATTGAAGTATTGATTGACAACAAACGTGAGGCAGGCAACTCAACATATTATTATATGATAGACTGCTTTGAATTTGTAAAGGACGGCATTCTGCTGTCAGCAGAATTTAACGGAGATGGCGGATCGCTTACACTGGAAGGAAGCCTGACGGGGTATGCAAAAGGTGAGGTTCCTTCAGCTAACGTTGAATTTACGGCGTTAGATCCGTATATCGCTGTTTTGGCAGAAGATGGTACAATATCGGCAAACGGCGATGGGAATGCGCGGTTTAAGGCAGAAGTGATATGCGGAGATAAGGTATATGAAGCGGAAACAACGGTCAAATGCTATCTTGGTGAATTGGAAATACAGTCTGCCGAGAGAACCTCAGATGGGGTGAACATCGGCATTGCAAATCATGGAGAGAACACAAAGACCGTGACGCTGTACGGAGTCAGAAGAGGCGCAGACGGCGTTGCGGCGGAGATTGTACCCATTGAGGTAATCCTTAATTCCGATGATAATAAGACAATATCGCTGACCTTTTCACAGCTTGACGATACAGATATGATTGACTACTTTATTTTAGGAATGGATAAAAAACCGTTGTCACTCTGTCACAGCCTGAGAAAGGAAGGGTGATATGCGAAGAAAAATTTTATTTCCACTCGCTTTTGTGCTGCTTGTGTGCATAGGTATGCTTGATGCGCAGAATGCAAATGCGGATAACGTAAGATTTTATGCCGATTATCCGACATCTCCCTTGGGAGTCTTTGAAAAAGGTGATGCGGTCAAAATAAAGCTGATGTCGGAGGATGGGTCGGATATAAGCGGTCCGTTGACGATTGCAGCTTATGACGGAACAAATGTATATGAAGATGCATCAAGCGTGATTGAATCCGGAACCGAAATATCACTTTCGGATTTACAGATAGGTCATTATACAGTTAAATTCGGGACATCCGGTGAGGATTATTTTTCGGTAACGGTTCCCGAAAGTGAAAGACAGGAATACGATAGTACACCGTTTGCGGCAGATGCGGCCGCTGTGTGGAGTGTGCCTCTCGATATGCACCCATACTATGCAGATGCCGCTAAAAAGGCCGGAATTTCGTGGATAAGAGAGAGGCTTAGCTGGGAGCAGATAAATTATAAGTCGGGATTGTATGATTTGTCCACATTGAAATATGAAGCGCTGGGTGCACCGAGAGTTGCTGTGCGATATGATTTATTCCTTAAAAATTATAAGGATAAAGGCATAAAGGTTCTGCCGATGATTGCGTCGCAGGCGTCGGGGACGTCAAAAGGCTGGAACACTGCGCTTGGAAAATTCAATCCGGGAACCATTACCACGGACCTGAAAGAAGCATATGATTACGGGTATTACATCGGCAGTGAGTTGGGAGATATAGGAGCGTATGAGCTATGGAATGAGCCGGAACTGGAGATTTACAATTATGAAAGTCCGGATGCTTTTACGGCAATGGCTAAGGCTCTTTCGATCGGTGTGAAGGACGGCAGCGGAGGGCAGCCGGTCGCAACCCCGGGACTTGCATCACGAAAAAAGACGTACTTTGTTGACCTGTTTATGAAAAATGACATACTGGACTATGTAGATATGTATAACCATCATATTCATCGTCAGCCGGGGAGTGAATCGGAAAAGTTAAAGCATTTGCCGAATGCAGTACAGATTCACAGAGACTTGCTCAGTGCATACGATGCTGATGATATGCCGGGAATTGTAACAGAGTGCGGAATGCTTTATAAGGTTGACGCCGACAAGACGAGTTTAACTCAGGAGCAGCAAAAGATTTCGTCAAATTATAATGTAGTGTCTACCGTTGAGTCTATATCTCAGGGAACAGATAAGCATTACTGGTATTTGTTCCGTTCAAGCTACACCGGTTCAGGTGATACGGGAATGTTCAACATACATCATCATCCGACAATGATATACAGTGCAGAGGCGGCAATGACATATCTGCTCGGTGAGGGTAAATATTCAGGGACTTTAAAGAATATGCCGGACGGCGCATATGGCTATGTGTTTGAGAGTAAAGGAAAGCATACGGCTGTTTTGTTCGCCGAAAGTGAATGTACTTACACAGGCAGCTTTGCAAAGGATGCAACGGTGTATGACATTATGGGAAATGAAAAGAATAAATATAGTGCCGGCAAGCAGGTGAGCATAAGCCTTTCGGAAACGCCGGTGTATCTGGCACTTGACGGAATGTTTGACGCCGATGTGTATACTGACGAAGGCAGAGTGAGAAGCACACAAGTGAAAGAAAGTTTCAGTGCATCAAAACGAGTGATTATAAATCAGGTTTATCAAAATACAGTCAGTGAAGGAGCGGTAGATCATCCGATGAACTCAACCGTGCATAAGGATGTAAAAAGCACGGGATATAAAATCAGCGGGGAAACCAAAATTTCGGTTGAGGTCACAAACTTGAACAATACGCCTATGAGCGGAATAATTTACGGAAACGGATTTACCTATGCAAATTTGGATAAAAAATCTGAAAATGTAACGCTTGAACCGTGGGAGAAAAAGACGGTTGAATTTACGGTTAATCTATCTGATGACTGTCCGGAAAATCAGCTTTTGCCGATTGTCTTTTACGGAGAATTTAACGGCGAAAAAACATCAAAGTCCGTTTCCGTGTATACCAAGGAAAATCTTGACGATATCTCGGCGCACACGGTTAAGGATGATATATATTCAAACTGGAAAAAGAGTTCAAGCTCTGCATTGAGTATCGAAAAAGCTACTAAGGACAGCAAGAACACAGTAAAGTTTACAAATTCGTGGGCGGCAGATTTTGCAAGAGATCGTTGGTCATGTCCGAGTATTGAAGTAAACGGCAGCGAAGCCTTGAA
Organism: uncultured Ruminococcus sp.; assembly: GCA_902766745.1. Taxonomy (GTDB): domain Bacteria; phylum Bacillota; class Clostridia; order Monoglobales; family Monoglobaceae; genus UMGS1820. Next base: position 33,951 of record CACXES010000049.1, read on the forward strand.
GAATACGCAGGGGCTGGTGCTTGAATATTACTTTGAAGCCCCGGAGCCTCCGAGCGGAGAAGCTGTCGCACCGTCGTATGATAAAGCCACATTCAGTGTACTTGTTACAGAGAAAACCTCCGGGGCGACGTACAAGGAAGCACCGGGATACAAGCTTGAACCCGGAAAATGGCAAAAAATCTATATTCCGTGGAGCAGATTCGGAATTCATTCAGGGACGGATGACAATATGATGCTTGATCCTGAGGAGATAGTTGAAATTTCACCGAGTCTGAACACTGTAGAAAATGGTATATTTATACACCATATATCGTCAATCGGCGCATACAGCTTAAATGAATGCGAAATTTACAGTGAACCGACAAATCTTGTTTCTGCCGAAATCAATGATGTAAACCCAACTTTGGATCTGTTGGTGACCGAGAGAAAAGTCGGAGTAGACATTGATAATACGGCGGCTTATATAGACGGAATGAGGGCAACGGTGGATAAAGCCGAAAACGGATTGAGCATCAAGGCACAGCATTGTGTTTTGCCGGGCACACATGATTTGAAGCTTTGTCTGCGGTATGAAGACGGATATGCGACAATCTTTGAGAGTAGCTTTTCGCAGAGTGTTGATGTAAAGCCAATTACGCTTAATGGTCAGGACTTTAAGACAGGTCCATCGGTTTGGCGCATAATACTTGATGAGAACGAGAACGACAGTGAACTCAGACAGATACAGATGCAGTTAGAGGACAGTGCTGCGGTTCCTGCTGACGGACTTTGGGCATCGGCGGAATTTTATGCTCCCGAGAGCGGAATGTACAGCTTCAGCGGCTTGATTTCGGATTATGCAAGTCAATGGTTCAGCCCGTATTATGTCAAAATAAACGATGAAGAGTATACTGCGTCGAAGGATATGGTCAAAAGCTGCACTAACCCCGACAATTTGACTAATTTGAAAAAAACCGTATTTAACGATGTCTATCTTAAAAAGGGAATAAATACTGTTACCTTTATGATGAACGAGGAACGCAAGGGCGGAAACGGAGGATATTTCCTGCGTATTTCGGATATTGAATTTAAGCTGAATACGGTAATCAACGATACGGAAACGGTCAAACTTAAAACTATGTTCATAAACCAATATAAATACAAAGGGCGCAGAACCGCTGAAAAAGTTGATCAGTACGGTGTTGTGGCTAATGTTGTCTCTGATAGGGATATGACCGCAGATTTAATTATAGCGGAGTATGACACCACAGGGAGCAGAGTGATAAACGTTAAGATTATTGACGATTATACGCTCAGTGAGGGTAATAATATGGTAAATGTGAGACTTGACGGAATTTTCACAAATTCAATGACGGAAAATAAAATTAAGATTTTTGCAGTAAGCGATACAGGAAATCTTATACCCCTTACACAGAGTGCGGAGCTGTAAAAATAATAAATTATTAAAATAATAAAATATATTTAAAATGGAGGAATTGAGTATGTTTAAACGTTTTTGTGCAGGTTTAGTATGTATGTGCATGGTGTTGGGACTGTTGTGTGTTGCAGCTGTTTCGGCAGATGGCGGAGGGGAAGAAGCTGCTACTCCATGGAGCGTAACGCTGAAGGGAATTGATTTTAAAACTTCGGATGAGGTAAGCAGAGGATTGTATATGGATGATAATACCCGTCCGTCCGATAATGACTTTACAAACGCACATCTGCAAATGAGTGCGGGCAGCAGCTATATCATTAAAGATCAGGAAAGAGGTCTGTGGGCAGAGCATGAGTTCTATGCTCCGGAGGCAGGCTATTATGATATGTCCGGCGTTTTGTCGGAAAGCAGAACAAGTTCCAATTGTTGGGTCAGTCCCTGGTATTTGCAGATAAACGATGGACTGCAATGTGACGGCGAAAATGTAGTTGTATCTAAAACTAATGCAGAAGGTAGCATGCTTTTTAACACTACAATGAAGCAGGTTTATCTCAATGCGGGAGTAAATAAAGTTACAATAGGTACGTTTCATAAGTCGGGAGGTCAAGATTCGGCTGAGAACAGACAGTATCTGATGAAGATAAAGAGCGTAACCTTCACGAAAAGCACAACCGTGCCTGCAGAAACGATATCTGTTCCGGTAAACGAAGGTTATTCCATAGAAAATATTAACCCGGCTCAAACCTGTTCGAATACTCTTTCTGTAAAAGCAAGCGGTGATTATTTTATAATACAGACAGGAGATACTTCTCCGACATATGACGGCTATCGCATAAAATATCCTGTTTATGTCACAAAAGGCGGAATTTATAAATTGACAGGTATGGCAAATTCGTATAAATGTGCATACCTTTCGCCGCATAAAATTTCATTTGATGATGATGCTCCGATGGATACCCGTCAGATGGCAGCGAATAAAACGACTGCTATGGATCCGACAGCTTATGATTACGGAATATTTTACCTGGAGGCAGGGATACATAATCTTGTTGTAACCGTTGATGCGACAATAAATAACGGTAATGGAGCAGGGTATAAGATGACGCTGGACGACAGCTTTACTCTTACGCCGTATACGAATACAGCACTTTCCTACGGAGGAAATGAATGTGATTATCCCGTTGAATTTACGCAGAAGCTGCAGTCGGACAATATCGTATACTTATACAGCTATACAAGCGGAGCAGTAGACGGAAATACATATGATTTTACATACAGAGTGACGGTTCCGCAGAGCGGCTATTATGAACTCAAATATACAGATTGTGACAACAATGGTTATAGCTGGTACAATATACCGACGATTTCGGTAAACGGAAGCAATTTTGGCGATACAAAGACACTGATAGGCTCCACCTCTGTAACGAATAATGTAAGAGATCTTGGTGCTGTCTATATGGAGGCCGGCAAGGTAAACACTGTAACGGTGAGAATCAGCGGCTTCAGAACACATAAGGACGGCGGTTATTATCTGATGAACGGAGGCATTACACTTGAAAAACTCAGTGATGATATTGTGATTACTGCAGAGTCATTGCTGTATAATACGACATCAGCCGCAATAAAGACCGGAGGCAATACAGTGCTTGAACACTGGACTCAGGCAGAGTTTACGGAAAATCAGACATATAAGCTATATGCGTCAGAGGATGGCACATATGATATGAATGTTTTTGCCTCTGCATCTCTTGGCGGTGTGAAAATTAACGGTGTATATTATGAGGTAAAAGAAGTAATTGATAATACCGGAACGGATGCTGCGGCAGCGGATAAAAATGTAATCGGATATGTGCCGATAAACAAAGGTGAAAACACTCTTGAACTCGTATTAAAAGACGGTGCAACGCTCTATATCGATTGCATCAGGGCCAATAAGGCAGAGACAGAGCCGGCATATGGAGCCAATGTAATAAACTGCTTCAGATATACACAAAATGCAGGCAGCGGTAATGACCGCAGAGGTATAGTTGCCAATGTGATGTCTGAAAGCGCAAGAACATGCAGCATAGTGATTGCGGAATACAATGCTGAAAATGATACAATCGAGAAAATCTACGTAAAAGATAACGAAGCTCTTGCTGAAGGAAATAATGTTATAAACCTTGATTTGACAGAGGGGTTAACTACTGCAATGAATACAAATCCGGTTAAGGTTTTTGTCTTTGATAATATGGGGAATTTAACCCCTTATGCAAAAAACATATACTTTGAGAAGAAAATACAATAAAATCTATGTGAGAGGTGCTTGCAGTTGAATCGAAATAAATTGAAAAGAATGGTCAATTACCTGTATATCATACCGGTATTTGTGATGCTCTGTTTATTTGTGCTTAAACCGTTTTTGTTTGCGGTTGAAAAGTCATTTTTCAGATACAACGGTGCTTTTGTAAATGAGTTTATAGGGATAGATAATTACAAAAGAATGTTCACTGATACGCTGTTTTGGACATCGATGAAAAATATGCTGTTTTTTGCATTAGCGATGGTTATACAGTTCGCATTTCCGATTATCGCAGCGGAGCTGTGCTTTAATCTGAGAACAAAGCTGCGTCAGGATTTTTTCAGAACATCATTGATTATACCAATGGTAATTCCGTCCGTTATTATTATATTGGTATGGAAGTTCCTGTATTATCCGGGCGTGGGCGTAATAAGTTCATTGATGTCATCGCTCGGAGTTTCACAGGATAAGATACCGCTGTTTTTGGGCGACACAAGCTGGGTGAAGCCGGCAATTGCCATGATAGGCTTCCCTTGGATAGCGGGTATAGAATTTTTGCTTACATTTGCAGCACTGCAGGGACTTGACCAGTCTATGTTTGAAGCGTCATTGATTGACGGATGCCCGAAATGGAAAAGAATTTTATATATTGATTTGCCTTGCATAGCACCTCAGCTTAAGGTTTTGTTTGTTCTGAGATTTATGGGACTTGTACAGAACTACGAGAATGTTTTAATTTTGACGCAGGGAGGACCTCAAAATTCCTCCCTTGTGCCGGGACTTTACATTTACAATGTATCGTTTGTGCCCAACGGAAATTCGGAGTCTTTGTATGGATATGCTTGCGCAATGGCGGTTATACTCTTTGTCATTTGTTTTGCTGTTACGGCGCTTGTTATGAGAGAAAAGAAGGAGGAAACAAGATAATGAGAAAGAATAAAAGAGAGTCATCGGATGTTATAAGCATTATAATTCTGAGCTTGTTTTTAGTCTGCACGCTCCTGCCGCTTTTCATAATGGTTTTTACATCATTTAAGGACCAGAATGAAATTTTAATGGATTTCTGGGGACTCCCGGAGAGACTTAACCTTGATAATTATATTACCGCGTGGAAGGATATAGGCGGATATGCCTACAACTCATTTAAAACGACGTTGTTGGCTGTTTCAGGTATTGTTGTGGTTTCCGTCTTTGCGGGCTACGCCTTTTCAAAGCTGCCGATTAAAGGAAAAAAGCCATTGTTCCTTGTGGTTATGGGATTCAGAATGGTTCCGACCGGCCTGCTGATTATACCGATGTTTATGAATGTTCTGTCAATCGGGCTTGATAACAATCATTGGGGCGTTATTCTCACCAATATTGCGACAGGAAGTACAATGGCGGTAATGCTGACAAAAAGCTTTTTCGACCAGCTTCCGGATTCTCTGTTTGAGGCGGCAAAGATTGACGGCGCAGGCGAATTAAAGACCTTGACAAACATCCTGATTCCGTTGTCAAAACCGATTATAGGAACTGTGATTGTGTTTAACTTTTTTACATACTTTAATCAGTTTATGTGGCCGTATATCGTGCTCAGCGATAAGGCACTTAAAACAATTCCTATCGGTCTTGCGGCGCTTGCGGGCGAGAACGGAGTGGATTTTGGACTGCAGTCCGCAGGATATTCGATAGTTGCGATACCGCTTATTATACTTTTCCTTGCAACCTCAAAGATTTATGTAAATGGTATTACAAGCGGAGCTGTTAAGGGATAAAATAAGATTGAAATATCAGAGGTTATCATATGAATACTTATAAAAAAAGAATTATTTCATGCATATGCAGTATCGCTGCTCTGTTTGCCATAGGCTTTGCGCCGACGACGGCAGAAGATAATGTGATAAGAATTGAAGGCGAAGACGCGGCAGAGATGAATTTCACAAGAAAAACAACGGCTGACAGTAGTGCAAGCGGCGGAGAGTTCCTTGTACTGAATGTTGGAGAGGAGCCTCCGGAAGGCGATAAGTATTACTATCAAAAATATAATGTAACCGTTCCCGAGGACGGATGCTACAATATTAAATTTGCGGGACTTCAGTTTGGTGCATCATGGGCAAGCTATATCGGTGTTTCGGTAAATGACGGACCTATAAAGGACTCCTCCCTATGCGGCAATAGCATAGGAGGTGTAGGAGGCGGTATGTACGGCACTCTTTTGTCTAATATTGGCGGCTTTAAAGCAGGTGAAAACACGCTGACTATCTATTGTATGGGACCGAGAAACTCAGACAGTCGTTATGTTGTGCATACAGATTATATTGAGCTTACTCCCGGAGAATGGTGCGTAAGCAATATTGAGATGATAAATGATGTCACAATGAATATTTACGAGAGGGGCGCAGAGGTAGAGTGCTTCGTGAATTATTCCGAGGCAACCAAAGAGGATACAAAGATTAATTATGAATTGATAGATTACTATGATAATATAGTAAGCAGCGGTTCTTATGTTGCCAAAAAGGGAACGGAGAGCGAGCGGTTAAGCTTAGGTGTGTTGGATATATGCCATTATACGCTGTATGTGTATCCGGAGGGTTCGGAAAGCAAGTCACACACATATGTGTCGGTTGTAAAGCCCGAAAGCGAGAGAGTGTACAGCAACGATTCACCCTTTGGATTAGACGGGGCATTTGCATGGGTTGTATCCGAGAGTGAGGCGTATGAACTTCTTAGAGCAGAACGCCTTGCCGGAATTATTTATAATCGTGACAGGTATACCCAAAAATCCACCAGTCCTGCAAAGGATGAGTATGATTTTGATTTGGGAAATTCCAAAAAGGTTTTTGATAAGGCGGACGAGCTTGGAGTAAATATTCAGGCGGCTACCGTATACCTTCCCGAGTGGGCGCATGATGCCGACAGCTATCTCACTGATGACCTTTTATCCGTTTATAAGATAGCAAAGGAGGAAGGGAAGGCTTTCGGGGATTCCATTGACATATATGAGCTGTGGAACGAGCCGGAGACCGATATTGAAACGAATATATATGAAACGGCAGACCGCTTTGCAGGCGTGAGCAAGGCGATGGCTCTTGGATTTATGGATTCCGGAACAAATGCAAAAATTTCTACCGCGGGATATACAGCCGGAATTGCTCGGTATCTTGATTTGGCAATCAGAAACGATGCCGCAGAGTTTATGGACTTTATGAACTTCCATTCGCACATTACTGCGGTAGAGGGAGCTAAGACCAACAGTTTAACTTCGCGTCAGGCGGTAAATGCGGACAGCACACTGAAAAAGTACGGATATTACAACAAGTCATTGAGTCTTGATGAGTCCGGTATTATCACACAATTTAAGGACGGGCATGAGTACAGCAGGGATCAGCAGAAAGTGCGTGCCGGATATTATGTGACCGTTAATGCACAAAATATGGCGAACGGAGTTGACAGGCATTATTGGTACATTGTATTGCAGCGCGGTTCGGCAATGTCAATGTTCACCGAGGACGGGAACGGCCCATATCCGGAGTATAATGCAGTTGCGACAACGACGGATGTTTTGGGAGTGCCTGAGTACCTTGGAGAGGTAAACAGCCTCAAAGGCGGTGCAAAGGGCTATGCATTCAACAACAAAAACAACGGCAGAGATATTATGGTGCTGTGGAGCGAAAATCCGGTTGAGTTCAGATTTGCAAGCAACGAGTCGGTAGAGGTTATTGACGTAATGGGAAAGGAAGAGACAGTCGCGCCGACAGATGGCGAGATTACTTTGACCATTGCTGATCAGCCCATATTTGTACGCGCCAACAGCGAATTTGAGTCAGAAGTTTACACGCCTAAGAAAAAGGCACCAAAGAGAGAAAACTCCATTGACAGAAGCAAGATAACAAAGGCACAGAGGGTTTTGTTACAGCAATCTTATCCCAAAGAGGTATCCGAGGGTGCAAAGACCAAGGGATATCAGATTGATGAAACGGGAACGGAGTTAACACTCACCGTCACCAATCTTAACGAAGAAAAGATGGCAGGTGTAGTTTGCGGTAAGGCGTTTGACGGATGGAAATTGTCGGATGACGAAATCTCCGTATCACTTGAACCTATGAGCCAGCAGCAGTTTAAACTTCGACTGACTCCCACCGATAAGGTGCAGTATAATGTTGAGTCGGCAGTCAGATTTGTCGGAATGTTTGACGGTGAGGAGACGACAAATTGCGTAACGCTTGTACAGATGCCTAAGGATGGGGAGTATGAGTGGTATTGTGAGTTCAAAGAAGCGACAGACATCAACGAATGGATTGCGGATGAAAGTAATATAGGCGGAGGAGCGATTGGCAGTAAAATTACCCTTGAAAACGCAAACGGTGGATTGAAATTCAACTATGATTTTGATCCGGCAACACCTGATATGTGGTCTTTCCCCAGCTTTGAATTTAATGAGATTCCGGATTTAACCATGACGGACGGAATTATTATCAGATACGAAGGTACAAAGGATACTGCGCCTGATGAATTGCTGTCTCGTATTATTGTAAAAGAAGAAAGCAGCGGTGCGGCATATTTTACCATTCAAGGATTTTATATGGAAAAGGGTGTACATGAAGTCCTCATACCCTGGGATCGTTTGGTTTTCCAGACAGGAGCTGATCCAACATTCATGCTCGAAAAAGATAATATAGCAACATTTTCGCTGGGTATAAATAATATAAGAAAGGTTTTGGATGTGCCGGAATACACTATATTGAAGATTGGCGCTTATGTTGGTGCAAGGACGGAGGATAAGCATGGGACAATAAAATGTGAATATCCGAAAAACGGTGCATGCATCAGTAACTCTGAGAAGCTTGTCGCAATAGGCAAAATATGCGACGATGACATAAAGGTTGAACGGAATAAAATCCGTGTGTATGTTGACGGCTTCCCCGCAGAGCATATCATTGAGGGCGATGAAGTAAAGGCGAATATAGGTGAATTAGAAGCGGGTGAGCATACTGTTAAATTTAACTGGGAATGTGAGGATTCGGCGGCGTATAATGAAGAGGTAAGTTTCGTGGCAGATAGCGGAGATAAGGTGTTTTCGGACGTGGCAGAGGAGCATTGGGCGGCTGATAAAATTGCCAATCTTGCAGCACGCGGAGTTGTTAGCGGAGATGAGGACGGCACCTTTAGACCTGATGATAATGTTACGAGAGCAGAATATATAAAAATGCTCACCACGGTATTAAAGTTTAAAAATGTTTATGATAAAGCAGGCTTTACTGATGTTTCTGCACATGATTGGTTTTACGATTATGTTGCGGCAGCTTCAGAAGCAGGTTTATTTGACGGCGTATATGAAGGCGAATTTGGAGCGGATACAGTAATATCCAGAGAGGATATGGCGACTTTCACTTACAGGGCATTAAAAGCGGCAGGAATAACCCTGCCAAACACAAATGTTAAACAAATATTTTTGGATAAAGATGAAATAAGCTCGTATGCCAAGACGCCAATAAATATGCTTCAGCAGGCGGGAATAGTAGAGGGAATGGAAAACAGAAAATTCTTACCTTCGGACGGACTTACGAGAGCGGAGGCAGCTAAAGTGCTTTATGAGGTTATTGTATACATATTGTAGTCCTTGTTATAGTTGACGGACGGAAATGAAGTATGAAGAAATTAGATTTTGAACTGAATGCTCCAAAAGATAATTGTATTTCCAACCGGCATGTGAGACAATCCCCGATTTTGTGTAAACCTCATTTTAAGTTTACATAAACCTTTTATAAAATTATATCAAAATCCGTATCCCTGTTAAAGGCTAAAATGCATGATAAAATCAGCCTTGACAGAAATACGGATTTTTGATTTTCAGGTAATTACAAAGGTTTACATAATTATGTGTTTAAAATTTTTACACAAAAATTGGGATAGCCCCGGAGGCGAAAGTCTATATTCAGTTTGTCATTAATGATGAAGAAACGTTCTCTATGCATTATGCGGGATGCACTGTAGGAGATGAAAAGTTCGCTTTGAGCGAACAGGACTTCATTGGATTGGTATATACTCCATTTGAAACATATTCTCAGGAAGTATTGGGTGTTGATTTATCCCGGGATGTCCAGGATGCTTTTGAGGAAATTTATGCTTCAATAGAATAAGTTAAAGACGTCCTCGGGGCAAGCCCTCATTTTGTGTAAACCTTAAATTTAGCTCCAAAATGATAATATAATCTAAGTGAATTTTCTGGGCTGAAAGCCGGATTTAGACTTTCAGCCATAAGCTTAATATAGCGTAAAATTGACGGCATGTCAAGGGTGCCCTCGCATGAGGACGTTTATTTTACCCTTGACTTGACGGTGATTTTATGCTACTGAGGCAGTCTATAAGCAAAAAATATCTCAAGCTGTGAGTGAATTTGACCCCAGTCCTTGCGCTTGCCTGTACATTTTTTCGTAATGTTTATCATGGCAAGATAGAGCATTTTCAAAAGACTGTCATCCGTCAGAAATACGCTTTTGTTTTTTGTCACCTTGCCTGCGTCTGTGCTTCGAATCAAAATATTTACTGAGCCGGGAAACACATTGAGCCTCTCGAAAAAATTTTCATTTAGTCCGATTTTTAAATATTATGTGTTTTACTATCCGTATTATAATTGGTGCTTTCTTTATTGTGATGTTCTGCGCGATATTTACTGGGCGTTACGCCGGTTATGCTTGAAAAGGTCTTTGAGAATTGAGCATCTGAGTTAAAGCCGGAGTAGTAGCCGATATCGGAAACAGATTCTGATGTGTACTTAAGCAGAGATTTGGAAAATCTGATTCGCATTGTATTTAAGTATTGCCTGAAATTCATCTTAAGATTTGCGTTAAACTGACGGCTCAGATGTTCGGGCGAGCATTTAACATAGGCGGCAACATCGGTGAACTTTATATCCTGGCGAAAATGAAGATGAATATAGTTAAGCGCCGCTTGCGTGACGGATGAGGAGTCTGAGTTGAGGAAAGGAGAGTCGGACTTGGTGCGACGATATATTTCTATCAGCAGCAGTGATAAGTAATGCGTTACCGCTTTTTTCTTCATGGCATTTGACGAATATAGCTCGGTATAAATAGATTCAATAAGAAATTTAATATTTTTATAGGAGATGTTATCCGTATCGCATACCAACGGCATATATGGCTGTATAAGACCGTCTATGCCGTACTCTTCAAAACAGTTTTCCGAAAATGATATATGCAAAACTCTCGTAGCATCGTCAAATATATATTCATGAACATCGGCAGGGGTCATAAAGAAAATTGTTCCTTCTTTAAAGTCATAATATGAGTTGTTGAGATGGTATCTTCCATGACCCTCAAGTACAAGCTCAAACTCGTAAAAGTCATGCCAATGATATCGGGTTTTGCGTGATATTTCATGGGACATAATACAAATATGCGAGGGATACTTCGCCATGTCAAATAATTGTCTCGGAGTCATACATATGCCGTCCTTTCACTGAATCAAATTTTCACATTTCTGTTGTTTCCTTAGCTCAAGTATGATTTTATTATAGCAGAAATGCGAAAAAAATCAAGCGCAAAAGTGTTTTTTATGTATAAATATTAAAAAAAGTAAAGGGTAATCAAAAAAACACAAGTTTATAATTTGATGTTATGATACACTTAATGTCAGTAAAGAAAAGTATGATATTTACTGAAATCTTATAGTATAATTAGAGACGATGTTCAATCAAACACTGTAAAATTAAGCTTTTTAAATATCCATCAGAAGTGAATAATGTTTATATTCAAACGGCGGGAAATTACGGTATGATCGGATACTGTACCTTATTGAAAATAACGAGAATGGGAGAGTAAATATGAAACGTGTTTTGACTATTGTGATTACTATTATATTGTGCGGAAACATTTATCCGTGTTTTGTGTCAGCAAAATCAGAAAATGAGATTATTTATGTTTACGATAATTTTGATGAACGCAGTATGCACCCATTGATGTATATCAATAACGGCTCTGCAGTAAAGAAAAGCATAGATGCAGAGCATGGAATGAGCATAGAGAGACAATCTGTTGGAATGACCGGGGGAATAGGATACTACACATCGGATATTTTGTCAGAGGGTGTTTATCAACTCAGCTACAGCTTATATTGCAAAGAGGTAAAAACAAATACGATAGTAAGATTTTTAAGTGCAAATGCAGAGGAGTTTAAGCAAAATACGGATGCAATTCAGGCTCTGTCTGTTTCAGACGGAGGAGTTGTAAAATATTATGGGAATCCGTCGCCTTCAAACTGGATGCTCAACAGAGAAAATTCGGCTCAATTAAAATTAAACGACTGGAACTCGATTGTAATTACTTTAAATACCTTTACTGATGAAATAAGATTTTATGTAAATAATGAGCTTTTGGGTATGGTTCCTTTTTACGAGAGTTTAGGGGGCGGCATTAAGGGATTTATTATATCGACCGATAAAAAATCCGGCGGTGCTCCTCTGTACTACGACAATATAAAGTTTTGCAGATTGAAGGAGGCTGATTATTCCGATGGCGATAGGCTCGGTATAAGCGCAAAGACAGATGTTATAGGAAACAATTTCTTTATGCCGGAACAAAAGCCGGAGTTTAAAATTACGTTTAAGAATGCGGAAACCTCCCGAAAAGATATTAAAGCCGTGTACAATATAACTGACGAAAAAGGTGAGCAGCTCTATCATGAGGAGCGGGAATTTTCGACAGACGCTTTGTCGGAGACTGAACAGCGATTAAATCCGGATGTCAACAGATATGGTATATTTAATCTGAATATATATGCGGACGGGGTATCGTATGACACAAGATTTGCCGTACTCAATCGATCGAAAAATATGCCTATGAATAACATGATGGGTGTCTGTCTCCATATCGATAAAGGAAGAGGAGATCAGCAGACGGTTCTTGAAATGATGCATAGAGCGGGGATCGGTGCATTTCGAGGTGAGAATCTGAGAATAAGTGCTGTGGAAAAGAGTCTTGGCGTATTTGCTCTGAACGAACAACAACAGCTTTTACTTGATACCTGTGACGCATACGGAATTGATTATCTGAGCCTTGCCGTCGGAACTTCTAATTATTTTGACTACGACGCGGCAAGGACGGAAGCCAGACTTAGTAACTTAGAGGAATATGCGTATAATATAGTTAAGCTTGCCAAGGGCAAGATTAAGTATATAGAGGTTGACAACGAGCCGCACAGCAATAAGGTCGGATGGACAGCAGAGGATGTGGCAAACTTTTATAGGGCGGTTTATCGCGGGGTTAAAAGAGCGGACAGTGAGGTGTCTGTTGTTGCTATTGATGAGGACAGATGGGGGATGTATGACACAGGATTTGCAGAAAAGATTCTCGCAGCCTTAAATGGTGAAAGATGTTTTGATATGGTAAGCCTTCATCCATATCCAAGAAACTATACAAGTGACCCCGAATACGGTGAAATTGACACATTTGTATACGATATGACCGCATTGTTGGAGAAATATGGATATAAGGATGTCCCGATACTATTCACCGAGCTTGGGTGGAACACCTATGCAAATACAGAGTTTCAATCGGCAATTAATACAGTGAGGGCACAGGCGTTTGTAAGAGCCAATAATCTGGCAGAGAAGGTGTTTATATACAATATGCTGGATTATAATTTCACCGGTGCCGAAGGCTCATTTGGCTTGCTTGAGGCCTATGACAGCGGAATGGTTGATGTGCCGTATCTGGCAAAGCCCGGGATGCTTGCTGTTGCAAATTATAACAGGCTGCTTGCAGATGCGGAGTATATAGATAAGTACGACGAGTCCGATGCAAATACATATATGTATCATTTCAGACAGAACGCGAACGGCGAAGATGTGCTGATGCTGGGAACCATGAAAGGGGATAAAGATATCGGTCTGAAATTGGGATGCGATTCCGTAACTGTAAGTGACTTGTATGGAAATGAAAAAATTTTATACGGCGAGAATGGTGTGTTTTCGATTAATCTCACCGAATCTACCGTTTATTTGACAGGCAGATTTGAGGGAATCAAGATAACGAACCCGGTGTTTGAAATAGAAAATACATCTATCAGCATTCCTGTTGAATCGAAAAAAAAGATAAGGGTTATCAAGCATACGGCCGACGAATTTCAAGCAGAGTCTTCCTGTATATCCGACCTGAAAACGGAATGCACGGAATTTGAAGGAGAATATGCTGATGTCAGCCTATATACAGGGAAAGAATTGTCGAATGGTGTGGTCTGCGTAACAATAAAAAATAATGAAAAACTGTACTATGAGGGGCGGATTAATTATGAAGTAGTAACATCGGGCATAGCATCGGATTTTAGAATAGAGGCATATAACGATGACATGAGACGCTGGGAAATAAGCTTTGACTTGACCAATATCAGAGATGATAAATCTATTGGCGGGACAATTAAGGTTAAGAAGGCTGACGGAGAGCTCGAAACGGAGGCTTCGATTCCTAATCTGACGCCGGGGGAAACAAGACGAGTCTATCATTATTTTCCCCGAGGAACCAACCTTGGAGAAATAGATTCATTTGATGCAGAGATCAGGCTTGATTCGGGAGAAACGATTGTGCTGAGTGAGAGGATTGAATTAATCGTTGCTTCATATACACGGACATCGCCGGATATTGACGGTATTATTTCGGATAACGAGTGGGGCTCCGACTTGACAATGCTCAATATTTCGGGTGAAGACAAGGTAGTGAATATCACGGATTACAAAGGTGATAAGGACTTAAGCGGCAGGGCATGGCTGAACTATGATGAAGAAAATTTATACTTTGCTGCCGAGGTCACGGACAATATTTTTTGTCAAAACGAGAAGACGAATGAAATGTGGAAGGGAGACAGTATACAGATCGGAGTTGCAATAAAAGGAACCTCAAGCAATACGACGACGCTGTGCTTTGGACTGACAGGCGGAAAGGCTGAGGCTTACATGCACTTAAAGGAGGAAGACCAGTTTGGCGCAGGAGATTACGAAGCGGGTGAGGTTGCTGTTATCAATAAAGGTAATAAAACCTGCTATGAGATTAAAATTCCGTGGGAATCCATATGTCCTGCCGGGAATACGGTGAAACGGGGAGATAAAATATATTTCTCTATGATTATAAATGACAATGACGGCAACGGAAGACGTGGATGGCTGAAATACGGTGAGGGTGTCAGCGGAAATAATATCCCTTCCGTTTATAAGCGATTGTTATTATTAGATAATAAACAAAATTAAAGTAAAGGAGACTTTAAAATGAAAAAGATTTTTGCAATGGTTTTAATTATGGTTACAGCCGCATCCGCATGCGGCATAACGGTTGGCGCAGATGTCGGGGTGAATACAATTATTGAAGCAGATTTTGAGTCTGCACCGGAGGGCTTTGCAAATGATGTAAGCGCATATGTCAAAAAACAAGCCAATGATCCGGGACATACAGGTGTATTGGCACTGCATCCGACACTAAACTGGAACGGCAATTCGGACAGCCCTAAATTCTGGGCGAGGTCAGTGAACCTTGGCTATAATTTTAATTCGATGGTTGAAAACCGGGCTGTTACATTAAGCTTTCAGATAAAAACAAACTTTGCAGATGCAGTCTGTCTTCAGGTGAACTGGAAAAAAGGTGATACTGAGTACAGCGGAAGCGGCGACGGAAGAATAATGCTCGGAAGCTTATTGAGCGGAATCGGACTTACAACAGATGCTTCGGCGTGGGCAATCGATGAGACACAAGAATGTAATAAAACTAATATGACAGCTGATAAGTGGTATCAGATAGATTTGAAAATAGATCAGATAGGAAAAAAGATTACGCTGTGCATTGACGGGGTTAAGACAGCGGAAAAAACACTATATACAGATCTTGAAGCATTCAAGAATATCGGATTATCCATTTCGGCAATGACCAAAGATACCTCGCTGGAAAGCGGTGTGGGAGATCCGAATGTTTACACTATGATTGACAACTATCGTATTGCCTACGACAGCTATGATGATTTCAGTGCCGAGGTTTCGGAGGACAGCGGAATTATCGATGTTGAATTTACCAACACTGTTAAGGAATTTAAAAATATCGCTAAGGAAGATATAAAAGTGAGATGTGTGCGGACATCGGAATATGCGAATATTTCAAATGCGGAATTTTTGACAGGTAAAATGCTGCGGATTCAGACGGAGAGTTTAGCTTCGGGTGAAGAATACGAGATTATATACGCAGGCGGATTTTACGATGTGTTCGGAAAGAATTTGAATGACGAATTGACATTTAATACGATAAACAGAGAGGGCATATACAGCTCTGACTTCTCGGCGAATGATTTTAACTCAAGAAGTGATGTTACCTATGCAAACAGCACTACGTCAGCGGGGGATTATGGCATTTTGGATGTTGATAATAACGGTAACAACGTGTTGCGTCATTTCAACACTTGGCCGGCATTTAAGTGGAAGCAAACATATTTAGAATTGCCGAGTGATACGCCTGATGAGTATACGTTAAATGTCAATTACAAAGCA
This sequence comes from uncultured Ruminococcus sp., assembly GCA_902766745.1. Lineage (GTDB taxonomy): Bacteria > Bacillota > Clostridia > Monoglobales > Monoglobaceae > UMGS1820. The sequence continues at coordinate 50,163 of CACXES010000049.1, forward strand.
AGAATGGATTTTGATAACTATGCATATACGCCATCTGTTGCAAATTCAAAGGCAAATGTGACACTTTTTAATTTCGGAATAAAGGACTCGAATGCAAGTGTTTCTTATGGACCCGGTTTCAGATTTACCGGTTCAAAAGACAGCTCTGTGGCTGATGGATTATATTATTACAGCAGCGACAAAACGTGGGCGGGAGGAACCGCAACAAAGATAGCCGCAACCGATTCGGGTGATACATTTAATCAGAAGTGGTATAACTTCTCACTGAAGTATCATGTAGACGGAGTAAATAGGATTACTGCGGATTATAGAATTACGGATGAAGCAGGCGATGTTTTACTGGACATATCGGGTGTGAATACAGAGAACAGTACCAATGGCGGACTTAAAGATATACAATATTTATGTATAATATTTAATGTTGAGGCGGCCGACACAGTTAAAACGAACGCTCTTGTTGATGATTTGGATATATTCTATACATTCAATAAAGATGGGGTAAAAAATGTCAGAGCCATCGATTTGAACGACAATGTTCTGATTCCGCAAGCCACAATGCCCGGTGTTATAAAGAGATTGGACATTGCTTATGAAGGAGCTGCGATTAACAGCGAAACGATTTCGGCGGCTTTGAAGGAAACAAACGGTGACGGAACGAAGGTAGCTGCAACAGATAATATTCAAACGGGCGTTTACAGTATTGCGCTTGAGAATTTCCTGAAGCCTGCAACTCAATATACTCTAACGGTCAGCAATACTGACAGTGTAAGCGGCGAGACGGAGGATATATATACATATACATTTACAACATCGGCCGAAGAGTTGATCGTATCGGATTTCCGTATTACAAAGGCGGGAAGCGAAGTCAGTCTCGGTGATATAGAGGCAGGGGATGAGCTCACAATTTCCGCGACGGTTTACAATCCGTCGGGAAATGCGGAGAAAACAGCATGTCTTATTTACGGAGTATATAATAACGGATTTTTGACAGATATAAAATTTTTGGAAAAATCGGTGGATATTTCGGTCAGCGGGACTCAGTTCAGTCTTCCGATTTTGGTCGAAGATATTAATAACCTTGAAGTCAAGGGGTTTATTTGGGATAGTATACAGGGACTTAAGCCGTTGACGAATTATATTGAAATAACAGCTGATTGAATTACACATTAAAGAAGTGAAGGGCTATGGTTTTATGATGGGACGAAGGGTGTTCAGAGGCTTCATTGTAGCTTTTGTTATATTGTGTTTGTTACTTGTACCTGTCGGTGCGTTCGCACTTAACTATTCAGTATACTATTTAAGCGGGTATGCCGAAAGACCTAAGGCGGGGCTTATGGTATCTCTTGATGTTTGCGAGTACGGAAAAAGTCTTGCGGATGCGGATATTACAGATTACATATACTATCATCAGCAATCGAACACAGGCGAAAACGGTAAATTTGAATTTAAGATACCGTTGAAGGAACAGGACGAAAGGTATACTGCTTATGTGTATTGTGAGGGCGATGAAAATATAAGAGAATACACAATATACGGCGATACTGTTTTGAACAGCATTGATTTTGACGGCAATACAGCTTGGCAAGCTTCCTGGTCGGATTGTGCCGGCAGTGCGTTGCTTGAATATATTGACAGCTATTATAAAGAGAGCATGAAATTAGAGCCGAGTGCGAGTGTTTCGGCAATCAAGAAATTTGATGATGATATTTCCGCAGGGATTTTTAAGCTGTCAATGGATATACAGGTCAATTCGGACGCACAGATGAATGTTTCGCTTATCAATGACCGGGCGGTTACATGGAACAATCCTGCAATGATTGATTCCGTATTTAATTTGTTTGTTATAGAGTACAATCGGTTTAAGCTATGCCAAAATACAAAGGGCTATTTGTATCAATATATTACTCCTGCGGAGCAAAATTGCTGGTATACCATAGATGTAATCTTGGATTTTGATGAGAGAACCGCATTTTACTATATAGACGGAGAGTTTTGGGGAATGACAGACTTGAATATATCACTTGATAAAATATGTGGTTTTATGCTGTACATGCCAAACAAGGCAGACTTGGAAGGCAGCATCTATGTTGATAATATTCGTGCCGCACTTTGCAATAGACAGAATCTCCCGCAGGAGGTGTCTGCGAATGTTTCGGCAAAGTGCGGTGCGGAAGCCTTGGGAAACATCTTCACAGATGTTAACGGGCCTTGCTTTGATATTAATTTTAAGACAAGATACGGCCGTGATACTGATATAACAGCGGTGTATGTGGTATGTGATGAAAACGGCAGAGAGATATGCAGGGAAGAGAAATTGTTATCCGTTTCGGCGAGCGAGGGATTAAATGATATTTATAAACCGAAAAAATATGTTTTCGGCAAAAATGTTTTTAAAGTTCTGATTTTTGAAAGTGGGAATGAAATTTACAGGACAGATATGCGCTTTTCCGTGGTAAGGACTGCGGCTGACGGTGCAAAAAACAGTAAAGCAGGTATAAATCTTCATGCGGAGAGATACGGGAATACGGATTATATAATTCCGCTTATGGATTATACGGGGGCGAGATACATTCGAGACCATGTACCGGGGTGGTCAAATGTGGAAACAAAAAGCGGAGAATATGAGATTCCCGACTTCTATAAGCATTATTTGGATACTCTTGATGAATATAGCATGAAGCATTATATGCTGGACTTTGCCAATAACCCTATGTACTGCACTCCGAGCTCCGGACCGCCCAATGATGAGGACGGCTATGAAGCCTGGTATAATTACTGCTATAATTTTGTTGTTGAATCCGAGGGGAAGGTTCCGTACTTTGAGGTTATGAACGAGTATCACAGTTCAAAATACAATTACGGTAATGGCCCCGAGGTATATGCAAGGGTTATGACTGAAGCGTATAGTGCGGTAGAAAAAGCGCGTGCGGAAACAGAGTACGATATAAAGGTTGTCGGTATTGTCGAAGATTATTATGCGTGGAATCATGACGGAAACTGGATAAAAAAATATTTAGAGGCATTAAATGGTGAAAAGGCGTTCGATGTGGTAAGTTTGCATCCCTATCCTATAAACTATGACGGTGCGGCACCTGAAAGCTGCGGAATGACAGAATTTATATTGGATGTACGCGAGATGCTTGAGCAATATGGATACGGCGATACGCCGATTATTATTTCCGAGGTCGGCTGGGAGGCAACCGAAACATGGATTACCGATGAAAAGAATCAGGCAAATTACTATGTAAGGACAATGGGATTAAATGATATTTACGAATTATCCGATCTTGTAATTTGGTATGAGGGTCAGGATTGGTATCCGAACACAGATGGGCAGTTCAAAAATTTCGGTATGCTGAAATCGTATTATTCGAACGAAGAGATTCCGTATGAGGCAAGGGAGGCATTTGCTGCGTGCTGCAACTATAATGCAATTATGGCGAACGCGAAGCTTTTGAGTTATGAAATAACCGATGATAAATCCTACGTTCTTAAATACAGAACCCGAGACGGAAATATAACATATGTTGCGTGGAATTCCGAAGGCGACGGTAATACTTCGATACAGCTTTCCGGTTACAGTGCGGTTAAAACAGATATTTTCGGCAACAGCAGCATAGTTAGTGCACCGGATGGAGAAATTGAACTTCAGACGACCGAACGGCCGGTTTATATAACGGACAGCAGATGTATATTTTCATACGAAATAAATGAAGACAATATTGTGATAACAGCAAAGTATAAAACATCAGATTATGATGCATATTCCGTAAAGCCCATACTTGCACTCTATCGAAATAGTATGTTGAGTGAAGTTGTTACAGAGTTTGCCGAAACATTTGACGGCGAATACACGGTGTTAACGGCTTATGCTGATATTGCGGAAGTAAATAGGATTAAGGCAGTTGCGTTTGAAAGCTTAAACACACTAAAACCGATTAGCAGCTGCATTGAAATTGAGATTTAGTCATAGATGAGGAGGAAGGATTAATGAAAAAGAAGTCTGTATCGGTGATTATGCTTGTGTTCGTTATCGCAATTTGTTATATGTATGCAGGATGGCAAACTCTCTGCTATGCGGACGATAAAATTACTGTTCCGATATTATCAACAGATTTTTCAACGATTGATGAATTTAACGCAAGCTTTAAGACGTATTCGTCCACTGCTTCCGCCGGGGAAGTCGAATTGTCGGATGTGGATGGAAACGGAAACAATGCTTTAAAATACATAAACAGCTTCGGAGGAAGCAATGCCTTCAAATGGAAGACGCTCTATATGAATATGCCGAGCGTGATGCCGTCCGAATACACTCTTAATATGAGCTACAAAATGCGGATAGACCTTGATAATCTTGATTATGTACCGACTTCACATCCTACGTCGGGCAATGCGAATGTAACATTGCTGACATTTAGTCTCGGCTATGATGCGAATCAGTCATATGGGCCTGCGCTGAGGTTTACGGGCAATAATGATACATCTGTAAACGATGGACTTTATTACTATAATAGCGACAAGGCGTGGGCAGGCGGCACGCCCACCGAGATTCTGCGAAGTACGGAAGAAAATCCTTTAAACGGACAATGGTTTAATATTAGCTTGAAGTATCATATCGATGGTGCGAACAGACCCAAAATAGATTATTATATAACCGATGAGAGCGGGAACGTTGTTTTTGAAATGAATAATGTTACGGCAGAAAATCCGAAGTTCATCAATGCAAACAGAATTTACATTATTTATAATGTTGAGAACCCGGAAGTGGTTGGCACAAAGGCGTATATCGATGACCTTGATATATCGTATACATTTGATGCACCGAATGTCAGCGGGATAGAGTTTGAAAATTATAACGGAGAAGTGTTGGACGGGAATGATGCCATTCCAAACAGCATAAGGAAGATAAAGCTTAAACTCAGCGGTATGGGAATAGACGAAAATTCTGTTGAGGCAACAGTTTGTGCGGGGGATGAGAATATAGATTACGAGGGCTCGTTCGACAGCGAGAGCGGTGTATACACAATGAATTTAAGGTCATTTCCGCCGGCGGGAGAAAAGATTACGGTCACGGTTAATTCTTTCAAAGACAGATTTGGTGAATTATCAAAGCCATATGTATACAGCTTTACTGCCGATAGGGTAGATAAGGTCATTGCGAGTGATTTCAAAATTGAAGAGGTCGGCGGAGCTGCAGAGGTTTCTGCGGCGGTATATAACACAACCGACAATGATACTTTGCCTGTGACGCTCTCATATGCTGCATATAAGGATGGTAAGCTCAAAGCGTTTGACTTTGTGACAGCAAATATTTCGCAATCGGCAGACGGTGAGAAGCTTTTGCTGAGGTTAACGGATACCGGATATGACTTTGTAAGAGCGTTTATGACCGACGATAATAAAAATGAAATATCCGACTGTATAACATTGGGAACACCTGAGTATGGCAGTGATATTCAGATCAGCGGAGGCTTCGGAAAGCAGAACGCTAACAAGAAATATACTGTCAGCGTTTACACTCCGGATGGTTCTGAAGAGAAATTGGTCAGCGGCAGTGCTGATAATTTGAGTTATATCGTGTATAGGGACAGCCTGATGACGGACGAAAACGGGGATTATGCCATTTCGTTCGGAAATGACGGAAAATCGGGGAAGTATACAGCAGAAATCTCAGCAGAGTTTTTAAACAAATCTGATATAGAAATGATCCGATTCATAAATCCCGCAGAAAATGAGGCTGCGCTTAAAATGTTGAACGAAGCGGACAGCGCAGATGCTGTGTCGGACACTATTGCAGATCGTCGGGATGAGTTAGGCTTTATATTTGATTTTGATTTAAACAAAGCCGGTGCGGAGCTTCTTTATAATGAGATAAAAAAGCTGCCGTTTGATGTAAATGATACGGATAAAGCAATAAATACATATAATACATCGGTTATCCTCGGAAAAATTAAAGATGCATCTATTTCCGATATAATGAAATACGGAGATATACTTGTGGAATCGGAGGACAGAATGTATCAATGGTACACAGACGATAATGTGACAGAAGGACTGAAAAAGGAACTGAATACACGGGTATGTAAGCTTGAATTTGACAACATAAGCGATTTTAAAGAAAAGCTGGAGGAACAATTTGTACTCAGCATGGCGACAGTGCCGAACGGCAGTGATAATTTAGAAAAAATTCTCATCGAATATGCTGATAAGATTGGTATAAATGTAAGCGTTCTTGATGATCGTCTTATTAATAATCTGATTGGTGAGAGCTTCAAGACCTATGCGGAGCTTGCCGACAAAATAAATGAGCTGGCCGCTAAGCGGACAAACAGTAAGTCTGATAAGAATATCGGAAGCGGCGGTGGCGGTGGCGGTGGAAGCCAACATTCAGTATCGATAGCAACCGATCCGGCCGTTGAAAATAAATCGGCGAAAGAGATCACTCCGCTTGACGAAGATGTATATGTGGATTTGGAAAATGTGATTTGGGCAAAAAATTCGATTATTGAGCTTACAAATCGCGGGATTGTAAACGGAAAGAGTATAAATGAATTTTGTCCGAACGATATCATTACAAGAGAAGAGTTTGTTAAGATACTTGCATATGCATTTTTGAAAGACGAGGAACCCGAGATAACCGAATTTTCAGATGTGGATAACGATTCGTGGTATGCTGAAAGCGTAGGAAAAGCTTACGGCTGTAAAATTGTGAACGGCATAAGCAGCAATCTTTTCGGCACGGGTGAGAGTATCACTCGGCAGGATATGGCTGTTATGGTATACAGAGCCGCGACATATGCGGGAGTAGTGTTTGAGAATGAAAATACAAATGAAATAATTTTTGGTGACAGCAATGAAATAGACGAATATTCAAAGCAAGCAATAGCTATACTCTCTGCGAACGGTATAATTTACGGAACAGACGGAAACCGTTTTGAACCTAAAGGGGTTGCTACCAGAGCGCAGGCTGCGAAAATAGTATACGAACTCTTGATGCATTAAGTAAGGGGGAATACAGGTGAAAAGATTTATTATATTTCTTACGGTAATTTGTTTGATGCTGACAATTATTTCGTTTCACGGTTTTGCGGCAGAAGAAACGATTAATATGCGGTCAGTTGAATTAATGCAGGCAATGGGCGTGCTTGATAATACTGATCTTACTTTTCTGTCAGCCAATGTGAGTCGGGCTGAGTTTATGGTTTATATTTTAAAGCTGATTGATATGACTGATTACGAAGTAAGGGAAAAAAGATATTTCAAGGACTTGTCCAAAAATAGTTGGGCTGCGCCGGCTGTGGCTTATTTATGTGAAGCGGGCATAATAGAGTATGATGAAAACAGGATGTTTTATCCGGATGCTGCGATCACAGAGACTGACGCAGCAGAAATTATATTAAAGCTTGCGGGATATAAGAAATTTGTTGAGTACTCAGATAAGTCGTATCAGACGCTGGCGAAAGAATATAAGCTTATCGGTAATATCAACGGAAAATTTACGGTAAGCGAAATGGCTGAGATGTTTGAAGAGACAGTGAGCCTTCCCATGTGTAAAGCCGTAATTGACGGCGTTCCTCAATCAAGCGGCGGCGATACATTTTTGGGTGTATACAGAAATCTGTATAAGAAGGAAGGCCGTGTGACAGCAGCAGACGGAATATCTTTTTTCTCTTCTGATGCAGTTGCTGCGGATATGTTAAGAGTTGATGACGAGGAGTTTTATGAGGGCAGCATCAACAGCTATGATTATCTTGGTAATTATGTGGATATATATTATGAAAAGGCGAAGGGAGATACGACCGGAACAGTTGTATATATGTTTGAAGCGGCCAAGAATAAGTATCTTGTAATTGACTTTGACGATATTATTTCCTGCAGCACCGGTCTTTTGCTCAGGTATTATAAAAATGACAAGGCTGCAGTGCTGAACATTCCGCAGAATATCCTTGCGGTAAATAATGGCTGCATAGTAAAATCCGAACTTAATAAAGCGTTCGAAAATAAAAAAGGAACCGTTAAGTTTATATACGACAGCGGTATAATCAAGTATGCGGTTTTGGATACATATGAAAATATGATTGCGACAGGCACAGATGAAGAACAAAAAATTTATTATTCAAGCTATACCGGATTCGGGGAAATAGATCTGAGCAAATTTGAACACAAAGAAATAAGGTATTCAGACGGTGAAACGGCAGATATAACAGATATTACTAAGGATACAGTAATTACGGTTTATGCGTCTGAGAACAGGATCAGAATATACATCAACAATGAAGTTGTATCAGGTATTGTGACAGCTGTAAAAGAGCATGGCGGTGATACGGTCATAGCCATAAACGGCGATGAATATGTGTTAGATAAGGATTTTTTAGCCTTTGCCGAGAAGCACGGTCTGAAAGTCGGCGTTGAGGCAATGTTTAAACAGGATATATCGGGTAAGATTGTTTACATGCAGGAGAGCGCAAAGACGGAATACAGGTATGGCTTTGTTGTTGGCTGCAGCTATGATGAATTTATAGATGATATGAAACTCAAATTATTTGAATCAAACGGCAGCTTTGACGTGCTGTCGGTTGACGGATCGGTTTGCTTTGATGGTGAACGGATTAAACCTGACAAGGCGTATTCGAGGGTTGTAGGTGCTGACGGAAAGATAAAAAATATGCTGATAAGATACGGCATAAATTCCGCCGGTAAAATTAACTTTATTGATACACCTGACACAGATGCATACAGTAATGAAGCGAACTCATTGTTTGTGTCTGCTGAATTAAAGGATAGAATATATATGAGTACATCAAAAAGCTTTGGAATGACCTTGCCGATTGGAGAGAATACGGTTGTTATGAAGGTTCCGTCGGATGGTACCATTGCTTTGGCGGATGATAAGGACTATTCCATACCGAAAACATTTGAAAGCTATAAGTCATACAAGGTTGAAGGCTACTCGACCGATAAGAAAAATATTTTTCCTGATATAATATTGCTGAAACAGGAAACGGATGATAAACCGGAAATATACCCATATATCGTTGACAATGTATATAATGCGGTTGACGGTGAAGGAACTGTGTATTCCGGAGTAAGGCTGGGCGGTATAAATGGTATTGAAGATTTGAAAATTGCTGATGACTTCGTTGTGACAGATGAGCAGAGAGCTTCGGGGTATATATCGTATGCCGAACTTGAAAACGGCGATACAATACGGATTGCAAGAAATACAAAGGGTGAGATATCCAAAATATATCTTATTATAGACTATAATAAAGACCGTTCAATAAATACAACTCGCCTTAATCAATACGGAAATTATTGGACTTATGACTGTATGAACTTCGGGTATGTGAAAAAAACAGATGGAAATTATTTTAGATATGGTCAGCGCGAAACGGATGAAAATGATGAGATAATATATATATCTTCATCGATAGTTGTATTTGATTCGGCAAATAAGAAGGAGAGCGTGCGTGTCGGAGATATAGACGACATTAAGTCTGCTGAAACATCAGGTGACGATTGCTCAGCAATTCTGACAACACAAAGAAACGGCTCAAGCCGTATAACCATAGTTTACAAGAATGGTTCAAATATATTTAAAGGGGAATAGCATTGTGACGGTCGAGAAATATATTGAAGAAAATTGGAATCCGTGCGTAAGAGAAACGAAGGAAGATGACGGAACTTTAATCGGATTGCCGTATCCGTACATAGTTCCTTCGCCTGCCGAGAAATTTCAGGAAATGTATTACTGGGACACTTTTTTTACCTGTAAAGGATTGATATTGAGCGGGAGGGCGGAGATTGCCAAAAATTGCTGTGATAATATGGCGTATCTCATAGAAAAATACGGTTTTATACCAAATGGCAGCAGAACCTATTATCTTAACCGTTCACAGCCTCCGTACTTTTCGATGATGGTAAGAGATGTGTACGAAATTTACAGGGATAAAGAATGGCTTGAGGATATTTATAATACACTCAAGAAGGAGTATGAGTTTTGGATGACAAAACGGATGACATCTATCGGGCTTAACCGATATGGAGTGGATATGTCCAAGATAAAAGACTTGAACCGATATTCATGTGAGCGTATTGGAATTACACCCAAAGGCAGGACACGAGAGGATATTGCGGAGTGTATTTTGAGCGACTGCGAGTCCGGATGGGATTTTAATCCAAGAACGTGTATGCATCAGACTCAGTTTGTGTATTTGGACTTAAACTGTAATCTCTACATGTACGAGAAGAATTTTGTATATTTTGCGGAGATTCTGGGAAACGTTGAGCAGGAAGAATGGGAAAAGAAGGCAGAGAAGCGATGCGAACTTATAAATAAGTATTTGTGGGCCGGTGAGTGTTATCTTGATTATAATTTCAAAACCAATTCATTCAGTAAGATATTCTCTGTTGCGTCTTTTTATCCAATGTGGGCCGGAATTGCAACAGAAGAGCAAGCGGAAAAAACCGTTCAAATGCTGGATAAACTTGAATATGATTTTGGAGTTGTGGCTTGTGAGAAAAACGATGTGCCGGGCACTTATCAATGGAACTATCCGAACGGATGGGCACCGCTGCATTATATAGTTGTCCGTGCGCTTGATCAATACGGATATAAAACCGAGTCAAAACGCATAGCGGAGAAGTATGTAAATATAGTAGATGCTAATTTCGAGAAAACAGGCACGCTGTGGGAGAAATACAATGTTGTGACCGGAGATTTGAATGTATCAAATGAATATGAAATGCCCATTATGCTCGGATGGACAGCCGGAGTATATCTTTATATGAAAGATTATTTAAATCATGAAATCAAATAGATAAGTTTTCTTATGCCGGATCAAGCATTTTTAGGGGCGACAGTACTTGTGCAGAGATAGTGTTTGATAATATAATGGTCGGAGAGCTGAATAATAAAGTAATAAGGCTGAAATTTAATGTTTGCGGAAAGCTCTGTTCGTTTGGCTTTGCCGATGAAAGAGAATGCTTTGGAGGATCACACGCAGTATGTGTTGCGGAGTGACGGCAGCGAACCATATCGGTCTGCTTTGCGGCTGACAGCTCTCACAAAAATGTTAAAAATAACAGCACAAAGTGATTGGACTTTTAAAATATGTCTATACTTATAGAATAATATTGTGTATAGTATAGACGATAGTGTATAATACCGGAGCTGAAGAAGTAAATTAATTACATATTTTAAAGGAGCTGAGCTTATGAAAACAAATCGAATTATCGCGACACTGCTGTGTTTTATACTGCTATTCTCGGCAGCGTCGGTCTCCGCCGAAACAACGGAATATGCACTCTCAGACAGCACAAAGGTCCGTCTCCTCGGCAGAGGTGCTTCATGTGTTTGTTGCGGTGGAATAGGGAAATAAGAATAAAAAAACAGCGATTTGAGATATTTGTATGATATAACAGTAGAAATTTTGACCGTCTGAAATGGCTTGAAATCAAGCATTTTGACGGTTAAAAACAACAAAGTAATGAAAGTATATTAAATCCCTCAAAAACAGGCTTTTATGTTCCACTTTTGAGCAAAAGCATTGGATAAAAATAAAATGAAAAAATTTATATCATATTATCAATAATTGCAGTAACGAGCACAACAGCATTTGCGGCAAAAATTCCGAGAGAAAGAGCACCAGACAGTGCAACGAAACATCAAATTCAAATCACTGAAAATCCTATCAGCGGAATTTGGGACAATGTACAAAACGGCGAAAGCTACGGTTCGGCAAGCTGCAAAGCGAATAACGCAATTCGTAAAGCGGTTATGTCAAATCAAGCTGACGACTACGGTTACAATACTATCCGCAATATCGCAAAATGCAATTCGGATAACGTGCGATAAAATGCTCCGTCCTGAAGTTTACAGACAATATGAGGAATATTTGAAAGTATTGCATGCAGACATTTTAACTGATGTTAGAAATGGCAGAGATTTGGAAAACGCACGAAAAGCAGCATAGAGAGTGTGAGAAAAAGTCTGGAAATTAGAAACATTCTATGATAGAATATAAAATATCATAGGAGGAATATTTATGGCAAGACGCA
>CACXES010000050.1 GCA_902766745.1 uncultured Ruminococcus sp.
AGGTGCGGAGATTATAACCCTTGCAGTCCGCCGAGCAAACACAAAGGAACAAGAAAACATTTTAGATTTTATCCCAAAAGGTATAACACTTTTACCAAACACAAGCGGTGCAAGAAATGCCGAAGAAGCAGTGCGAATTGCAAGACTCGCCCGTGAGCTTGGTTGCGGTAATTTCGTAAAGATTGAAATTATGCGTGATTCAAAATATCTGCTCCCCGATAATACCGAAACAATCAAGGCAACAGAAATCCTTGCAAATGAGGGTTTTGTCGTTATGCCATATATGTATCCCGACCTAAACGTTGCTCGTGATTTGGTTAATGCAGGAGCAGCTACCATAATGCCACTTGCATCTCCTATAGGTTCTAACAAAGGCCTTGCAACAAAAGACTTTATACAGATACTTATAGATGAAATTGACCTGCCGATTATTGTTGATGCAGGTATCGGTAAACCTTCTCAGGCTTGTGAAGCTATGGAAATGGGTGCAGCAGCTATTATGGCAAACACAGCACTCGCTACCGCAGGTAATCTTCCGCTTATGGCATCCGCATTCCGTCAGGCAATCGAAGCCGGAAGAAAGGCATATCTTTCAGGCCTTGGCAGAGTGCTTACAAGAGGTGCCTCTGCATCCGATCCTCTTACGGGATTTTTGCGTGATTAAGGGGGATTTAAAATGGAAAATCAATTTTTTGTGGATTCAGAGCATTTATCTCCAGAAGCACTTGCAAAGAAGCACCAGATAGAAACAGATCCTTCCTCACGAAAAAACCACATGGAATATTTGCCGGGGATGGAGAAAATAGAATCCGATGTTTGCAAAAATGTAATGGAACAGATGAATTCTTTCGATTACTCAAAATACACTGCCAAAGATGTAAAAGCAGCATTGGAGCATGAAACCTGTACCATAGAAGATTTTAAGGCACTTTTATCTCCGGCAGCAGAACCGTTTTTGGAGCAGATGGCACAAAGAGCAAGACTTGAAACCAGTAAACATTTCGGTAACACAGTGTATCTATTTACTCCTCTTTACATAGCTAATTACTGTGAGAATTACTGCGTGTATTGCGGTTTTAATTGCTATAACCATATTAACCGCATGAAGCTCTCTATGGAGCAGATTGAAAAAGAAATGAAGGTTATAGCAGACAGCGGTATGGAGGAAATCTTAATACTTACAGGCGAAAGCCGTGCTCAAAGCGATATAAATTATATCGGTGAAGCGTGCAAGCTTGCAAGAAAGTATTTCCGTATGGTAGGACTTGAAATATACCCCGTAAATACCGATGAATATAAGTATCTTCACGAGTGCGGTGCTGACTATGTGACCGTATTCCAGGAAACTTATGATACAGATAAATATGAACAACTTCACCTGCTCGGTCATAAGCGTGTGTGGCCTTATCGTTTTGATGCACAGGAACGAGCACTTATGGGCGGTATGCGAGGTGTAGCATTTTCAGCACTTTTAGGACTTTCGGATTTCAGAAAGGATGCTTTAGCAAGTGCGCTTCATGTGTACTACCTACAAAGAAAATATCCTCATGCGGAAATGTCACTATCCTGTCCAAGACTCAGGCCGATTATCAATAACGATAAAATCAATCCATTGGATGTTCACGAAAAACAGCTTTGTCAGATAATCTGTGCTTACCGTATATTCTTACCTTTTGTCGGTATTACAGTATCTTCCCGTGAAAGTGCAGAATTTAGAAACGGAATTGTGAAGATTGCCGCAACAAAGGTATCGGCAGGTGTTTCTACCGGAATTGGCGACCATGAAAGTAAATACAGCGGAAAAGAATCAGATGAAGTACAGGGCGATGAACAGTTTGAGATAGACGATAACAGAAGCCTTGACAAGATGTATAAAGACATTGCAGACGAAGGCTTACAGCCGGTCTTAAATGACTATCTTTATGTATAGGAGAAAAAGAAGATGAAAAATTTTGATACAACACTATATTTTATAACAGACAGTACCGGATTTAGTGAAGAAGAATTTTTAAGAAGGACTGAAGAAGCATTAAAAGGCGGGGCTAGCCTTCTGCAGCTTCGTGAGAAGGATAAAACAACAAGAGAATATATTTCACTTGCAGAAAAGGTACATACACTTACAAAAAAATATAATGTTCCGCTTATCATTGACGACAGAGTGGATGTTGCGCTTGCCATGGGCGCAGAAGGTGTTCATCTCGGACAAAGCGATATGCCAATCAACACAGCCCGAAAAATGCTCGGTGATGATTTTATTATAGGAGCAACAACAAAAACTGTTCCGCAGGCTCTTGAAGCATTTGAACAGGGTGCAGACTATCTTGGCGTAGGTGCGATTTATCCTACGACAACAAAAGTCAAGACAGTTCTCACATCAACAGAAACACTTGATGCAATATGCAAAGCTGTGCCAATCCCTGTAAATGCTATCGGCGGACTTAACAAAAACAATGTACAGGTTCTTGAAGGAATTGATATTGCAGGTTTTTGCGTAGTTTCTGCAATCATGAAGGCAGATGATCCTAAAGGGGAAACTGAAATTCTGCTTACATTGGCAAAGGAATTGAAAAAGAAATGATTAAAGGAGCAATATTTGATTTAGACGGAACCATCCTTGATTCGATGTTTATATGGGATACAATCGGCGAAGATTATCTGCTCTCTCTTGGTAAAGAGCCAAAGGAGAATTTGAAAGAAACATTCAAAACCTTTACTTTGGAACATGCTGCAGAGTATTACAGAGAGAATTATGGAGTCACCTTATCTGTAAATGAGATTATAGACGGCGTAAACAAAATGGTAGAACGATATTATGCCGAAACTGTAAAACTAAAGCCAGGTATTGAAGTTTTCTTGGAAAAACTCAAAGCCAAAGGTGTAAAAATGTGTATTGCTACAGTTACAGATAAACCTTTGGTAGAAATTTCATTGGATAGACTTGGCGTTAGGGATTATTTTTCTGAAGTATTCACCTGTGCATCGGTGGGACATAGCAAGGAGGAACCTCACATATACCGTGAGGCACAAAATCATCTCGGAACTTCTAAAAAAGAAACAGCTGTATTTGAAGATGTCGTGCATGCTTTGAGAACAGCAAAATTGGATGGTTTTGTTACCGTTGGAGTTTTTGATATTCACGAAGAAAATCAAGAGGAACTTGAAAGGTTGGCAGACTGTTATATTGAAAACTATTCAGATTTTGAAAAGTTTTGGAATAGTATAAACAAATAAAAATAAGCGGCAGATTGGGGGCACCACCTTATGTCGCTATATAAAACGATGCTGAAAAATGAAAGGAGAATGAAACTATGAAAATGAAAACAGCATTGACCATTGCAGGAAGCGACTGCAGCGGAGGCGCCGGTATTCAAGCAGATATTAAAACAATGACGATGAATGGTGTTTATGCTATGAGTGCAATAACGGCACTGACGGCACAAAACACGACCGGCGTGAGAGCAATTCAGGAGTCAACACCTGATTTCCTGAAACAACAAATTGACGCAGTGTTCGAGGATATCTTTCCTGATAGTGTCAAAATCGGTATGGTATCATCAAGTGAGCTTGTTTGCGTAATCGCAGAGAGACTCAAATACCATAAGGCAAAAAACATTGTTGTTGATCCTGTTATGGTTGCAACAAGCGGTTCTGCGCTTATAAAAACAGATGCAGTTGAGGCGCTTACCAAAGAACTACTTCCGATAGCAACACTAGTTACACCTAACATACCGGAGGCTGAAGTTCTGTCAGAGCTTGCCATTGAAACTAAAGAGGATATGGAAAAGGCAGTAAAAGTTATTGGTGATGCACATAACTGTGCAGTTCTTCTAAAGGGAGGTCATAACATCAATGATGCAAATGACCTTTTATATGCAGACAGAGAGTATTATTGGTTTGAAGGTAAGCGAATAGACAACCCCAACACACACGGTACAGGATGTACATTATCAAGTGCTATAGCATCAAACCTTGCAAAAGGGGTTGCTCTTGCCGAGTCCGTACAAAGAGCAAAGGAATATATTTCGAGTGCTCTATCCGCACAGCTTGATTTAGGACAAGGTTCAGGACCGATGATGCATAACTTTGACCTTACATCGCATTTTGCCGAAGAAAAAATATCTGATTGAAAGGAACTGATAGAATGAGAAATTATACAACACAAATGGATGCCGCAAAAAGGGGCATCATAACACCTGAAATGAAGGCAGTTGCAGAAAAGGAATACAGAACACCAGAGGAAATCAGAGAGCTTGTTGCCAAAGGGCAGGTTGTAATTTGTGCAAACAAATTACATACCTGTATAGATCCAAACGGTGTTGGCTCTATGCTTCGCACAAAAATCAATGTAAACTTGGGCGTATCCAAAGACTGCAAAGATTACGACATTGAAATGGAAAAGGTTATGGCTGCAATTAATATGGGTGCAGAAGCTATTATGGACTTATCCTCTCACGGCAATACCCAACCATTCAGACAAAAGCTGACAAGCGAATGTCCTGCTATGATAGGAACAGTTCCCGTATATGACAGCGTTATTCACTATCAAAGAGATTTAGATACTCTTGCTGCAAAGGATTTCATTGATGTCATAAGACTTCATGCACAGGATGGTGTTGATTTTGTAACCATTCACTGCGGTATTACAAGAAAAACCATAGACCAGATTAAAAATCATAAAAGAAAGATGAATATAGTTTCCCGGGGCGGTTCTTTAGTTTTTGCGTGGATGAGTATGACAGGTAAAGAAAATCCGTTCTACGAATACTACGATGAAATACTCGATATCTGCCGTGAATATGATGTTACCATTTCTCTTGGAGACGCTTGTCGCCCCGGATGTCTTGCAGATGCAAGTGATGTGTGTCAGATTGAGGAATTAGTAAGACTTGGCGAGCTTACAAAAAGAGCATGGGCAAAGGATGTTCAGGTTATGGTAGAAGGTCCGGGACATATGCCACTTGATCAGATTGAAGCAAATATGAAGCTTCAGCAGACAATCTGTATGGGCGCACCTTTTTATGTGTTAGGACCGATTGTTACCGACATTGCTCCCGGCTATGACCATATAACTTCAGCAATCGGAGGCGCAATAGCGGCATCAGCAGGTGCGGCGTTCCTTTGTTATGTAACTCCTGCAGAACACTTAGCTCTCCCAAATGTTGATGATGTAAAGCAAGGAATTATAGCATCAAGAATTGCGGCACATGCAGCCGACATTGCAAAGAAAATTCCTCACGCAAGAGATATTGACGATAAAATGGCTGATGCAAGAAGAAACTTTGATTGGGAAAAGCAGTGGGAATGCTCCATAGATCCTGAAACTGCAAAGAAAATTCGTGATGACAGAAAACCTGAAATTGAGGAAAGCTGTTCTATGTGCGGTAAATTCTGTGCGGTCAGAAGCATGAACAAAGCATTAAACGGCGAGCACATTGATATATTATAAAAACGAAAAGAGGAAAGCGAAATGAAAACAAAAACTCAAAAAATAGTTATGGCAGCCTTGCTTGCAGCTCTCTGCTGTGTAGCAACAATGATTATCAAAATACCGTCACCGCTTAAAGGGTATTTGAATTTAGGTGACTACGTTGTACTTCTTTCAGGATGGCTTTTATCGCCAGCTTACGGATTTGCGGCTGCAGGTATCGGTTCTGCTCTTGCGGATATATTCTCCGGATATGTTACATATGCACCTGCCACCTTTGTAATTAAAGGACTTATGGCACTTATTGCATATTATGGTTTCAAAATTCTCGGAAATAAAATTGGGAATCTACCCTCAAGAATTATTAGCGGAATTGTTACAGAAATCGTAATGGTTTTAGGATACTTCGTATTTGAAGGCTTTTTATATGGATTCATACCTTCAATCGTAAACATTCCTGCAAACGC
>CACXES010000051.1 GCA_902766745.1 uncultured Ruminococcus sp.
CTATTCACCGGCAAAGAATATAAAGGCACACATTCTCATGCCAAAGAGTAAAATTTGTTCAAAACTTCTGGTAAATTCTCGTGAGATGAATTATGCCGTGAATAAGGTAGGAGCTTCGATTTATCTGGATTTTGATATAAACAATATCGACAAAAAACCCGTGAGTATTGAAGTATTATTCTAACACCGAATATATCAGTACCTTAGGGTGAGAGGATAAAAACGAACCATGATTTTGAAAGGCAAATTTATGTCCTATCTGCGTTAAAATGCTCGGCAATCCGTCAGGATTACCTGCGCTTTTGCCTTGATAAACCAAAAATTTTCTCTTTCAAAATTCTCCGACCAAAAACATTGTAATTTTGAGTAGATTTTGGTGCGGAGGATGCCGATAGGCTGACGCCTATCAAAGACGACAAGCCGAAATATACCTAAATTCATTGTTTTTGGCAGGTTCGGGTTTATACTCTCACCCTAAGCGGAAATGCACCGCATATTTTGTTGTTTTAAAATTATATGTTGGTGCCAAAACAGACAAAACCCACCGTTTTGAGGTGGGTTTTGTCGTATATATTAGATTTTTAATCCCAAAAAATTTGAAAAATCTCTTGTTTAAATTTTTTTAATAGTCTTTTTGTATGCATACGGCGTTTGGCCGTATGTTTTACGGAACAAGCTTAACCCGGAGCAATTGGGGAATCCGCTTTTTTTCGATGCTTCGGTCACGCTATATCCCTCAGACAGAAGTCTTGCTGCATTTGACAATCTCTGTTTTTTGATATATGCAGTCGGAGATACATTGAGAAATCGCATAAAGTATCTTTCTAAGGTATTTATGCTTACATTTACTTTTTTCGTGCCGAAGACGGCTAAACTGTGCGGTGTGTCGGCGTTGTGCGTGTCAAGGACAGAGCTGCAACTTGCTCATTTTGACTCGTAAAGCACCGATTTTTATTATTTTTAAGTTTTTCCTTTAATATTTTAAAAATTTTAAAAAGAGGGTTGACAATTTCCGATAATTGTGTATAATGATAATATAACGATTAAGCAATCGTTTAATCGTAGACAGGAGGAAATAAAATGACAAAGACATATAAAATTGAGGTTGACTGTGCCAACTGCGCAAATCTCATGGAGGGTGCTGCACGTAAAACTGATGGAGTGAACAGTGCAACAGTGAATTTTATGACACAGAAAATGACCGTTGAGTTTTCCGACGACGCAAAATCCGAAAAGGATGTTATGAAAAGAGTTCTTAAGGCGTGCAGAAAAATCGAGCCGGACTGTGAAATATATATGTAGCGGCTGAAGGGAGCTTAACATGGGTGAAATTATAATAGATATATTATTATGGGCGTCTGCCGCCGCAGCCTTTGTCTTCGGCATCATTGATTCAAAGAGAGAAAGACGGAGGATGACAAAAAAGCAGGGAAAAATGCTGCGGCGGATAGCTATTGCCGCCACAGGCGCAGCAATACTTCAGCTAATCTCCGCCGAAGCCTTCAGCGATATGGACAGATACCTCTTTCCCTCTGCCGGGCGGTGGCTGAGGCTTGTTCTCTACCTTACCGATTATGTCGTTATAGGCTATGACATTGTCAAAAAAGCTGTACGCGGAATCGGAAACGGACGGATATTTGACGAAAACTTTTTGATGACTGTCGCAACCTTAGGTGCACTTTCGCTTGCGATATACGAAAACGGAGATTATCTCGAGGCCGTGGCGGTTATGCTTTTCTATCAGATAGGCGAGTGGTTTCAAAGCTACGCTGTGGGTAAAAGCCGCCGCAGCATTGGCGAAATGATGGACATTCGCCCCGACCTTGCCAATATTGAGTGCGGCGGCAGTATTGAAGTCGTTGCCCCCGACAAGGTTAAAATCGGTGATACGATTATTGTCCGTCCGGGCGAGAAAATTCCTATTGACGGCATAGTGACCAAGGGTGAATCAAGTCTTGACACAAGCGCCTTGACGGGCGAAAGCCTGCCCCGAAGCGCAACGGTCGGAGATGAGGTTATCAGCGGTTGCATTAATTTGAGCGGTGTGCTGAAAATCAAAACAACAAAAAACTTTGGCGAATCTACGGTATCCAAAATTTTGGATTTAGTCGAAAACGCAAGCTCACGCAAATCAAAATCCGAGAATTTCATATCCGAGTTTGCAAAAATCTACACTCCGGCGGTCTGCGCCTGCGCACTTGCTCTTGCCGCTCTGCCGCCCGTTGTGCGAGGAACGTTTTTGGGCCTGCCTGCCGAATGGGATGTTTGGCTCTACCGTGCACTGACGTTTTTGGTTATAAGCTGTCCCTGTGCGCTGGTCATCAGTATTCCCCTGAGCTTTTTCGCCGGAATAGGCGGTGCGAGCCGCGAGGGCATACTTGTCAAGGGCTCTAACTTTCTGGAGGCTCTGTCCAAGGTGCGCTGTGTTGTATTCGATAAGACAGGGACGCTGACCCGTGGGGTTTTTGAGGTAAATGCCATACACCACAGCAAGCTTGAGGAGCAGCGGCTTCTCGAATATGCGGCGCTTGCCGAAAGTGCCTCGCCGCATCCCATAAGCAAAAGTCTGCGCCGTGCTTACGGCGGAGAGCTTGACACACGCCGTGTGACCGACATACGCGAAATCAGCGGCTGCGGTGTTATCGCCAAGGTTGACGGCAACGATGTTGCTGCCGGTAACGATAAGCTTATGAAAAGCCTCGGTGTACCGTTTATCGGCTGTCACAAAACGGGAACCATAGTTCACATGGCGGTAGGCGGCGAGTATATGGGGCACATCGTTATTTCAGACATGATAAAGCCCACGTCAAGGGCGGCGATAGACGGCCTGACCTCAGCCGGTGTCAGAAAAACCGTTATGCTGACCGGCGATGCTGCATCTGCGGCGAAGCAGACGGCTGAGACTCTCGGCGTTGACGAGGTATACAGCGAGCTTCTGCCTGCCGACAAGGTCGAGAGGGTCGAGGAGCTTCTCGACACAATAAACGGCAAGGAAAAGCTTGCCTTTGTGGGTGACGGAATAAATGACGCACCGGTGTTGTCGAGAGCGGATATCGGCATCGCAATGGGTGCCATGGGCTCCGATGCGGCAATCGAGGCCGCTGATGTTGTTCTTATGGACGACGATCCGCTTAAAATCGTTAAGGCGATAAAAATCTCGGTAAAATGCCTGAAAATTGTTCAACAAAATATTGTCATTGCACTTGGAATAAAGCTTGTGTGCCTTCTCCTCGGTGCGGTCGGGGCGGCAGGAATGTATCTCGCTGTTTTTGCAGATGTGGGCGTTATGATTATCGCCGTTCTGAATGCGATACGCTGTCTGTTTGTCAAAAAGCTGTAATACTCCGAAAAGCAATAACGGAGCAGGGGATGTGTTCCCTTGCTCCGTTTTTTCGGTATTATTATATTGTACACGGATTTAAAGCAAAGTTGTGGCAATTGTGGCGGCATAAACACGGTGTGCGCCGCTCTCGCGCAGAATCTTTGCACATTCCTCCAAGGTTGCGCCTGTGGTACATACATCGTCAATCAGCAGAAGCGTCTTTCCCTTTATCCTGTCGGGGCAGCGAACTGCGAAGCCTCCTCTAACATTATCAAATCTGGCGTTATGGCTCAATGTGCTTTGCTTTTGCATATTCCCGACCTGACGCATGACATTGGGGTAATATGTAAGCCCGAGACGCCGTGCCGTATGCCTCGCCAAACATTCCGCCTGGTCATAGCCTTCCTCGTTCATGCGCAATCGTCTCGGCGGAACGGATACAACACCGTCAAAGTCAACGCCGCCGAAATCGTACCTAACCATTTCCGCAACAAACAACGAAAGCGTTCTTCCACGGTAAGCATTATCCCTCTTTTTAAAGGCAACAACAGCATCCTTTGCCGGTTCTTTATACACGAACGGCGAGGTTATGCCTTCGGTGTAATTTCTGCGCAGGAGGCAGTCCTTGCACATTCCGCCGTCCTCGGTCGGCTTGCCGCAATGGGTGCAGCGCTTCTCCGTCCGACAGTAAGGAAGCTTGTCAAAGCATTCGGCACATACGTATATTCTTTGATTTATCGGCAGCCGAACCGAACAAAATACACATTTCGGCGGAAACAGAGCATTCAGCAGCAGCTCCATCGCTTTGCTCATAATTATCTCACCCCGGCGGCTTTATTCCTCGTTATTCTTAAAGAAATCCTCAAGAATACTGATGACAATGTTGTTAAAGCTTGTGTCAAACTTCTTAGCAAGCCCGTTAACCTTCTCCGCCAAATCATCCGCAATGTACAGGGTCTTATATCCCGCCTTAATCTTCTTTCTGGTCTCCTTGGGTACAAACGCCATTTCGCATCCTCCTTAAATAAAATTATGTAATTGGCCGTTTGCAAAACGTGAAAAGCTGCGTAAAATAGGGAAATTTTAAAATTCCGTTTTGTACGCTTTCTCCGCTTGTATGGTCATATGCGGCAAAGGGAACTGTCACAAAGTGACTGCACGGCAAAAAGTATAAAATATTTTGAATAAATTGCCCGAAGCCCTGTTCCGACCTGCCGCTCCCGGTCGGCAATGTAATATTTTATACTTTTTGGAAGGTTATCCACAGCTTTGCGTTTTCACATTTTACAATCAACTATAAAGTTCTGTAACATTATTATATGTCAAATTTTATTTTGTATAAAGACCAGAAAAATATATCAGACTTTTCTTTTTTAATTACATTTTATAATACCCTTTAAAATATAATAATTATTTGTATTTTAAATTCCTATATCCTTTAAGATGATTTCTCCGCATATTCCGGTCTTATCTATTGTTTGCCCGCATTTGAGCCGTGCAAAAGTGATGGTCAAATCCGCCTTCACTGCTCCGTAGGCTAAGGTCCCGTCATCGGCGCACAGACCGCTCGGCAGGTCAAGGGCAATCTTTTTACCAACTGCGGAATTAATCTCCTCCGCCAATGCCGCCGCCTTTTCGCGAAATTCGCCGTGAAATCCGGCACCGTATACCCCGTCAATAATCAAATCCGCATCCGCAAACATATTTATGCTCCGGATATATTCAATTATTTCAATACTAAGCTTTTTGCAGCGTTCAAAATTCAGCTTGGCATCCTCCGTTACAGGCTCGCCCTCCGCCATGATAACCTTGACCTTTGCCCCGGCATCGTGCAGAAACCTCGCCACCACATAGCCGTCACCGCCGTTGTTACCCTTGCCGACAGCAACGGCAACAAGCTTATCTTTCGGCGAAAACCGTTTTATTATCTCCTCTGCCGCGGCCGCTCCTGCGTTTTCCATCATCTGTGTATATGACATTCCCCGTTCAAATGCCTTTCTTTCGATTTCCTTCATTTCCTTAGCCGTAACTCCGTTTAACATAAAAATCTCCTTTTCTTTATTATTTATCCCGGTTCCAAACCGATTTCGCAACATACTGTGCCGGAGATACTCCGAACTCTCGTTTAAAGCTGCCGCTGAAATAATTCGAACTCGAAAAATTCATCTTGCCGCTCACATCGCTGACTCTCATTCCTCTTTTGAGAAGCTCGGCGGCGCGTATCATCCTAAGCTTGTTATAATGCTCTTTAACACCGCAGCCGGCATATCGTCTGAACGTCTTTTTAAGGTTGCTTGTGCTGAGAAAGCACTGCTCTGCGATTTCCTCCACCGAAAGGTTTTCGTCTATGCGTGTTTTCATAACATTTAAAATCCGCTTATAGTTCTGCGCCCCAATACTTCTCAGCTGTGTATGCCCCGGATTTATCTCTGTGACAATGGCGAGAAAAATTAGCTCCGTCCGCAGCAGCACCGACATCTCAGCCGCCGCCGAGCTGTCCGCCTTCCCCACAGGATATACCGAGCAGTCAAAGGTACTGCAAAGCTGTTCAAAGACCTCGCACAGCTCATGGCACAGAACTGTGTCAAGGCTGAACACTCCGTTGCCCAAAACGTCGATAAATCGGCTTTCGGCGCAGCTGAACGATATAATAATAAGCTGTGCCGTCTCTCCTCTTCGAGCCCAAAGTCGATGAAATTCCATTGGCTTGTGGAACACAGCCTGACCGTTTGAAATTTCATAAACTCTGCCATCCTCGGACACAAAGCAGCTTCCGCTCCTGCAATACACCATTTCCCAGAAGTCATGCATTTCTCCGGCAAAATAAAATTCGTCGTACACCTCGCGTGCAAACACACTGTTTATTGAAGTAATCATCAAACCGCGCCTTGGCTCATAAAAATCCATGATATTCACTCCGAGTAACCAAAATCATATCTTTTATAGACAGAATGATATTGATTTAATATTTTAATCACTTATAATTTAATTATAAAATAAAACTTTTAAATTGTAAATAGGAATAAGGTGATTTTATGAAAAAAATTAAAGTCGGCTGTATAGGAATGGGCTGCAGAGGTATAGGAATGCTTACGACAATATTGAATATGTGCGAAAATGTCGATGTCTCGGCAGTGTGCGATCTATACGAGGACAGAGCAGCGGAAGGCGGAAAGCTTGTTGAAGAGAAAACCGGGAAAAAACCGCTCGTTACCTGCTGTGCGGACGAAGTAATCAAAATGGATACTATCGATGCCATACTCATATTTTCAGCATGGGAGAGTCATATCGACCTTGCCGTTTCGGCAATGGAGCACGGAAAATATGTCGGCACTGAGGTTGGCGGCGCATACACTCTGCGCGATTGTTTTAAGCTTACAGAGGCATATGAAAGGACGGGTGTGCCATGCATGATGCTGGAAAACTGCTGCTACGGGCAGACAGAGCTGGCTGTTTTAAACATGGTGCGCAAGGGTCTTTTCGGCGAAACGGTACACTGCAGCGGCGGCTATCATCACGATCTCAGGGACGAAATCGCAGGCGGTATCGCAAACCGCCACTACCGTCTGAGGAATTATCGGTACAGGAACTGCGAAAACTATCCTACTCATGAGCTGGGACCTATAGCAAAGGTTCTGAACATAAACCGCGGCAACAGAATGATATCGCTTACCTCAACGGCATCTCGGGCGCGAGGGCTTGAAACCTATATCAAAGAAAATGCGGAAAAATATCCGGAGCTTGACGGTTTTAAGTTTAAACAGGGCGACATCGTCACAACGGTTATAACCTGCGCAGACGGCTCGACAATTACTCTGACTCTGGACACAACTCTGCCGCGTACATATTCACGCGGATTCACGATACGCGGCACAAAGGGCTCATACTTCGAGGATACGGATTCCGTGTTTTTGGACGATCCGAATGCCGACCACTTTAACGCAAAAAAGTATTGGGGCAACGGAGATAAATACCGCGAGAAATACAATCATCCCCTTTGGGAAAAATACGGCGACAAGGCGAAGGAGGCCGGACACGATGGCATGGATTATATGGTACTTTCCGCATTTTTCGAGGCAGTCGAAAAGGGCACAAACACGCCGATAGATGTTTATGACACTGCATCATGGATGAGCATAACACCTCTTTCCGAGGACTCCATCGCCAACGGAAGCATCCCGGTGGCAATCCCGGATTTTACCGGCGGCAGGTGGATTATGAGAAATGACGAAAACCCCGGAAATGAATTCTGGCTCGACTGAGCCTTGTATTTTCCTCAGAAATATGCGTATATATGCGATAACGCAGGGACAGACTGCCATATGTCTGTCCCTGCAATTATTTAAATCATATTACAATTTAATCAAGACTCAATTTTCAGTCCGAGAAACAAGTTTTTATTGCTCTTTTCCTCATGTTGTGGTAAAATAAAGCTATAAACATTAAACGGAGGATGGGCAATGCTTGAGATATTATACGGAACAAACCCAAGAAATACGTCGAATGCCGCATACAGGCGCATCGAACAGACCGCAGCCGAGGGAAAGACTGCATGGCTTCTCGTACCCGAGCAGTTTTCGCTGTCGGCGGAGAATCTTGTTATAAAAAGCTTTGGCGTCTCAGCGCAGCGGAATATAAAGGTTATCACCTTCTCCCGACTGTGCAATCTTGTGCTGTCGAAGCTGGGGCCTTTGCGACTGAAATATATTGACGGGGCCGGGAAGCAAATCATTGCCGCTGCGGCGGTTCGCGATGTAAAATCTCAAATGACATCTCTCGCCGCAGCGGTAAGGCGGCGCGGCTTTGCCTCCGACGTTGTATCTCTTGTGTCGGAATTCAAACGCTACGGCGTATCTGCTCCGCAGCTTGAAGAGGCTGCGGACAAGACCGATTCCGACGAGCTTTCCGCAAAGCTAAAGGATATTTCCGTTATCCTTGATACCTTTAACAAAAGAATGGCAGACAAGGCAGCGGACGCAGAGGATAACCTTTCGATAATATGCCATAAAATTCACGAATTCGGCTTTGGGAACGGCTGCCTTTATATCATGCATTTCCGCTCCTTCACCCCGGTTGAGTATAACGCCATAGGTGAGCTTATGAAATGCCTTGACGTATGCGCCGTTATGTGCTGTGACAGTATATATAAATGCTCTCCGCTGTTTTCGCCGGTTGCGGCATCCTGCCGCTGTCTTGCCGAGCTTGCCGAGGCAGCGGGCATTGCCTGTGCCGAGCCGGAGCTTATCCCCGACACTGATGAGGACTCCGCCCTGTCATATCTGCAGCACAGCTACTTTGCCCAATCCCCTTCCCCCTACGGAAAATCCCCCGAAAACATCGAGATATTCGAGGTTTCCAACCACTACCGTGAGGCAGAGGCCGCTGCGGACTTAATTTTGCGTCTGTGCCGAACCGAGGGTCGGCGTTTCTCTGACTTTTTAATCCTCGCCCGGGATACCGAAACCTACTCGCGTATTATTCCGCCTGTATTCGCAAGCCGCGGAATAGACGTGTTTCTGGACGCAAGGCGCAGTATTTTGACCAAGCCTCTCCCCGAAATGCTGTGTGCGGTGCTGGACATTCTCGCAGGCGGCTACTCCTATGAGAGAGTAATGCTTATCGCCCGTTCCGGCATGACCTTCGCCGATGATGAGGATATTGATATTTTTGAAAACTACGTTCTCGCCGTTGATCCGACTCACGCAATGTGGTCTGAGGATGAATGGCACTATGAGCTGTCTGAATTTGATCTCGAGTGCGTCAATCGAGTGCGGAAACAGATTTGCTCCTTCCCCGAAAGGCTGGGGGCAATGCTCAGCGGGCGAAAGTGCGCCGCAGAGATAAGCGAAGCAATTCTAAAATGCCTTCAGGCTGAAAAGACCGCCGAGCGAGTAAACGCCATGTGCGCTGAATTTGTCAAAAACGGTATGCCGTACCTTGCGGACGAATACCGAGGGATATGGAACAGCATTATCTCTGTTTTATCGCAGATTTCCGTCCTGATGGACAAGGAACCGATATCCCGCCGTGACTTTGCCGACTTGTTCAGAACGGCATGCTCCGGAATATCCGTCGGTATCACCCCGGGAACTCAGGGTAGTGCGACCTTTGCCGGTATTGACCGCTTCCGCTCCGACAACGTTCCGATAGTTATTGTCCTCGGCATGACTGACGGAGTATTTCCGAGGGTACATGCCTCCGAGGGTCTGATTTCCGATGCGGAGCGCGAGAAGCTGTCACGCCTCGGCATTACCTTGGCTCCCGGGATTGACGCCAAATGCCGAGAGGAACAGCTTCTTATATATTCTGTTCTGACTGCGCCGAGCGAGAGGCTTTACCTCTTTACTCCACTCTCGGACACAGACGGCAAGCCCCTTCGGCAATCACCGATAATACGCAATATCTGCGGCAAGCTTTTCCCCGAGCTTGCGCCATATAACCCTGACGGCGGCGACATACTTCGGGGCGGAGAGGGACGTGCGGCGGCATTCGACGCCCTTTGCACCGTACTTTCTGCCTGCGGCGGAAAATATGAAAATTTAAGCGGTACGGCAGAGGTGCTTTATAACTATTTTGAAAAAGACAGGACATATTCGCCTCGACTCAAAAAAGTCATAGCTTCAATGACCGCTCCCGAGCCGGAAAAGCTCACAAGAGCCGCCGCCGAAGCGATTTACGGCAGCGTGATCAGCCTCAGTGCAACCAAGCTTGAAAAATACAACGACTGCGCCTTTTCGTACTTTATGCGTTACGGACTTCTGCTGTCCGAGCGCACAGTGGGCGGACTTGACTCCCGTGATACCGGAAGTATTCAGCATGACGCCCTGTACCACTACTTTACCGAGCTTGTCGAGAACAAAACGGATTACTCCGGTATAACAAAGGAGGAGTGCTTCAAACGTGTGGGCGAGCTGGTGCGTGAAGCTGCACTGAGCAAATCCGAGCTTCTCTATGAAAGCTCCTTCTATTTTAAGTATATAGTGACAAGGATGCAGAGCATCGCTGCACGGTGTGCATGGGAAACGGTAAAGTTCTACCGTTCAGGTCGATTCCGTCCATACGGCTGCGAAATACGAATAGGCACGGACGGCGAAATTCCATCTGTCGAAATCAACAACAGCGAGGGTGCCGAGATTGCTCGCATGACGGGCTTTATTGACCGTGCCGATATTGCCGTGCTGGACGGAAAGACATATGTGAGCATTATTGATTATAAATCCTCAAAGACCGAGCTGGAGGATCGTCTTGCAGAGGCGGGAGTTAAAATTCAGCCGCTGTTCTACTCCGATGTAGTATGTCGCCGTCTGAACGCAAGTCCTGCCGCAATGATGTATATGCAGATGGTCGATCCGATCATTCATGCTGAGGATTTAAAGAGCGACGACAGCAGCGAAATAGAGCGTAATTTTAACAAAAACATCTCCTTCGGCGGCTGGATAAACAGTGATGACGCTGTCCTTGCCAATTACCAAAACGGCGAGAACGGCGAAAAGTTTTTGCCATCAAAGAAGTATCTCCTGCCCGAGGATGAGATAAACCGCCGTATTGCCCACGCCAACGAGAAAATCCGTGAGGCTGCCGAGGGTATATACAGCGGAAATATTGCAGCGGAGCCGTTTATATGCAAGGATCACAGTGCCTGCACCTACTGTCCCTTCGGCCTGTCCTGCGGCAGAGCGACTTAATGCCTTGCTGTGCATGGACTTGCAGATACACGGTCGTGAATATACCATCAAATAAGTGAAAGGATGAAAATACATGAAAACATTTGTACTTGCCAGCAAAAACGAGCATAAGGCAAAGGAAATACAGGAGATTTTGGGCGCAGGCTTTCGTGTTATAACCCAGACGGAGGCAGGTGCCGGAGACATAGATATAATTGAAGACGGCGATACCTTTGAGGCGAACGCAGTAAAAAAGGCAGAGATAATTATGCGTGCGCTGAACCGACCGGTGATTGCGGACGACAGCGGTCTGTGCGTTGATTATCTCGGCGGAAGCCCCGGTGTTTACACCGCACGTTACGCAGGGGAAAATGCGACAGATCAAGAAAATATCGATAAGCTTCTCGGCGCTTTGGACGGTGTTCCGTTTTCGGAGCGTACCGCAAGGTTTGTATGCGTAATCGCTCTTGCCTTGCCCGAGGGCAAAACAAAGACCTTCCGAGGCGAGTGTAATGGGTTTATCAACCTATGTCCCAACGGCGACGGAGGCTTTGGCTATGACCCGATATTCTATGTTGAAAGCTTCGGCATGACAATGGGTCGGCTTGAGCCGCACATAAAGAACTCAATCAGCCACCGACACGCCGCTCTGTCGAAGCTTGTCGAATACCTCCGCAAAGAGGAGATGCAAAGATGAAAAAAGTCCTGCTTGACAGCGGTCTGAATTTTTATAAGGGAAATATGCATTGTCACAGCACACAATCGGACGGGAGATTGACCCCGAATGAGCTGAAGACTCTGTACAAATCCCGCGGCTACAGCTTTCTTGCCATTACCGACCACGACTGCATTTACGATAACTCCTGCTTAAACGATGACGATTTTCTCGTACTCACTGCCTGCGAAATATCCATAAAGCAGTTTGAAAATCAGTCCACCATGAAGAACTTTAACATGAAGGTTTGTCACCTGAACCTTTACGCAAAGCAGTCCGACAACCTTTATAACGTATTCTACAGCACCGCCGCCGACCACTATAACAGCACCGAAAAAAAGGCGCAGCTTGTCGCAAAATACGGCGACAATCACCGCGAATATTCGGCGGAGGGTATAAGCCACATTATAAAATGCGCCAATGACAACGGCTTCTTTGTATCATACAACCATTCGCGCTGGTCATTGGAGAATTACAACGATTACATGGGCTATGACGGACTTTGGGGCGTAGAGATATACAATACAGGCTGTAATGTCGGGGGTATCTACGAATATGATATAAACGTCCTTGACGATATGCTTCGGGGCGGAAAGCGTGTCTTTGCCGTCTGCGGCGACGATAATCACAATCGGACGAACGACAGCTTCGGTGCATTTGTTATGGTAAACTGCAAAGAGCTGACATATGAAAATATAGTGGATTCCCTGCTCGGCGGCAGGTTCTACAGTTCAAGCGGACCGGAAATTTACAGCCTCTATATCGAAAACGGCAAGGTATATATAGAATGTTCGCCGGCAGAGCGCATATCCCTGTCCACGGCAGGCAGGCGTTCCGAGGCACGCTGTGCCGACACTCCGAACGGGATATGCCGCGCAGAATTTAAGCTTTGCGAGACGGACGGCTACTTCCGCATAGACGTCCTCGACAGCTGCGGCTGTCGTGCCGACACACAGGCATATTTACTATCGGATTTTAGGTATTGAATTTTTAAGCAATCTGTGTTATTATAAGAAAAACAATGCATTTTCACGAGTGCAAAAAATATTTTATCTATTTCAACCGTGAAATAATGAAAGGATGTTATTTATGAAAAAGATTTTATCCGTTTTACTGGCGGCAGTTATGATTCTGTCCATCGTATCGGTCAGTGCCGAAAATTCCGTGTGGAATGAGCTTGCCGATTACGGCCGAATTGAAGGCAACTCGAATATCAAGCTTGACATGACCATAGAAGGCGAGGGCGAGTTATTTGACCTTGCCGGAATCTCCTCGTTATTCGGGAGTGCCCTAAGCTATGACCTGAACGCAGTCACAAACGCCGATCAGACCGCTGTTCAGGCAAGCGGCAAAATGTCGATTGCATCGAATAACGAGCAAATAGTTCCCTCCGGTTCTGTTGACATATGGATGGATATGAATGCGGAGTCGCCAGAGGCATTTAAGTTTCTTGTTATATTAAAGGCGGTTGACGGCATATTTACACAGGCTTACGGCGATAAATACATTGTATTCGATTATGCAAATATTCCCGGAATGTCTGATATGTTCAATGCTTTGATTACGCTTCAGAAGGAGTATGCTGATGACTTGGAGAAAATTGCCGAGGAGCTTGCAAGCCGCCCCGAAATCAAGAAAATAATTGATTACATATACGCACTTCTCGATGAAATCGAGCCGCAAGTCACTGATGACGGATACTCAATCGTCCTGACCGAGGCTCAGCTCAAAAACATATATATCGGTCTCCTCAGAACTCTTATGGAATGCTTGGATGAGCTTGACGAGGGCGAAAGCTATGCCGAAGAAATTGATAAGGTCTTTGCCGAGATATCCGAGATTCTTGAACAAATTCACATTTTCGACCGTGACCGTGCGTTTGTTGTAAACCTCAGCAATAACGGCCGCAATATGTCCGGCGAGATTAATTTAGATTTTGACGTAAACGATTTGGCTGCTGTGCTCAATGGAACCCCCTCCGATAACGTAGCCTTTAACGGACACTGCAAGCTGTCGCTAAAGATGAACGGAGAAATAACTCCTCTGTCTGACGATTACACCGTTGACTTCCCTGAACTTACCGACGACAACAGCATAAATGCGCTTGACGGTGTGGCTGCATCTACCGGATCTATCCCCGAGGAAAACGCCTTCACCCCCTATGGAACTATCCCCGAGGAAAATGCCTTCACCCCCTACGGCGATATTACCATAGAGTACAACGGTATTCCGCGAAGCTTTGAAAACAGTCCCCTCGTTCGTGCAGACAGAACCTTCCTTCCCCTTAGGGAAATGGCAAATATGTTCGGCATTCCCGATACGGATATTTCTTATGACGAGGCAACCGAAAGAGTCGGAATTTCTTCGGACGGCATTGAGATAGTTATGTACATCGGAAGCTGTGATGTTTCGGTGAACGGCAGGACTCAGACTCTCGAAACGCCCGTATTCACCTATAACGACAGAACCTACATTCCGGTGCGTCTTGTATCCGAGATGTTCGGAAAGAACGTTGACTACAGCGAGGAAAACAACTGTCTGACCGTTACGATAAATGATTAATTTAATAATTTAATACTTCAAAACGGCACCCGCCAAATACGGTGAGTGCCGTTTTTATGTCTAAAGTCAAAATTTTCACAGACCCGCATTCTCAACATAGCGTCTGAGATTTGCAAGACCGATTTCCAAAGCCTTTATGGAGTATTCCATGCCCTCAAATTCAATGGCGATATTGCCCTTGTATTCGGCACGCTTTAATGCCGTCAGGCACTGCCTGACAGGAACATTTCCGTGACCGATAATCGCGCCGCGCAGGTATGTACCCGCTCTGCTTGTGAAAAATCCCTCGCCGGGATCATCACCGCCGGCAGGCTTTACATGAAAGTCCTTTGCGTGAACATACCTTGCGTAAGGCGCGGTAATTCCGAAGGCATGTGCAGAATCCTCGTCCGCACAGAGATAATTTCCCATATCGCATAATAGTCCGAAGTTCGGGTGATTTACGGCGTTATACAGCCGCTCCACCCTAAGGCTGTCCTGGCAGAAAAAGCCGTGATTCTCCACCATTGTGGAAATTCCTTTCTGCTCTGCATATTTTGTGATTTCACGGCATGAATCTGCCAAATCCTCCAGTACGCCGTCAAAGGATATTCCCGGTTTTCCCACCGTGGCGTCATGACGGACGCTTTTTGCCCCCAATATCTCCGCCATGTCAATCAATTTTTTAACCCTTTCGATTTCCGATTTTCTGTCGGCACAGTTTACAAAATCCGCACCGAAGGTAAAGTTTAAAATCGGCATCTCCAAGCGTCCGCACTCCTCACGGAGCTTCTTTGCATATTCCTCGGGCTCGCTTCCGTCGTGGGGCAGAATGTCAACAAATTCAATGCCGTCAAAGCCCATATCCTTCGCCTTTTGAATAATGGTAAATTGATTGTATTCTCCGGTTCTCATCACTCCGGAAAAGCTGTACGAGCTGACTCCTATTTTCATATATACTCCCCCTTAAAGTACCACTTCATGTCCTGTCTGTGCCGATTCATATACGGCATCCAGAATTGACATAAGAGTTACACCGTCCTCGGCCGGCGCACGGCAGGGAACACCGTTCTGTATGCAGTCCGTAAAGTGGTTGATTTCCTCCTCAAAAATCCCTTCAAGCGACAGAGCCGTGTTTGTTGTAAGCCCGACATTCGTCATATAGTTGTTAATCTCCGAATACATTTCAAGCTCAGGATTCAGCTTCGCACCGCCCTTTGTGCCGAAAAGCTCAATCTTTCCTTCATCGGATTTAATATTCAGGCTGAAGCTTGCTTCGATGGATAAAACCGCACCGTTGTCAAACCTTATCATGGCTGTCGCCAAATCCTCTACATCGCAAATATCATCATCCGACTTGCTGACGGATACATATGCTTTTTTGTCCTTTAAATTATTCCTGTCAAAAAGCTTTTGGAAGGTTGCCCCGTATACCGAAACAGGCTTCGGATTACCCATGAGATAGCGAACCAGGTCAATAACGTGCACACCCAGGTCAATCAGCGGGCCGCCGCCGCTGCGCGACTTGTCCCCGAACCAGCCGCCCGGGTTTCCGTTGCGGCGGAGATATGTCGCCTTTGCATAGTATATTTCACCGAAATAATCGGTGTCTGTAAATTCCTTCAGAATTTTGCAATCGTTTCCGTACCGCCGCACAAAGCCAATCATCAGAAGCTTCCCGTTCTTCTCCGCAGCCGCCTTCATCTCCTCTGCCTGCGCCGCATTCACCGCCATAGGCTTTTCGCAAAGCACATGCTTTCCGGCATTAAGCGCAGCTATGGTGCACTCCGCATGGGCGGAATTCCAGGTGCATACGCTTACGGCGTCAATCTCCGTCAGCGCAAGCATTTCGTTAACGTCCGTGTACAGACGCTCGATACCGAACTCCTCTCCCCTTTTCCTGAGCTGTTCTTCGTTAATGTCGCAAAACGCATATAGCTCAACATTGGGGTTCTTGAGATATGCCCGAATATGTGTGCCGGCAATATTTCCGACCCCGATTATTCCGATTTTTATTTTGCTGCTCATTTTCTTTCCTCCTCGTGTAATATAAATTTATCCGATTTTGCTTTTTAAAAATGCTATTGCCGTTTCTATATCCGCTTTTGGATTTTCGCCGACCTCACGTTCAATG
This sequence comes from uncultured Ruminococcus sp., assembly GCA_902766745.1. Lineage (GTDB taxonomy): Bacteria > Bacillota > Clostridia > Monoglobales > Monoglobaceae > UMGS1820. The sequence continues at coordinate 16,377 of CACXES010000051.1, forward strand.
GTCAAAAAGCCTCTGTATCCGATTTCATCCAAGGCCTTAAGGTAATTGTCAAAGTCCACATCACCCAAGCCCAAGGGCAGCTCCTCAAAGGAGCGGTCGTTCACAAGCTCCGACTCCTCAACGACCCCGTAAATCACCTCCGGAGATTTTTCAAACAGCCTCCGTCCGTCCTTTGCGTGAGTATGTACGATATAATCCTTTAAGGTATAGACCGCCTGTACCGGATCATCGCCCGTTACCATAACAAAGTTCGCCGGATCTAAGTTGACCGCCACACCGGTAGAATTTAAGGAATCTAAAAACTCCTTGAGAGTTTTTGCAATCTCCGGACCCGTTTCGATGGCAAAGTGGGCGTCCAGCGAATCCGCATACCGGCTCAATTCATAGCACGCCTCCTGCATTATTTTATAACGGTCGCAGCTTTTATTCTCCGGAATTACGCCTATATGCGTAGTTACTACATTTGTTTCCAGTTTCTTTGCCAACTCTAAAATCCTCTTTGATTTTTCGATAAGCTGCGGATTGCGCTCCTTGCGCCAAAAGCCTTCGCCCAAATCTCCGCACAACGCCGAGAAGCACAGACCGTTGGATTTGACCATATCCAAAAGCTCTCTGCGTTTTTCGCCCGTCAAATTCTCCGGCGAATTTTCCCCTTTTGTCGCATACATCTGAAGTCCCTTTGCACCCATTTTTGCCGCAGTCTCAATCGCTGTTCTGTTGTCGGTTCGCAGAGAATCCATCATTATTCCAATAGGAAAATTATACATAAAATTACCCCCTTGGGTTCAAATTTTGTATTTACAAACACATTATACAATGATATAATAAAATAATAAAGAGTTTTTATTGCCATGTTTCGGTAAAATCTTGCTCTTTAAACCTTTTTGGAGGGCGTCATGAATATATCCGCATATGAAAAACATAAATTCACCGATCCGGACTTGCCTATCTTCTTTCATCTCAACACGTTAACCGACAAATCAAGCTTCTGGATTCACTGGCATGAAAACCCTGAATTTCTGTTTTTTGTAAACGGGAATGGGTTTGTCAAAATTGACGATACCCTTGTCTCGACCGAAAAAAACAATCTTATTACCGTAAACTCCAACCGAATGCACAAAATTTTCACTCAAGGGTCGGAAATACAGTATTACTGCCTTATTATCGACAAGGGCTTTTGCGAACAGTTCGGATTTAACATTGGCGATAGCTGTATCCGTGAAAAAATTTCTGATCCGGTGCTTTTTATGTATCTTGAACGAATAATTGCCGAAAGGGACGAAAAAAAACCTTTTTATAAGGCGGCGATTATGGGCGAAGTCATAAATATACTCCTGTACCTGTTCAGAAATTACATCGATGAGGATGCGGAAAAAAATGTGTCGGGAAAGCATATTGAGGTGGTTAAAAAGTCAATTACATATATGAAAAAGCATTGCCGGGAAAAAATTTCGGTATCCGATATTGCGGATTGTATCGGGTACAGTAAATATTATTTCTGCCGTGTCTTTAAGCAGGCGACCGGCTTCACCGTAAACGAATATCTCAATAGTCTCAAAGTCGAACAGGCATACACATATCTGAAGAAAGATGGTCTGTCCATAAGCGAAGCGGCCGTAAAATGCGGCTTTTCCGACCCATCCTACTTTACCAAAATCTTTAAAAAGTATATGCACACTCTACCGTCACAGGTGCATGATGAGGAGCATAAATAAAAATATCAGAGGGAAAATTTTACACAAAAAAATGCTGTATACGGGCGGCGATGCCGCACATATACAGCATTTTTGTTTTTGATTTGTTTTATTGCCTGTGCATAAGCGGAATCCCTGCGACACTTGCGGCATCGAAAGCTATTCTTCGACGGCTTCGGCTTCGGGAATGCCGGGTACGCCGTTGTTGCTGCGAAGCTCCGAGCGGTTGCTGCGTACTATGGAAATGCACTGCTCCAGCTCCTTCATGGAAGATACGCTTACCTTTTCAACCGTTTCGAGAAGGTCATCGGCATAGTTATATGCGGAATCACGTATCGCCTGAGCCTCTGCCTGAGCCTTTTCGATAATCTGATGTGCCTGCTCCATTGCCTGCTGAGTTATCTCATGCTCGTTTATCATGGAGATACCCTTTTCGTTGGCGGCCTTAATAATATCATCGGCCTCGGTCTGAGCCTCCTGAAGGATACGCTGTCTTTCGTTTTTGATCCACTTTGCCTGCTTTAAATCGTCAGGCAGCTTAAGCTTAAGCTCCTGAACGAGGTCCATAAGCTCGTCCCTCTCCAAAATACAACGTCCCGAAAAGGGAACATTTGCGCCCTGAGATATAACATCTTCCAATTCATCCAATAATTCTAATCCATCCATTATTGCATCCTCCTATAAATTTATATCATAAATCAAGTTTAATCGCCGTGTTCGGCGAAGCAATGCTGTGCGCCGACAAGCAATGCTATTCTGCCATGCGGCAGCGCTTGCCGACAATCGGTATAAGCTCGTCGGGGACAAGCCCTTTGAGCGAGCCGCCATATCTCGCAATCTCCTTTACAACACTGGAGCTTAAAAACATATATTCCTGACCGGTATGCAGAAAAAGCGTTTCAAGCTCGGGATAAAGTGCCTTATTTGTAAGCGCCATCTGAAATTCGTATTCAAAGTCAGAGACGGCACGGATACCCTTGATAACCACCTTGGCGTCAATCTCACGCATGAAGTCCACCAAAAGTCCCGAAAATGACCGAACCTCAACGTTCGGATAAGCGGAAACGGCAGATTGTAAAAGCTCAATCCTCTCCTCTACCGTGAAGGTCGGAGATTTGGACATATTTGTTAATACTCCGACAATCAGCTTGTCAAAAAGCTTTGACGAGCGGTTTATTATATCCAGGTGTCCGTTTGTACACGGATCAAAGCTTCCCGGGTAAACGGCAACGCTCATCCAATATCACCTCTTGTCAGTACGGTTATGACAACCTTTCCGTAGACGGCTTGTCTGACAGTCTTAAAATCCGGGAGCTGCGGCTCTTCGCCACCCTTCTCCGTTTCAACAACTATAATACCGTCACGGCTTAAAAGTCCCCTTTGGGACACTTTAAAAAGAGACGGCGAGATCAAGCCCTTATTGTACGGCGGATCCATAAAAATAATGTCAAACTCAGGTGCGGCGCTGTCGAGATATGAAAGAGCGTCGGAGGCGACAACCTCTGCCGAATCGTCAAATCCCGCAAGCGAAATATTGTGCCTGACCAGTGACAATGCTTTTCTGTCTCGTTCAACAAAAACGCACATATCGGAGCGGCGGCTCAGAGCCTCAAGCCCCATTGCGGCGCTCCCGGCATATAAATCCAGGACGCGGCGTGCAGGAAGATGCGTCTGTATAATGTTGAAAACAGCTTCCTTGACCCTGTCGGTGGTGGGACGTGTGTCCATACCATCGGGGGCCTTAAGCCTCAAACCTTTTCGGACACCGGCAATAATTCGCAAAGAAAATCCTCCCGTATATACTTATACTACTCTAATATTTATATCCTAAAACGAGAGATTTGTCAAGACATTTTTTGTACTTATTCTTATAAAATTATAAATAAATTTTTAAAACAGAAAAATGTGAAAGATGTACATAAAAAAATAAACCCCCACCATGCCGTATACGATCTAAGGTAAAAACCTGGAAACCAGGTGGGAAAACGCCCGCAGACTTTACAAGTCCACTGGATGTCAAAGACATGAGGCATGTGCGCCGCCTGCGGAGACAAAACCCCGTATAAAAATTGTTGGTTTTACATTATAACCGTACCTACGAACACTGCAGGGATGTTTATTAAGTTTGTGATATATATTCTATCACATTTCGTTCTAAATTACAATAGAAAATTAAAAATTTTTTTAAAAAATTTTTCCGCAGCTATTCTTCGGTCTTTATATTATCGAGGGCATACTGACAGCACTGCAGAACAAGCAGGTTAAACGATATATCATTTTCCGCCGCAATCGTGTTAAGACGGTCAAACAAGCCTTCCGTAAATCGTATTGTTCTTGCGACGTTCGCATTTTTAAATTTGTTTTCAACTTCAAACATATAATCACCTTCGGTTATGATATTGACATAATTATAATTTATATGTATAATTAAAAATATAACCAAAAACGGTTATATTTTGTCGAAATAATACGGAGGAATAAGACTTATGCACAGAATATATATACAAATAAAGATATTTATTTACACAGCTATAAAACGAATAACAAAGAGAAGAATGATTATCGATGTTACCGGTGTTTTACTGAATCCCGGAAATAACGGCAGAGATTGTTGCGGAAACGGAGAACACTTTAATCGGAAAGGCAAGCTAATAGAATCATGCTGCGATGAGTGCGATTATATGATATGTTGTTATGATGAGTATAATATAGATAAATGTAAGGATTGTCGAGACAAAGCTTGTCCGAGAGCAGGAAAAACTAATGTATGTAGATAAACGATATAATTAATTACTGTATAGGATATAATTTTTTAAAAAAATTTTTCAAAAACCCCTTGACATTTTAAAAATACGTGCTATAATATAGTCAAAAGTCAAAGAAAGTCAAAGTCAAAAACGGAATTGACACAGACGAAGGTCAAAAAACAAAAAGTAAACGGAAGGTGATTGTCGCATGAAACTCAGTAATCTTATAGAGGATTTTATTAAGGAGATGATTTCGGAGGATAAAAGCGGCGAGGTGGAGCTTAAGAGGAATGAGCTGGCGGACAGGTTCGGCTGCGTTCCGTCGCAGATCAACTATGTTATATCGACAAGGTTCTCGCCGGAGAGAGGCTATATTGTGGAAAGCCGACGCGGCGGCGGAGGCTATATCCGAATTACGCGGGTTGTTCCGAAGGGCGGAAATATGACGATGCATGCAGTGAATTCAATAGGCAAGTATTTATCCTATACGGATTCGCTTGCGATTATAAGAAATTGTTTTGACTATGACTTAATTACCGAAAACGAGGCAAAGCTTATGATGGCGGCAATGTCGGAAAAATCGATTCCGCTGAAGCAGCCGGAGCAGGACTTTGTCAGAGCAGGACTTTTGAAAAATATGTTGGTAACCTTAGCATAAAGGAGAGTGGATATAATGAAATGTCAAAAATGCGGAAAAAGAGAAGCAACAACACATATGACAAAGATTATAAACGGTTATAAAGAGGAGATGCACTTGTGCTCGGAATGTGCAGCAGAGTCTGCCGAATACAAGAGTATGAAGTCGGATATGAATGTGGGGATAGGTGACTTCCTTCTCGGGATTATCGGCGGAAACAAAAATAAGCAGGCGGCAGGACTGTCGGAGCATAACGGTGATGTATGTCCGACCTGCCATATGACATATGCGGACTTTTTAAACACGGGAAAGCTCGGCTGCGGTGACTGCTATAGTGCGTTTGAAAGCAGGCTGATGCGCCCGATACGGCAGATACACGGCACCTGTGAGCATGTGGGCAAGGTGCCTGCCCGCGGCGGCGGAGAGGTTGTTCTGGGCAAGAAAATCTCAAAGCTTGAGGAACAGCTTAACGCTGCGGTTTTAAAGCAGGATTTTGAAACGGCGGCAAAGCTGAGAGACGAGATTAAGGACTTAAAGTCCAAGGGCGAGAAGGGGGAGTAAATTATGTGGTATACTGAATGCGGAAACGAATGTGACGTAGTATTGTCAAGTCGGATACGTCTGGCACGGAATCTGAAGGGCATACCATTTCCCGCAAGGGAGAGCGAAGAGGAGCAGAATAAGGTAATCGACCTGTGCCGCAAGGCGGTTGAGGACAGCGAGATAAAGCTGAGCTATATTGATATGAATGCGATGAAGGATTATGAAAAACAGGCAATCGCCGAATGTCATATCATAAGTCCCCAGATGATGGATGACAGCATCCGCCGAGGAGTATTGCTCAGTGATGACAACTCGGTCAGCATTTTGGTCAACGAGGAGGATCACCTTCGCATACAGTGCATGGCACCGGGGTTTAACACAGAGCAGTGCATGAGAGAGGCGAACCGTATTGACGACATAATCGAAAGCCATGCGGATTATGCCTTTGACAGCCGCTTCGGATATCTGACCTGCTGCCCCACAAATATGGGTACAGGTATGAGGGCATCGGTCATGGTTCATCTTCCGGCACTCACCATGAGCGGCAACATCAACAGTATTATCGATTCGCTGAGTCAGCTGGGCATGACGGTTCGCGGAATCTTCGGCGAGGGCTCAAAGGCGAGCGGAAATATATATCAGATTTCCAATCAGACGACCCTCGGCGATACGGAGGAGAATATCCTCGAGAGGTTCGAACAGGTGGTAACCGAGGTTATCGACAAGGAGAGAGAGCTTCGGAGACGGATGTACACCTCTGATAAATATAAGCTTGAGGACAGGCTGATGAGATCCTTCGGAACCTTGACGAATGCAGTTATAATCTCCTCGTCCGAGGCGATGAACAGACTTTCGGATGTAAGGTTTGCCGTGGAACTGGGTATAATTTCAAATATAGGTTATTCACAGCTCAACGAGGCGATGTATGAGGTTCTGCCGGCGAATATAATTAAAAAGTACAACACGGCAGATGCAGGCGAGAGAGATCTGAAGCGTGCGGAGGTTGTGCGCGAGGTTCTTCTCGGAAAGAAATAACATATCGGCTGTGCGGAGTTCGCGAGTACAGCCTTGAGAATATGCGAACAGAAGGGTATGAGCTTTATGTTTGAAGACAGACTTACTGAAAAAGCAAAGGAAGCATTGAATTATGCGGCAGAGGCCGCTTTGGAAATGGGTCAAAATTATGTCGGCACAGAGCATCTTTTGGTCGGACTTATCCGCGAGAGTGACGGTGTCGCAGGCAAAATATTGGAAGCCAACGAAATAAGCGACGAGCAGGTAATTGAGAAAATAAATGCCTTAATCGGCACGGGCGAGCCGATATCGGGAATTACCCCGGAGGCTACGCCGCGCACAAAGAGAGTTATTCAGAACAGCTATGTTGAGGCAAGGCGTATGGGACACAGCTATGTGGGAACAGAGCATTTGTTAATTGCCGTGCTTCGTGAATCGGAGAGTATTGCGGTCAAAATTCTGCTTGAGTTGGGCATTTCTCCGCAAAAGCTCTATAACGAGATTTTGGGTTTGCTCAGTGACGGCGGAGCCGGGACGGAGGCAGGCGATGCGCCGGGCGGTGCTCACCACGGAAAGGGCGGAAAGTCAAATACCCCGACCCTGATGAAATTCGGCAGAGATTTGACGAAGATGGCGAGCGAGGATAAGCTTGACCCGGTTATCGGCCGTGACACTGCGATAGAGCGAGTGGTTCAGATTTTGAGCCGAAGAACCAAAAATAACCCCTGTCTTATAGGTGAGCCGGGTGTCGGCAAAACCGCAGTGGCAGAGGGGCTTGCGCAGAAGATTGTCTCCGGTCAGGTGCCGGAAATACTGAAGGACAAAAAGGTAATTGCCCTCGATATGTCGTCAATGATTGCCGGCGCAAAGTACAGAGGAGAGTTTGAAGAAAGACTCAAAACCGCCATGGAGGAAATCCGCAAGGCGGGCAATATTATCCTGTTTATCGATGAGCTTCATACTATAATAGGTGCAGGCGCTGCGGAGGGCGCAATTGATGCGGCAAATATCCTAAAGCCTGCCCTTGCCAGAGGCGAGATACAGGTGATAGGTGCGACAACCCTCGAGGAATATCGAAAGTATGTGGAGAAGGATGCCGCACTGGAGAGGAGGTTCCAGCCGATTACGCTCAGCGAGCCGACGGCAGAGGAGAGTATACAGATATTAAAGGGAATCCGCGATAAGTACGAGGCGCACCACCGTGTAAAGATTACCGATAAGGCGATAGAAGCGGCAGTGAATATGTCGATTCGCTACATTTCGGACAGATTCCTGCCCGATAAGGCAATAGACTTGGTCGATGAGGCTGCGTCAAAGATACGTATCAAGAGCTTGACTGCGCCGCCCGATGTGAAGGAGCTTGAGGACAAGATTGCTTCTCTGAAGAAGGAGAAGGAGGCGGCAATTACCATTCAGGATTACGAGAAGGCGGCAAAGCTCAGGGATGAGGAAAAAGCGTTGACGGAAAAGCTGAATGAGAATAAGGAGAACTGGTCAAAGAGCAACAGCACTGCGGAGCTGACAGTCACCGAGAAGGAGATTGCGGAGATAATATCCATGTGGACGGGGATTCCGGTCAGATCCATAGAGGAGACAGAAAGTGAGAGATTGCTCAAGCTGGAGGAAATTCTGCACGAGAGAGTTGTAGGACAGGACGAGGCAGTGTCGGCTGTCGCAAAGGCAATACGCCGCGGCAGAGTCGGACTTAAGGACCCGAAGCGGCCGATAGGCTCGTTCATATTCTTAGGCCCTACGGGCGTAGGTAAAACCGAGCTTTCAAAGGCTCTGGCAGAGGCGATGTTCGGCGATGAGGACGCCATGATAAGGATTGATATGTCGGAGTACATGGAAAAGCATACAGTGTCACGCTTGGTCGGTTCGCCTCCGGGATATGTGGGCTATGACGAGGGCGGTCAGTTGACCGAAAAGGTTCGCCGCAAGCCATATTCCGTCATTCTTTTCGATGAGATTGAAAAGGCGCATCCTGATGTGTTCAACATTCTTCTGCAAATCCTCGAGGACGGCATATTAACCGATTCTCAGGGCAGACGGGTAGATTTCAGGAACACGGTTATCATTATGACCTCAAACCTCGGTGCAAGACAGATAACCGAGCACAAGAGCCTCGGCTTCTCGGCAGGGGTTGAAAATGCGGAACGGGATTACTCGGATATAAAATCCGATGTAATGAGCGAGGTTAAGCGTGCGTTCCGTCCGGAATTCCTCAACAGACTTGACGAGATTATCGTTTTCCGTCAGCTCGGAACAGAGGAGATAAAGAGCATTGCGGTCAAGATGCTGAAGCAGCTCAAGGGACGTCTTGCCGATAACAAGATTGAGGCGGAATTTGACGACAGCGCAGTCGCAAAAATTGCCGCAGAGGGCTTTGACCCGGTATACGGCGCAAGACCGCTGAGACGTGAAATTCAGTCAGGTATCGAGGATATGATTGCGGAAAAAATGCTTGAGGGTAAGATTTCCGAGGGCGACAGCATAAGAATTACCGTAAAGGAAGATAAATTTGATGTCGAGCCGAAGGAAAAACAGACTGCCGATACACACTCCGGCGAGACCGCCGTGGAGTGAACGGATGAAAATAATAAAAATGCAGGGATTGGCTGAAATGCCAAACCCTGCATTTTACTTTTATAATTTTATATATATTAGGCAATAAATTAAGCGATGCAGTTAATTTCCGAATATTCTTACATCGTAATCGGAATATACTCTGCCGTCCCAGCCGTATACCGTATCGCCGCTTGAAATCATAATATAACAGTTGTTGTAAGTGAAGGAATATCCTGATGTTCCGTCATCGTAATAATCATCAAATCTTTCGACACGGCATCCGAGAACACGTTCAAGCTCAGATTGAGAATAACTCCATGACGGATTTAAGATAAATTGATTGAGCGAAACAATAAATCCGTTGCAGTGATCATCGTTCCAAGGCATAACAAAGCAATATGGGGAGTTATTATAAACATAACCGTAGCCGCCTGCGCCGACCTCATAAACACCGTAAAGACCGCCGAAATTTTGACTCAGCCAGTATTTGCTTTTGCCTAAGTATTGAAAGATATCTGTATTTATACGGGTGGTAGATTCAAACTTTTGGATTTCACGCTTTGCGGCACCGAGATAGTCCAAAAGATATTGCTGCTGACCTTCGTTGAGCGCGCCCCAGTTATAGTCAGCGAACCATTGAAATTCGTCCCTTGCCTCGTAATATAAACCCTGATTGAAATACGAGATACCTTTTTCTACACCTGCGTCAAATTGGTCTGTGGGCATTGAAAACGCCGAACCGGACGTCAGAATTATGCCTCCTGTCAAGACTGAGGCAATTAGTTTTCTTATTTTCATGCTGTTTCCTCCCTACTTATTGCACGGTTATATTGAACCGTACATATAATTATTTTTTGTACAACACTCTTATTGCGCCAATTGTTATTTCTTCAAATATGTTCCGCCGGATAAGCTCCATCCCAATCCGTACTCAGTATAGTTGATGTCGAGAACGAGCTTATTCTTGTATATTTTCAGAGTGCCGGTGCCGTAACCGCTGCGGCTATCCTCGAAGCGGAAATGACATACCCCAGATTTTACTGAAGCAGTGATTGTATCAGTGCTGGCAATTCTTGTTGCTTTTGAGTTGATAGAGTAGATAGAAAATGATATTTTGCTGCCGTCAAAATAATCTATGTATATATCGTTTGAACTGCCATGCGTAGTATAAGTCCCTGTGAAAGTCCTGTTGATTTCCTGTTTTGCACCGCCAATATAGTCCAAAAGATACTGCTGCTGACCGACGTTTAATCTTCCCCAATTGCTGTCGGCAAACCATTGGAATTCATCTTTTGCTTCGCAGTATAAACCCTGATTGAAATATGAAATGCCCTTTGCCATTCCTTTGTCGAATTCTACGGTTGATAATGTCCCAAGTCTGTTAATATCCTTTTTTATTCTGTCGAGATAGTCTAAAATGTACTGTTGCTGGTTGATGTCTAATTGTCCCCAACTACTGTCAGAGAACCATTGAAATTCGTCCCTTGCCTCGTAATACAAACCCTGATTGAAATACGAGATACCTTTTTCTACACCTGCGTCAAATTGGTCTGTGGGCATTGCAAACACCGAACCGGACGTCAGAATTATGCCCCCTGTCAAGACTGAGGCAATTTGTTTTTTTGTATTCATCGCGGACCATCTCCTAAGTACAATATATTATATATATTTTACTATATATATAGAATATTGTCAATTACAAAGATTGTAGGGTGATAATGAAGTGACGTAAAAAGACAAGACAAATAGAACTGTGAAGCAGGAAAGCTTAGTTTTTGGCAAAGATTGTTAATATTTATACAAACTGCACAAATAAAATTTTATTTCGGAACTTATGTTTATAGCCGAGAAAGTAAAAAAATATTGCATAAATTTGTTGTTTGAGATATAATAAAATAAAATGGGTTAGATTGCAAACTTTTTATTATACATAGGCTTTTACATAAGTTGTGGCAATAAAACTTATTTTACGGGAAGGGGTGATTCCGTGCTCAGACTTCAGAAATATCTTGCGGACTGCGGCGTGGCTTCAAGACGCGGTGCGGAGGCTTTAATTTCTTCGGGTAGGGTTCGTGTGAACGGCGAGGTTGTCCGTGAAATGGGCGTCAAGGTTGACGAGGACAGAGATATAGTGGAATTTGACGGGCAGCGTGTGCGGCCGCAGAACAAGATGATTTATATTATGCTGAATAAGCCTGCGGGCTTTGTGACTACCGTGTCCGATGATAAGGACAGAGATACGGTCATGAGCCTTGTGAGTGAGATTCCGGCGAGGATTTATCCTGTCGGACGGCTGGATTATGACACGGAGGGCTTGCTGATTCTCACCAACGACGGGGATTTGACCTATAAAATCACTCATCCTAAGAATAACGTGGAGAAAACCTACGAGGCGGAGGTCACGGGGAATATTTCCATGGATACGCTGACAAAGCTGAGAGGCGGCGTGGTGATTGACGGAGTGAGGACAAGCCCGGCCAAGGTTGAGGTCTTGGGTGCGACACGTCTCGGCACCCGTATGAAGGTCACCATACATGAGGGCAGAAACCGACAGGTTAGGCGTATGTTTGAGGCGGTAGGCTGTATCGTTAAGCGTCTTGTCAGAACCGAGGAGGCAGGGCTGAAGCTTGGGCATCTTCCGAGAGGAAAGTGGAGGAGGCTGACCGAGCCGGAGGTCAATATGCTCAAGAAAATCGGTACGGGAAGAAAATCGTCGGCAGATGTGAGCCGAGAGATGTTTGGCGGACGGCGGATAGTTAACCGCAGCAGAAAAAAGTAAAATAATTAAATTTTTATACAGCCGGTCCTGCGGCCGGCAATCAAGTCAAGGAGGATTCTTTTACGATGGGTAAATTAAACGATTTACAGCAGAAGCGTTTAACCATTGAGCAGGGCGGCGGCGACAAGAAAATTGCGCAGCAGCACGACAGTGGCAAGAAGACTGCAAGAGAGAGACTTGCAATGCTTTTCGACGAAGGAAGCTTTGTGGAAATTGACGCTTTTGTGACTCACAGATGCGGCGAGTTTAATATGGCGGACAACAGCGCCCCTTGCGAGGGAGTTGTTACCGGCTACGGCACGGTTGACGGCAGATTGGTATATGCGTATTCGCAGGATTATACCGTTATCGGCGGCTCAATCGGCGAGATGCACGCTGCGAAAATCTGTAAGATTTATGATATGGCAATGCAGATGGGTGCACCGATTATCGGTGTTCTCGATTCAAGCGGCGCAAGGATACAGGAGGGCGTTGACGCACTCAAGGGCTTCGGCGAAATGTTCCGCCGCAACGCCTTGGCGTCCGGCGTTGTCCCCCAGATTTCGGTTGTGCTCGGCCCGTGTGCCGGAGGCGCGGTGTTCTCACCGGCAATGACCGACTTCATTGTTATGACGGACAAGACAAGCCATATGTTTGTTGCCGGTCCGTCCGTTGTACAGGGCTCCGCCGGCAAGAGCATAAGCTTTGACGAGCTGGGCGGCGCTGAGGTTCATGCGTCAAAGAGCGGCGTTGCGGGTATTCGCTGCGCAAACGAGGAGGAGTGCTTTGCACAGGTTAAGCTGCTTTTGTCCTACCTCCCGTCCAACAACCTTGAAACCGCACCGATCTATGACTGTACGGACGATTTGAACAGGGCGTCTGCTGTACTTGATGCAATAGCGGATACCGAATATGATGTAAAAACGGTGATTTCAGAGGTTGCCGACAACGGCGAATTTGTTGAGATATTCCCCGAATATGCGGCGAACATTGTAACCGGCTTCATCCGTATGAACGGCGCAACCGTAGGTGTGATTGCAAATCAGCCGGCGGTTATGTCGGGTATGCTGGATAGCGCATCCTCGGAAAAGGGAGCGAGATTTGTCCGCTTCTGCGACAGCTTCAATATCCCGATAGTAAGCTTCACCGATGTTCCGGGATATGTTACGGGCTGTGAGGAGGAATACAACGGGATTATCCGCCGCGGCGCAAAGCTTTTGTACGCTTTTGCGGAGGCGACTGTTCCCAAAGTAAATGTAGTGGTTAAAAAGGCTTACGGCGGCGCATATATCGCCATGAACAGCAAGCACCTGGGTGCGGATATTGTATACGCATGGCCGACGGCGGAGATTGCCGTTATGGGTCCCGAGGGTGCGGCTAACATAATATTCGAGGATGAAATTGCTGCGTCCTCAAACCCCGTTGAAACACGGCAGAAGAAAATAGAGGAATACACAGAGAAGTTTACAAATCCGTACATGGCGGCGGCAAGAGGCTATGTTGATGACGTTATCGAGCCGTCATCGACCCGTCAGAGGGTAATTGCTGCGCTTGAGATGCTTGCAAGCAAGAGAGATTCTAAGCCTGCCAAGAAGCACGGAAACATTCCTATGTAAGGGGGCGGCAAATATGAATTTATCGGAAGCGATGAGCGAAGGCTTGATGGTTACCGGAACGGGTCTTATAATAGTTTTCTCGGTGCTTGTCATACTTATGCTTGTTATGATGGCGATGAAGAAGATTTTTTATAAAGAGCCGAAAAAGACTGTGGTCAAAGAGGCTCCCAAGGCGGAAGCACCTGTGCCCGAGCCCGTAGCTGCGGAACCGGAACCGCAGGAGGATCCGAACCTTATTGCGGTTATTGCTGCGGCGGTGGCTGCGGCAATGGACACGCCGGTCGGGAACCTTAAAATTAAGTCCTACCGCAGAGTTGACGGAAACGCACCGGCATGGAATAAAGCCGGACTGCGCGATGTAATCGATTCGAGATTTTAAGTTTAAATTACTGGATATGAATTTTGTGCCGTACGGCACGGAAAGGATGAAATAATATGAGAAAATTTATTATTAATGTAAACGGTTCCTCTTACGAGGTAGAGGTTGAAGAGGTAGGCGGCGCACCGTCTGCCGCACCGGCGGCTGCTCCTGTGGCACAGGCTGCGCCTGCACCTGCGCCCAAGGCTGCTCCCGCACCTGCGGCGGCACCTGCCGCAGCTCCGGCTGCACCCCCTGCAGGGGCGGAGAATGTAACCGCACCCATGCCCGGAAATATTATCTCGGTTAAGGTATCGGTAGGTCAGACCGTTAAGTCGGGCGATGTTTTGTGTATTCTCGAGGCAATGAAGATGGAGAACGAAATCATGGCTCCCAAGGACGGCAAGGTTGTTGCGGTTTCTGCAACGGCAGGCTCCAGCGTGAATACCGGAGACGTATTGGTATCTATCGGCTGATTTTGCCGATAGGCGGTGCGATTCACGGTATATTACCGTGGGTTGTACAGCTGCTTAAATATGTAGTAAATGAAAGGACGAGATTATGTTTCAGAGCATTTTGGAATTTATAAACAGCACGGGCGTTGCGGCACTGATTCAGAACGCAAAGGACAGCTTTGCTGCGGCAAGCTCCGGGTTCAGCAGTATTGTTGCTGTTATCGGTACGCCTCTGATGCTCATTATTGCCTGTGCGCTGCTTTACTTAGCAATAGTAAAAAAGTTTGAACCGCTGCTGCTTCTGCCGATTGCCTTCGGTATGCTGCTTTCAAACCTGCCGATGTTTTCCGGCTCAAGTGCGATTATGATGCACCCGGAGCTGTTTACGGATCCGCAGTATTTTGTTGACGGGCATCTGGATATGCAAAGGATATTTGCGGAGGGCGGACTTTTGGATATGCTGTACTTAGGCGTAAAGCTCGGTATCTATCCGCCGCTTATCTTCTTAGGTATCGGCTGTATGACGGATTTCGGTCCGCTTATCGCTAACCCCAAGAGCATCATTTTGGGTGCTGCCGCACAGCTTGGCGTGTTCACCACCTTCCTCGGCGCATTGGTTCTCGGAGCTGTTGTACCGGGTATTAACTTCGGCGTAAATGAGGCTGCATCTATCGGTATTATCGGCGGAGCAGACGGTCCTACTGCGATTTATGTTACAAAGTCACTGGCTCCGGCTCTTTTGCCTGCGATTGCCATTGCGGCATATTCGTACATGGCGCTTATACCGGTTATTCAGCCGCCTATAATGAAGGCGCTTACCACAAAGAAGGAACGCTCTATCGTTATGGAGCAGCTCCGTCCCGTAAGCAAGACTGAGAAGATGCTGTTCCCGATAATCGTTACAATCGTTGTTGCGCTTATCGTACCCGATGCGGTATCTCTGGTCGGTATGCTTATGCTCGGTAACCTGATAAAGGAAAGCGGAGTTGCGGAGCGTCTGTCAAAGGTTGCACAGAACGGTCTTATGAACGTTATAACAATATTTTTGGGAATTACCGTCGGCGCTACGGCGAAGGCGGAAACCTTCCTTACGGCGGAGACTTTGGGTATTGTCGTTCTCGGTCTGATTGCATTCTGCTTCAGTACCGCAGGCGGACTTGTCCTCGGAAAGATTATGTGCAAGCTGACCGGCGGCAAGATTAATCCTCTTATCGGCTCGGCAGGAGTGTCTGCCGTACCTATGGCGGCTCGTGTGTCGCAGATGGTCGGACAGAAGGAAAATCCGTCAAACTTCCTGCTCATGCACGCCATGGGCCCGAACGTTGCCGGTGTTATCGGTTCTGCCGTTGCGGCAGGTGTTTTCCTGTCAATGTTTGCAAAATAACCGTGAAATTCAGTGATTGATGTATTGATGTATTGATTCGGCGGCGGTGTCCGCCGGGTTGAGGCGGCAGCTCTGCTGCTCTGTTTAGCAGAGTGTGCGGCTTCGCTTGAACAGATTATATAAAACTTTAAGGAGGTAATAATTATGGCTAAGGTCGGAATTACAGAAACAATATGCCGTGACGCACACCAGTCGCTTATTGCGACAAGAATGACTACGGACGAGATGCTTCCGGCACTTCCGCTTATGGATAAGGTGGGTTATCATTCCATGGAGGTATGGGGCGGCGCAACCTTTGACGCCTGCCTGCGCTTTTTGAATGAGGACCCATGGGAGAGACTCCGCAAGATAAGAGCGGCAGCTCCCAATACAAAGCTTCAGATGCTCTTCAGGGGTCAGAACGTGCTTGGCTATCGTCACTATGCCGACGATGTGGTTGAATACTTCGTTCAGAAGTCAATCGCAAACGGAATTGATATAATAAGAATTTTTGATGCATTAAACGATGTGCGCAACCTGCAGACTGCAATAAACGCAACAAAGAAGGAGAAGGGTCACGTTCAGGCGGCGATTTCGTACACGATAAGCCCCGTACACAATAACGAGTTCTTTGTAAAGCTGGCGAAGGAATACGAAAACTGCGGTGCGGATTCCATCTGTATTAAGGATATGGCGGGACTTTTGACACCGTATAACGCATATGAATTGGTAACTGCTCTCAAAAAGGCGGTCAAGGTTCCGATTCAGCTTCATACGCACTATACCAGCGGCGTTGCATCAATGACGTATTTAAAGGCGATAGAGGCAGGAGTTGACGTTGTTGACTGTGCACTCTCTCCCTTGTCAATGGGTACTTCTCAGCCCCCGACGGAGCCGCTTGTTGCAACGCTTGAGGGCACAGAGTACGATACAGGAATAAGTCTTGATGCACTGACTGAGATTGCCGATTACTTCAAGCCGCTGCGCGAGAAGTATCTGGAGGAAGGTCTGCTCAGCACAAAGGTAATGGGCGTGGATATAAATACGCTTAAATATCAGGTTCCAGGCGGAATGCTCTCGAACCTTGTGTCACAGCTTAAGCAGCAGGGCAAGGAGGATAAGCTTGAGGAGGTTCTCAAGGAGGTGCCGAGAGTTCGTAAGGATTTGGGATATCCCCCGCTTGTTACACCTACAAGCCAGATTGTCGGTACTCAGGCTGTGCTTAACGTAATCATGGGCGAGCGCTATAAGATGGTCACCAAGGAGACAAAGGGCATTTGCAAGGGCGAGTACGGCAGAACTCCCGTTCCGATAGACGAGGAATTCAGAAAGAAGATTATCGGCAACGAAAAGGCTATTTCCTGCCGTCCGGCAGACATGATCAAGCCTGAGCTTGACAAGCTCAAAAAGGAAGCGGCGGAATGGATAGAACAGGATGAGGACGTACTGTCCTACGCACTGTTTGATCAGGTTGCGGTTAAGTTCTTTGAACAGCGGCGTGCCGCAAAGTATAAGGTAGACAAGGATATGGTAGACATGAAGGAAAAGGTTCACTATATCTGATGAATACAAAAAGACAGGACGCATTCCGCTCCTGTCTTTTTAATTATGCAAATCCAAAAAAAATCACGGCGGTGTCGACGGGGATATCCCCACCGGCACCGCCGTGATAATTTATACAGCGTACCGCTTTATTATTATTCTTCCTCGTCCGGCATTTCCCATGTGTGATAAACGTTCTGGACATCATCGTTTTCCTCAAGCATATCGATAAGACGTTCCATCTTCTTGATATCATCCTCACTGTCGATAACGGTAGTGGTTTGCGGAATGTAGTTTATCTCCGCCTGGACAAAGCTGTAGCCCTTTTTATCGAGGGCGTCACGGGTCGCGCTGAAGCCCTCGGGTGAGGTCATGATTTCAAAGCAGTCATCTTCAACATTGAAATCGTCTGCGCCTGCATCGAGGGCGTCCATCATAAGGGTGTCCTCGTCAATACCGTCGGCCTTTTCTATAACAATCAGACCTCTGCGGTCGAACATAAAGCTTACACAGCCGTTTTGCCCTAAATTACCGCCGTTTTTATCAAAATAGTGACGCAGGTCGCCTGCCGTACGGTTTTTGTTATCGGTCAGGGTTTCAACCATAACCGCAATTCCGCAGGGGCCGTAGCCCTCGTATACCATTTCAAAGTATTCGCTTGTGCTGCCCTCGCCGGATGCTTTCTTGATACTTCTCTGGATATTGTCGTTCGGCATATTGTTTGCCTTTGCCTTCGCAATAACATCTCTGAGCTTGGAATTGGAATCAGGGTCAGGGCCTCCCTCCTTGACTGCAACCATCAGCTCACGGCCGATTTTTGTGAAAATCTTTCCGCGCTTTGCATCGATTGCACCCTTTTTTCTCTTAATAGTAGCCCATTTTGAATGTCCTGACATAAGTACCTCCTAAAAAACTGTTTTATCTTTAATAAGGCGCAGAGCGCCGTTATTGAGCGTATATTGAGGCGAGCGTCTTTGCCGCCGTTACAGGTCTGATAACCTGTGTCAGCCGAATCCGACTGAGCCTTAAACTGCCTGTCGGCAGAATTTCGGCTGAAATTCTGCTGAATTGAATTTCTGCTGAATTTCGACTGAATTTCGGCTGAATTGTATGTACAGACTCCGCATTATGCAGCGTCTGTTATTTATTGATTATTGCCTATTGATTATTGCTTCGTTGAGGAGTCAACACCGTCTGCAACGTCCTTGAGGGTCGCAACGATGCCGGCAAGGTTTTGCAGATTTGACGGAATGATAAGCTTTGTTGCCTTCCCGTCTGCCGCCTTGGCAAATGCCTCTAAGCCCTTTATCGATATAACGGCATCGCTGGGGCTTGCTTCATTGAGCATCCTTATACCGTCGGCGGTCGCCTGCTGAACCTCTCTTATAGCCTGTGCCTCACCCTCGGCAACACGAATGGCGGCTTCCTTATCGGCCTCTGCCTTCAGTATCTGTGACTGCTTTTCGGCTTCCGCTTGAAGAATTCTGGATTCCTTTTCGCCCTCCGCAACGAGTACGGCGGACTTCTTCTCGCCCTCCGCGCGGAGAATTGCCTCACGGCGTTCACGCTCAGCCTTCATCTGCTTTTCCATCGCCTCACGGATACCTGCGGGCGGAATGATGTTCTTAAGCTCAACACGGTTTATCTTAATACCCCAGGGGTCTGTTGCCTCATCGAGGATAGCACGCATTTTGGTGTTTATGACATCTCTCGAGGTAAGGCTTTCGTCAAGCTCCATATCGCCGATGATATTTCTGAGAGTTGTTGCGGTCAGATTTTCGATTGCCGACATAGGAAGCTCAACACCATAGGTATAGAGCCGAGGATCGGTAATTTGAAAATAAACGACCGTATCTATCTGCATGGTAACGTTATCCTTGGTGATAACAGGCTGAGGCGGAAAGTCCACAACCTGTTCCTTTAAGCTAACCTTCTTGACAACCTTTTCGATAACGGGTATCTTAAAGTGCAGTCCCACACCCCAGCTTGCGTGAAACGCACCGAGTCGTTCTACGATGTAGGCGTGAGCCTGGGGAACAATTTTGATACACGAAATCAGTACAACAACCAATAAAATAAGTACTCCGATTACAAATGATAACATTAGTTATCCTCCCTTTCTTTATCGGAAATAACCGAAGCGACAAGGTGCGCCCCGACAATCTCTTCGATTTTAATGATATCTCCTGCTTTGGCCTTTCCGTCACCGCGTATTTGGACGGACCAAAGCTTTCCGCCGACCCTTGCTTCACCCTTGCCGAGAAGCGGATCTACCTCCTCGGTGATGATGCCTGTGCGGCCGATTAGCATATCTGCGTTTGTTGCCGTCTTTTTTGATGAACGAAATTTCTTGCACATCGGCATGGTAAGAAGCAAAAGTACGACTGACACAGCGAGAAAAATTAAAAGCTGTGCAAGTGCGGGTACCCCAAGTGCCGCAGCCGCAGCCGCACAGACTGCACCTATTACAATCCAAACGGATACAAGTGCGGTAGTGCACGCTTCAATAATGCCTGCCGCCAATGCCGCCGCAAGCCAAGTAATGACCATAACGCCGTCCATAGAATCGCCTCCGAAATAATACATAAGCCGGCTTGCCGACCGTGTATGTTAATATGAACGCTTATAACCGCCGCTGCGCTTGCCTTCGCTGCTCCGCTTCAAATCCTGAAATTTTTCATCGCTGTCCTGCTTGAATTTCTGAAGCATATCATCAAAGCTCATATCGCCGGACTTTTTCCCGAATTCAAATTCCTCGGGCGGTCTGTGAGACAAGCCCTCACGTTTCGGTTCGCTGCGCCGCTTGCCGCGACCGCCGCGCTTTTCGCGTTTTTCGCCGTTTTCGGAAAGAAGCACCTGCTTTATGGAAAGGCTGATTTTGCCGCCGTCGGTGCCGATGACCTTTACCTTGACGGTCTGCCCCTCCTTTAAGTGCTCCTTAACATCGCTGACATACGAAGTGGATATTTCCGAAATATGTACCAGTCCCGTTTTGCCCCCGGGTAATTCCACAAAAGCGCCGAATGCCGCAATTCCCGTGACCTTACCCTCTAAAACCATTCCTACTTCAACCTGCATATTCAGTTTTTTTCCTTCCTGCGAGGATTTATCCTCTTTATGTAAAATATTTAATTATAAGTCACTTATTATTTTCGCTTTTATTTGAGTCGATAAATACTCTTTCGTTGGGTCTGACAAGACCGAGCTGTTCTCTCGCAATATGCTCTATATATTCCGGGTTATTAAGGTTATCCACCTCGGATTTTAAGGCCTCACCGGTCTGCTGAGCCTCGGATATTTTGCCGTTTAATGCGTCAATGGTCCGATTTTGCTCGGACAGAGAAAGCTGCTGTGATATAACCGTAACCGCAAAATAAATGACAGCCGCTGCGGTTATACCGAGATATACCGGCGTTCTGCGGTTTTTGGATGCGGATTTGCCGTGTGCGGCAGTTTTTTTATGCCTTTTGTGCTTAGCCAATACCTTCACCTCACCAAATAATATAACCTGTACGCAGAGCTGTTGCGCCCTACGCAGCTTGCAATCTGTCACAAGCTCTGCTCCTTGCAAGCAAAGCAGAAGCATTGCCCCGATTTAAATAAATCATACAATAAAAGCATTGTATCATTATTATATACCATGTAAATCAATTTGTCAATGACTGCGGCGGCAAATAAATCAAATTTATTTTGTTAAATTTGCCTTTGCCGCATATGCGATCGGACAAAATGTACTGTCGGCATGATAACTCTGCGGTATAAAAACAGAAAAGGCATCAAAATGATACGGATAAGCCGGTAAAGGCCGTGAAACAGCAGACGAAAAGCCGTTTCGACTAGGCCGACCGCCCTGTCTTTTAAAATGAGCCGATACAGTCCGAAGACAGCAGCCTGAGTCAGCACGCCGTAAAGGCGCAGGATTCCGTTGTTTTTTGTGTAGGCGACGGCAGAGGCGGCGGCACCGAATAATATCAGAAACAGAATATCCTCAATATTGACAAGCAAATCAGCCGTGGGTATAAGCCGCCTTGTCAGACGAAGAACGTCGTAGATTAGCGCAAGGACAAGTCCTGCCGCCGCCGACCATAAAAAGCATGTAAAATCGACTCCGAAGGTAACTCTCAATCGAATTCTCCTTTCCGCCGTGCATCAGCGAAAAAGACGGCTGAAAAATCCGCCGCCGTCGGACACTGCACGCTCGCTGTACTGTATTTCGTCTATTTCGCCTTCGATGATAAGCTGCCCGTCCTCCACGTTAAGACGGCTGATCTTGAAATCAATACCCGTTACTGTCATTGTTCCCATATCGGTAATAATTATAACCTTTTCCTCATCAAAGCTCTCCACGTCCTCAACGGCAGTGACCGTTATCCTTGACCTGTTGTCAATAGTAACCTTATGCTCTCTGGTGTTTTCCTCCATTTTGACATCCACTCCTTTGGTATTGTTCTGCATTTTATACATTATATTCGGTCTTTACTTCAAAAATGCAGAATCGGCACCGATTGTCGAAATTAATAAGACAAACACCCGTATGCGTCGGAGCGGCAGTGTGCGGAACGGATAAAAAACGCAGACAGGTAATTTCAACCCGTCTGCGCCGTGCCTTTGTGTTTTATTAAATTTAATCCCGTGCGGTGGCGGAGTTTTCAAGCTCGCCTATATTTTCGGATGAGCTTGCCGACTTCCGACTTTCGTGCAGCTCCGAAATGGCATCGAAACCCGAGGCACTGTTTTTAAGCTCTGCCTCATGCTCTGCCTTATAATTTGCCCATTCCTCGGGGGTCATGGGAAGAAACACCGAATTTACCAGCTCACGCGTTGCCTTCTCGTCATATATATACCACCAAAGCGCCATAGAATGACCATCGGCGGTAAAGTATTCCGAATTTCCGGGAAGCTGATACGAGCCGATGTAATTTATGTCTACCTTTTGTATAAGGTCAAGGTGATTCAGCAGGTCTCGCATGGTGTAATTTGTGCGGACATTCTCACTTATCACTTCAAATATATCATCAATCTTCGAGAGATACTGAGGCTTGAATTTCTGCTTGACAAATTCCTTTATGAACTGCTGCTGCCAATACTCTCGGCCTTCGTCGCCCATGACATATTCACCCGGGGCGGAGCCGTCGTTATTGTGACGAAACCTGACAAAATCGTGAGCCGCCTGACCGTCGAGGTGCTGCTGTCCCGCCTTTAGATGGATATGCAGATTCTGGGTGGGATCATCGTAATTCATGTCATAAGGGACGTTGAAGTCAACCCCGTCAAGAGCGTTAATTATATCCTTAAAGCCGGCAAAGTCAAGGGAGACAAAGTAGTGTATCGGAAGACCGGTAAGCTCCTTGACTTCGGCAATCAAAAGCTCCTCGGGCTCGTTGATGCGTCCATTCTTGACGGCGTCCCGGCCGATGCCGATAAGAGCGTTTATCTTCTGTGACGTATAGCCATCGGGCTTAACAAGGGTGTCACGGGGTATCGACATAATGTTTACACGATTGGAAAATCCGTCCACAGAGGCGAGCATAATCGTATCGCTTCTGGTGCCGTCCTCATCGACACCGATCAGAAGGACGTTAACCATTCCGACGTTCGAGGATTCCTTCTCCAGGCCTTGTACAATAACGGTGTCTCCGATGGAGATATCCGCAATGCTGTGTGCGGCATATACACCGAGCATGGCGGCAAAGACGATAGCCGCTGCGGTTATAAGAAGAATAGTAATTTTAAAGCCTCTGCTCATCAATCTCATTCCTTTTCGATAATTTCGCCGATGTCGGGACAGGCTTCGTCCGAGCATGGGCTGAAATACTCATATTAATATAACATAAAAAGTTGAATTTTGTCAATGTTTCGACAGTATTGTTCATTTATTGTTAATCTTTTGTAATATCGTCTGCCGCCTTTCGGTATTTTTCGGCACCGTAGGTCTTGTTTATCATATCCAAAAGAGCGTTGGAGGACAGCGACGGCGGCAGCGAAAGACGGAGAGCAAGCCTGCGTCTGCGTTCGGCGCTGTCGGGCTTGCCGGCAAAGCCGTCGGCATAGAATTCTGCCTTGGTGACGGCAGTAAGCTTTGCGCTGTCCGAGGACGCAAGCCTCTTTAGTATTTTTTCCAAAACCTCGTCTGTCATACCCTCGACTCCGAGAAGTCCGTCGGCACCTGCCTTTTCCTTGCGTTTTTCCTTGCCGGCGATATGCGGAATATATGCGTGTCTGACCCTTGCGTCCTTGCCGAGACAGCGTTTAATGTAATTGCGTATGCGAAAGCCCGCCCTGTCCGAGTCGGTCAGAACAATAATCCCTCTTTGGTGCGACAGCTTGCGGAGAGTTTCGATTATGCGCTTTGAGCGGTACAACTCAAAGCCGTGAGTGCAGATGATCGGAGCGTCTGTCACACGCCGAAGCCTTTCCTTGTCATACTTGCCCTCGACCACTATTACTTCATCAATGTGTATCATATAACAACCTCTGTGATTTTTTTTATTAATTATACTATTCGGTCGCTGTGTTGTCAACTTCGGATTTTGTGCCGGCATCTGCGGCGGAGCTTATCAACATTATTTTGTCCTGTTTCGCATAAAATTGAAATATCCGATAATAAAAATATTAAAAAAAGGATGTACATATATGCCGAAAAACGTAAAGAATAAAAAATATAAGATGTACGGAAACATTCTTCTGCTCGGAATGTCGGGAATAATCGCAAAGCTTTTTGACTTCGGCTTTCGTGCGTTTTATGCCGGGGTGTTGGGAACGGAGGGAATGGGTCTGTTGTCGCTGGGGTTTTCCATGCACGGGGTAATGCTTACAATCGCAACGGCAGGGCTTGGCGTTGCCGTGTCCCGCTGTACATCGGTCTATATCGAACGGAAGAACCCCGCCGCAGTGAAAAAGTGTATGAAAATGGCGGTTTTCGGCGTTTCGGTTCTTGCCCTGACCGTAATTTTAATTACCTTCTTATTCTCGGACAAAATTGCGGAAAGGCTGCTCGGCGACGGAAGGATTTCCTTCAGCCTTTGTACGCTGATGCCGAGCGTGCTTTTTATGGGGATTTCCTATTGCACAAAGGGCTGCTTTTATGCGGAGCGCAGAGTGCTTCCGCCGGCATCCTCCGAGATATTGGAGCAGACGGTGAAGTTTGTATCAATCCGTGTTCTTTTGAAAATTTTTCTGCCGTTCGGGACAGAATACGGATGTGCCGCCGTTTTCGGAGGAATAACAATAGGCGAGCTGTCCTCGTGCGTGTATCTTTTGTTCCTGTACCGCCGCGAGGAGCGACTGAATTTTAGAATTAAGGCTCAAGACAGTGACGAGCCGTGCCGAGGTGAAATGCTGACGAAGCTTCTCGGTGTGTCGTTGCCGTCAATGATAACCTCTCTCTGCTGCAGTGCCCTGCGTATGCAGGAGGAGGTGCTGATAATCTCGGCACTGGAGCGTGGAAATATGTCCCACAGCGAGGCGGTGAGTACCCTCGGTATAATGTGCGGAATGGTGATGCCGCTGCTGGTTCTGCCGTTGAATCTGGCAGGCTCGGTCATGTCGCTTCTCGTCCCCGAGATTTCGAGGGCGGAGGTCCGCGGCGGCGGCAGTCTGCGCCGTACTGTAAAAAAGGTTTACGGACTTGGGCTGACAGTCGGGATCATAGTCGGGCTGTTCTTTATGATTTTCGGCGGCAGTGCAAGTCGTGCGTTTTATAAGACCGCTGCGGCGGCGGAGCTTGTGGTGTGCCTTGCGCCGCTCTGTCCGGTGATGTTTATGGATTCGCTGTCCTGCTCAATTTTAAACGGCCTCGGAAAGCAGCTTCGTCTGCTGCTGTTTTCGCTGCTGGATTTTTCGCTGCGGCTGAGCGTGATTTACTTCGCTATGCCGCAGTACAAAACAGGTGCCTTTTCCGCCATGACTGCCGCAAGCAACGTTTTTACCTGTATGCTAAGCCTGGGAAGTGTCCTGTGGCTGGTGTACGGGGAGAATTATATTTTCAAATTAAAATTGACAAAATCCGCAAAGTGTGCTATCTTAAAGCATAGAGAAAGGTAAACGGAGCTGCGGACGGTAAGCTTTTTATCGACTGAACGGGAGGTGATGCCGCAATGAACGAGGATTTTTTGATTAAAAAAGCGAAAAAGGGTGACAGTGCGGCATTTTCCGCTCTGATGGAGCAGCATTTTGCGATGATATACAACCTTGCCCTTCGGATGTCGGGGAATCCCGATGATGCATCGGATTTGACGCAGGAGGTTATGATAAAGCTGTTTAAAAATATCGGTGCCTTTGAGGGTAAGTCAAAGTTTTCGACCTGGGTGTATCGGGTTGCTTCAAACACCTGCCTGGACGAGCTTAGAAAAATTAAGCGTAAAAAGACGGTGTCACTGGATGCGGAATACGAAACGGAGGACGGAAGCGTGGGCTATGAGGCAGAGGATACGGCTCCGACACCCGATGTTTCCGCAGAGCGGTCGGAGCTTAAGACTATTGTTGCAAAGGCGGTAAGCCGCTTGGGTGAGGAATATCGGACGGCGGTTATTTTAAGGGATATAAACGGCCTCAGCTATACCGAGATTGCCGAGGTAATCGGCTGCAGCGTGGGAACGGTCAAGTCACGGATAAGCCGCGGCAGGGCAAATCTTAAAGAGATTCTTGAAAAAGATTTTCAGATTGGCGGAACTTATTTTCAAAATTAAACGTCTTATAATACAGATGAATAATAAATGATTGTAAATGTAAAACGCTAAATTGTGGAAACGTTCCGCAAAATCCGAAATAATTTTTTCGTTGCAGTTGGGCAGTAGGGTTCCTGAAAAACGGAGGGTTGTACCCGATGTTTTTTGGGAAGAGGAGACACAGCGGAGCAGGCGACGATGCGAATAAACGAGCATCGAGCAAGAGGAGCAAGTGGCGACGAGGGCGCAGGGCAATTATTCAATAAAATTATTTCGGATTTACAATTTGTATGATGCTGTTTTGGGAAGTAAACGGAGAAATTGAGCTATATAAAATATCAAAATATCCTAATTTTACGCTGTTTTTTGTGTTTTACAAATAGCTGTACAGATGAATAAAATTATTTAATAAATGGAAATTTAACGTGAAAGGGGTGATTTATATGCAGGAGACAGACTGCGCACAGTGCAGAGAGCTGCTTTTTGACTATGTGTCGGGCTTGACCGATGATGCGGAGAGCAAGGCTGTTGCCGCGCATATAGAATCGTGCCCCGAATGCAGACGTGAGCTTGAGTTTATCGAGAGTATGCTCGCCGCAGCGGCGGAGATACCCGAGGTTCCCGTTCCGGACGAGGTCAGAGAGGCGGTTGCGAACCGTCTGTCCGAGGCAGAGGCGGAAATCAAGCGTGAGCGGAGCGGAAAAATTCGGCGTATTGTATCGGCGGCGGCACCCGTTGCGGCGGCTGTTGCCTTGACAATCGGAATGTATGCCGGAGGTGTGTTTGACAGCTTCAGAAATGCGGATGAGATCATGGACGGAAAGCCTTTGTCTGTGGAGGACAGCGGTGCGGCAGAGAATAAAACGGCAGAGCCGCAGACAAGTGATAATATTGAAGGCAGCAAGACGGCAGAGGTAAATTCCGACAATATCGGACAGAGGTCTGAGGGGCGGCAAGGTACGGAGAGCGGTTCAAAAGCCGATTCAAAGGGCAGCTCGGAGGCAGGGTCAAGCATAGATAAAAGCGGCGCAAAAGCGGATAAGCCGGAGAAGGCAAAGACGGAGAATGCCGAAAGCCGTGCTGCGGAAAATTCGGATTCAAAAATCAAAGCCGAGGATGCGGCGGACGAAGGCACGAAACAGGAGAATAATGTGAGCGCACCTCCTGCTCCGGAGGCTTTTGAGGCTACGGTGCCTACAGAGTCTGCGGCGGATGATGCGGGCAAACCGGAATCGTCAGCATACGGCGCACCGAGAAATGACGCCGGCGGCATGGTCGGCAGCAGCGGCTCGGGCGGCGGAAGCGGCGGCACTTCAAGTAACGGGGCGAATGCCAAAAACGCTGCGGCGGCTTCGGTGCCGAGGCTTATGTCGGATGCGTATGCTGAGGTTCCGAAAAGCTGCGAAATAGCAAGCGATAATCCGAAAGCATATGCGGAGAGGTTCGGTGCAAAGCTTACGGAGAGCGGCTGCTCGTTTTCTGTCTCGCCGGGCGAATGGGAGGAGCTGAGAAGCCTTGCGGCGAATAACGGGGATTCCGTAAGTACGGGAGAATTTGTGAGCGCAGACAGCATCGATGCGATTTCCGTGACTGTCACGGAACGATAAATAATTATAAACGAACGATAAATAATTATAAAAGGAACGGACAAACAAATGAAAAAACTGCTTTTAATTGACGGCAACAGTATTTTAAACAGAGCATACTACGGCATAAGGCCGCTGACTGCGCCCGACGGGACACCGACCAATGCGGTTTACGGATTTCTGAACATTCTGTTCAAGCACCTTGAGGAGGAGAGCTATGACGGCATCTGCGTGGCGTTTGATGTCAAGGAAAAGACCTTCCGTCATAAGAGATATGAGCTGTATAAGGCTCAGCGTAAGCCTGCACCGGAGGATTTTTTGGCACAGCTTCCGGTTATTAAAGAGGTGCTGTCGGCGATGAATATTCTGTGCCTTGAGCTTGCCGGCTACGAGGCGGACGATATTATCGGCACGATTTCGAAGAAGTGCGATGAGAGCGGCGTTATCTGCCGAATACTGACGGGGGATAAGGACGATTTGCAGCTGGCGTCGGACAATACGGTTATAAAGCTTGTTGTCACCAAGGGCGGAAGGACAACAACTACGGACTACGGCAGGGCGGAATTTACCGAGAAGTACGGGATTTCGCCGTCTGCCTTTATTGACGTTAAGGCACTTATGGGCGACAGCTCCGACAATATCCCCGGTGTTGCCGGGATAGGCGAAAAGACCGCTATGTCACTGATTCAAAGCTACGGGAGCATAGATAATATATACAAGGATGTTGACGGCATTGACGTTACGCCGGGCGTGCGGAAGAAGCTGAGTGACGGCCGTGACAGTGCGTATTTGAGCTATGAGCTTGCCACTATTGACCGTGATGTTCCGATTGACTTTGAATTTGAAGCCGCCGCGGCGGAGGAATATGACAGACCTCGGCTTGCTGCGTTGTTTGTGCGGCTTAATTTCCGTTCTTTTATACAAAAGCTCGGTCTTGACGGCGCAGCGGCGGCTTCCGCCGAGCCGACAAGGGTGATAAGCGGCAGCGGCAGAGAGGTTGATTTTGCCGAGCTTATGGCAAGGGTGCGAAAATTCGGCAGAGCGGCATATTTGATTCATGACGGAAAGCTGTATGCAAAGCCGTCGGGCGGCGATGCGCTTTGTGCCGAGGCAAGCAAGTCGCAGCTGCGGGAGTTTTTTGCCGACGGGAGCATCGAAAAGGTCGGCTATGATATAAAAGAGGATATAATCTCCGTTTCCGATTTCGGGATAGACGTGGCGGAGACGGAGTCAAATTCGGTGGCGTTCGATGTGATGCTTGCGGCATATATCCTTGACCCGACCCAGTCCTCATACCCGATAGCTACGCTTTGCATGAAGTACCTTTCGGCGGCATTGGAGAATGACGGCAGCGATGAGGAGAATCCTCAAATTTCGATGACATCACTGCTCGGAGAAGCGGCAGATGACAACGGCAAGGCAAGCTTTGACCGCCTTTTTGCCATAGAGGCATTGGCAGAGAAGATGGCGGATGAGATTGAGGAAAACGGTCAGCATTCGCTGTACTATGACATAGAGCTGCCGCTGACCGAGGTTCTGGCACGGCTTCAGCTTAGGGGAATGTATGTTGATAAGGCGGAGCTTACCGACTTCGGGGAGATGCTTGATGAAAGAATTTCAGAGCGGCAGGCGCAGATTTACGCCGAGGCAGGCGAGGAATTTAATATCAATTCTCCGAAGCAGCTCGGCGTTATTCTGTTTGAAAAGCTTTGCCTGCCATACGGAAAGAAGACGAAGAAGGGTACCTACTCCACCAATATCGATATAATGGAAAAGCTTCGGGATAAGCACCCTATCGTTAATATGGTATTAGAGTACAGACAGCTGACAAAGCTGAAGTCAACGTATGTTACCGGGCTTTCCAATGTGGTAAACCCAAATACAGGCAGAATACATTCGCATTTCAATCAGATGGTTACGAATACAGGAAGGCTCAGCAGTACCGAGCCGAATTTGCAGAATATCCCGGTCAGAACCGAGCTGGGGCGTGAGATAAGAAAGATGTTTATCGCCGAGAAAGACGGACGGTCGCTGATTGATGCCGACTATTCGCAGATAGAGCTTCGTGTTTTGGCGCATATCGCAGATGATGCCGCCATGAAGCAGGCGTTCTTGGATAACGAGGATATACACACCCAAACCGCGGCAAACGTGTTTAACATTCCGCCGGAGGAGGTAACACCGCTTATGCGCTCACGCGCAAAGGCGGTAAACTTCGGGATTGTCTACGGTATCGGGGCGTTCTCCCTGGCGCAGGATATAGGCACAAGCCGTGCGGAGGCGCAGAGGTACATTGACGATTACCTTGCCCATTACAGCGGTGTTGCGGCTTATATGAAAAATGTTGTGGAACGTGCCAAGGAGGACGGATATATAACAACCGTACTCGGCAGACGCAGATACCTGCCGGAGCTTAAGGCATCCTCGCATCTTATGCGTGCCTTCGGCGAGAGAGTGGCGATGAATGCGCCGATTCAGGGCAGTGCGGCGGATATAATAAAAATCGCAATGGTCAATGTGGACAGACGGCTGAAGTCCGAGGGTCTTTCGGCAAAGCTTATACTTCAGGTTCACGATGAATTGATAGTTGAGGCACCGGATAATGAGGTCGATGCCGCATCGCATATATTAAAAGAGGAAATGGAGAACGCCTATAAGCTTTCGGTTCCGCTTGTGGTTGACATGAACAGCGGAAAAAGCTGGTATGATACAAAATAAATTAAAAAATAAAAATGTGCGGCTTTGCGGATTGTGCAGAGCCGTGTTTTTTATGCCTTTGGGAATGGTGCTGTATTTTACAAAAAAGAATTTTTTTCATAAAAATTTAATATATTTTTTGAAAAAATTAGAAGATGTGTTTAAATTATGAACAAATTCTTCAAATCATATTGACATTTCGGCAAAAAGGTGCTATAATTCACTTGTTCAATTTTAAAATTGCGGAGACATATGCCCTAAAGGCGAAATTTCAACTGTGGGGATATGCCGTTGAGCATATACGCATGGCAATATAAAGAGGTAAATTAATATATAAAATTAATAAAAAAAATTAATATAAATCAGAAAAAATAAATTTATAATATAATTACAAATGAAAAGGAGGTGCCGAGAATGGTTAAAATCCATATTTTCCCAACGGGGGGGGGGAGGTTAGAAAAAACATAGTTTTTCTGATTGACCCGAAAAAATTTAAAACAATAAAAATGGAGGATTTTAAAAATGAAATTGAAGAAATTAGTGTCCGCAC
>CACXES010000052.1 GCA_902766745.1 uncultured Ruminococcus sp.
ACAGCAATTTGTAAATTCAAAAGAATTGCTTGAACATTTTTGGAATATGTTTGTGATAGATGCTCTGCTTGGTAACTTTGACCGACACAACGGCAATTGGGGATTTTTGTTTGATGAAGAAACCCAAACATCAGAGATTGCACCTGTTTTTGATTGCGGCAGCTGCTTACTTCCGCAGGCAGATGAAAAAATAATGAAAGCTGTTTTGGAAAATGAAGATGAATTAAATGCTCGTATTTTCCAATTTCCCACATCTGCAACCAAACTCAATGATAGGAAAATTAACTACTATGATTTTATTTCTTCAATGGAAAACGAAAATTGCAATAAAGCAGTCTTAAGAATTTTCCCTAATATTGATATTGATCTCATAAATACCTTCATTGACAACGTTCCTTATATCCATGATTTGCAAAAGGATTTTTATAAAACATACATTAAGGCCAGGTATGAGAAGATTTTATTGCCTGTATATAGAAAACTGAACAGATGAGTTATTTCATACGAAATCCAATTAAGCACTTGGGTTTGCTGCTTATCATACATATGATTAAGGCAGAGATTGAGACAGAGGTAAACCCCATAGTCGGAACAGAAAAGCAGTCAGAGGAGCTGGTGCACTATCTTTTAAACGAATTTGAAGGCGATCCCAAGCAAATCTGGCAGTCCAATATCTTTGGAAAATCCCTGCATGAGCTTGTGAACGAGGGACTGCACAATAAGCTTTACCGTATGCCGGAGGACGCAAGATTCAAGATTCAAGAAACCTTGCAAAAAATCATTAATGAAGGCAGCGGCGGTCTTATTTGTATAATTCTGTAGTATTTTTAAGCACCGCAAGCATATCAAACTGTGCGGACATTCTCTCGGGCAAGCCTACCCGAGTGATGTCCGCTTTTCTGTACTTAAAGCTGCTTTATTCCCTTCTGCTTGCACTCAACTAAAATCTGCTTTATGCTTTAAAGATATCGGTTCCGGAACAGTCGACGAAATCAAGGATAAAATCTTTGATATGTTCTGCTGCGGAATCTGTTCGGTAATACCTCCGAACAGATAATATCCCCTCATTCCTCGCCGAAAGCAGCGAGGGATAGGGACTTTTTATATAAAAACAATATTGGTCAAATTGACCGTTGTACGCCGCATTTTCGGCATATAAATATTTATTTTAGTAAAATTTATCTTTCTGTATTGACAAAATCCGCAAAATAGTATATAATAATATACAATTCATATAGGAATTATATGTTTTATTCGCCTGCAAAATACAAGACTATATTTTATGGCTGAAGTCGGCTGTAATCCGTAGCCTATAGCTATCGGCGGTTGAAAGAATTTTTTAAAGGAGATTTTTACAATGGAAAATAACAGATTTGAATTAAACAAAAACCTGGCACAGATGCTAAAGGGCGGCGTAATCATGGATGTCACCACTCCCGAGCAGGCTAAAATTGCCGAGGCGGCAGGTGCGTGTGCCGTTATGGCACTGGAGCGTATTCCGGCGGATATTCGTGCGGTCGGCGGTGTTTCCCGTATGAGCGACCCGAAAATGATCAAGGGTATTCAAAATGCGGTTTCGATTCCGGTTATGGCGAAGTGCAGAATCGGTCACTTTGCGGAAGCACAGATTTTGCAGGCAATAGAAATAGACTATATCGACGAGAGCGAGGTTTTATCCCCCGCTGACGATAAGTATCATATCGATAAGACTGCCTTCGACGTTCCGTTCGTGTGCGGAGCAAAGGATTTGGGCGAGGCACTCAGACGCATTAACGAGGGTGCGTCCATGATTCGTACCAAGGGCGAGCCGGGAACGGGCGATGTTGTGCAGGCAGTGCGCCATATGCGTATGATGCAGTCGGAAATCCGCAGAATTTCCTCCATGTCCGAGGATGAGCTGTTTGATGCGGCAAAGGAGCTTCAGGTGCCCTATGACCTCGTACTTTATGTACACGAGAACAAAAAGCTTCCGGTTGTCAACTTTGCGGCCGGCGGCGTTGCAACCCCCGCCGATGCAGCATTAATGATGCAGCTTGGTGCTGAGGGAGTCTTTGTCGGCTCGGGTATATTCAAGTCGGGAAATCCCGAAAAGCGTGCTGCGGCAATCGTAAAGGCTGTTACAAACTTCACCGACGCAAAGCTTCTCGCCGAATTATCCGAGGATCTGGGCGAGGCAATGGTCGGCATAAACGAGCAGGAAATTGAGCTTTTAATGGCAGAAAGAGGAAAATAAGGCTATGAACATAGGAGTATTGGCACTTCAAGGGGCATTTGCCGAGCATGAGCAAATGCTCTCGAAGCTTGGTGTATCCTCCTTTGAAATACGACAGGAGAAGGATTTAAAAGAGGATTTTGACGGGCTTATCATCCCCGGCGGCGAAAGCACCGTACAGGGAAAGCTCCTGCGTGAGCTTAATTTGTTCGATAAGATAAAGGCACTGATTGACGGCGGTCTGCCGGTTTTCGGCACCTGTGCCGGGCTTTTGCTGCTGGCAAAGGAAATCGAAAACGACGAGCGGGTACATCTTGCCACAATGGATATTACCGCTGTCAGAAACGCCTACGGCCGCCAGCTCGGCAGCTTCTACATCGAGGGAGAGTTCAAGGGCATCGGAAAAATACCCATGACCTTTATCCGTGCGCCGTATATCGGTGCGGTTCGTGAGGATACCGAGATTCTCGCCGAAACAAACGGACATATCACCGCCGCACGGCAGAAAAACCAGCTTGTTACGGCTTTTCACCCGGAATTAAACGAGGACTTATCCGTACACAAATTCTTTTTGGAAATGATTGCGGCAACACATAAGGCATAGCCTCCGCCGTCTTTTCGAAATCACATAAATTCAAGGAGCGCATTGACAAAATCTGTCCGTCAATGCGCTCCTTTTATATATCAAATCACAGGCTGTCGAGATAACCCTGAAGAATATACGCCGCAGAAATGCTGTCAACGCTGTCCTTCCTCTTCTGTCCGCGCACATTTGTCTCATTCATAAGATTGTGCGCCGACACCGTTGTAAGCCGCTCATCCCACAGGATAACGGGGATGTCCGTCAGCTCTTTGATAATTTCGGCAAGGCGGCTTGTCTTTTCCGCCCGAGGGCCGAGAGTTCCGTTCATATTCTTTGGAAATCCCAGGATAATCTTCTCCGCCGAATGCTCCGCCGCCAAAGCCACCGTATGCTCTGCGACATTCTTTATGCTTTTGCTCTTGAACGCCGGCAAAACATTCGCTCCGAAGCCCATAGCGTCCGATATGGCATAACCGGTTCGGCTGTCGCCGAAATCCACACCGAGTATTTTCATTTTCCACACCTCCACGCATAAACTATACACAAATCTATATTCCGTGACTGCTGCTGCACAGCTCGGCATAAAATCCGTTTTTCTCAAGCAGCTCCTCATGGGTTCCCTGCTCGATAATATGCCCGTCACGCATAACGAGAATCAAATCCGCATTGCGTATTGTGGATAGCCTGTGCGCCACAATAAAGCTTGTCCGACCCTCCATCATCTTTTCAAAAGCCCGCTGAATACGAATCTCGGTTCTGGTATCTATCGAGCTTGTTGCCTCGTCAAGTATCAGCATCGGCGGAAGGCACAGCATTACCCTTGCAATACACAAAAGCTGCTTCTGCCCCTGCGAGATATTCTCTCCGCCCTCTGAGATAACGGTGTTATACCCCTCCGGCAGTCTTTTGATAAAGCTGTGCGCATGCGCCGCCTTCGCCGCTGCAACTACCTCCTCATCGGTGGCATTCGGCTTTCCGTAGGCAATATTATCACGTATTGTGGCAGACTTCAGCCATGTATCCTGCAAGACCATACCAAAGCTTCTGCGCAGGCTGTCCCCGGTTATTTCCTCCACAGGCGTACCGCTGACTCGTATTTCGCCCCCCGTCACGTCATAAAATCTCATAAGGAGATTGATAAACGTTGTCTTTCCGCAGCCGGTAGGCCCGACAACGGCTATCCTCTGCCCCGGCTGAACGCTCAGATTAAAATTTTCGATAAGCGGCACATCAGGCACATACGAAAAGCTGACGTTGTCTATATCCACCCTGCCGTCCGCATCGGTCAGCACTCTTGCATCTATGCTGTCCGCCGTCTGCGGCGGCTCGTCAATCAGATCGAACAGGTGCCTTGCCGAGGCAAAAGCGTTCTGAAGCTCCGTCACAACTCCGGAAATCTCGTTAAAGGGCTTTGTATATTGGTTTGCATAGGTCAAAAGGCAGGACAGCTGTCCCACAGTCAGCGCAAGTCCCGTTCCGAAGCGTCCCATAACCGCAAAGGCTCCGACCGTTCCCACCGCCGCATACACAAGGTTATTGACAAACCGCGTACTCGGGTTCG
Source organism: uncultured Ruminococcus sp. (assembly GCA_902766745.1). Taxonomy (GTDB): domain Bacteria; phylum Bacillota; class Clostridia; order Monoglobales; family Monoglobaceae; genus UMGS1820. The sequence continues at coordinate 4,357 of CACXES010000052.1, forward strand.
TCAGTGAGGAAAAGAACACGGCGCGAAGTCCGACCCTTTGCAGCTTCTTATTTATTTTATCGAATCTGCTCTGCGCCTCATTTTCATATCCGAAAGCACGAACCGGCTTTTGATTTCCGATTATCTCCTCGGTGAGTGCCGTTATCTCACTGCGAATTTCCGCCTGCTGTCTGAACATGACATAGGTATGGCTTGATATAAATCTTGCCACAAAGAACGACAGCGGCGTTATCACCACAACGGCAGCCGAGATAATAATGTTGACCGAAAACATAAAAATTAATGTCCCGAGGATTGTCGCAACCCCGGTGAAAAGCTGGGAAAATCCCATAATCAAGCCGTCCGAAAGCTGGTCGGCATCGGTGGTAATCCTGCTTATTATATCGCCGTAGCTATTTGAATCGATATATCTGAGCGGAAGCTCCTGCAATTTTGCAAACGCCTGCTCACGCACATCCTTAACTGCTCCGTAGGCAATTCTGTTGTTGCAGACATTCATAAGCCACTGCGCAAGTGCCGTTATCGCCGCCACTATGCCAAGCTTTATAAGCTGCGGCACAAGAGCGACGAAGTCAACTCTCCCGGCGGAAATTATCATATCTATCGCCCTTCCGATAATCACCGGGGCATACAGTGTCAGCGCAACGCTTATCACAACCATGACCTGCGCTATAATAAAGGTCACTCTATACGGGCGAATCAAATCCACAATTCTCGAAACTGTTGCTTTATTCAGCGTTTTTTCCTTGCTGCGCACAAAATCTCTCCTTCCTCTTATTCTCAGCCTACTCGGCGCCAAGCTCCTCCGGGATCTGCGTTTCGCATATCTCCCGATATACCTCACAGGTTTTTAGAAGCTCCGCATGGGTTCCCATTCCCGCCGCCGCTCCGTCATCGAGCACGATAATTATATCCGCATCTCTGATTGCTGAAATACGCTGAGATACAATGAATCTTGTCATATCGGGATTGCTGTTTTTAATCGCCCTGCCGAGCTTTGCCTCGGTCAGCAGGTCAAGTGCCGAGGAGCTGTCGTCCAGAATGAGGATTTCCGGACTGCCGACCAGGGCTCTCGCAACAGTTAGCCTCTGCCGCTGTCCGCCGGAGAAGTTTTTACCCCCCTGCATCACCTCGGTATCGAGGCCGTCCTTGTCAAATATAAAATCATACGCCTGCGCGCATTTAAGTGCGGAAACCAATTCCTCATCCGATGCAGCCTCAGACCTCCAGCGGAGATTATCTCTGATTGTTCCGGTCACAAGAGATGCCTTTTGCGGAACATATCCTATTTTTGAGCGCAGTGCGTCTAAGCTGCAAGCTCTCACATCCTTGCCGCAAACCCTTACTGTCCCCTCTGTCACATCATAAAAACGAGTGATAAGATTTACAAGGGTACTCTTGCCCGACCCCGTACCGCCGATAATTCCAATACTCTGTCCCTTATTCAGGCGAAAGCTTATATTCTCCAGCGCAGCTTCCGACGAGCCGCTGTAGCAGAACGAAACGTTGTCAAATTCCAGAACGGGCGCATTATTGTCAAATTCCGCTTCCGTACCGTCTTCCATGTCCGACTCAAGCCTCAGCACCGCCGAAATTCTCGTTCCCGATGCCAAAGCCTTGGTCAGCGTCACAACAAGCTGTGCAAGAGCAATCAGCGCAATCAGTATCTGCGTCAGGTAGTTCACCAGGGCAACAACCTCACCCTGCTGCATATTTCCCGACCATACTCGGAGCCCGCCCTGCCATACCACAGCAATAATTGCAAGGTTAACCACCACATAGGTCAGCGGATTCATCAGTGCGGAAATTCCGCCCACCTTCACGTTTATATCGGTAAGCTCATCATTTGCAGCTTCAAAATCTTCAACCTCGTTTTTCTGCTGTGCGAATGCACGTATTACACGTACGCCGCTCAAATTTTCCCTTGTAATCTTAGAAACCCTGTCAAGGCTGTGCTGCGCCTTTTTGTAAAACGGTACCGACGCCCTCATTATTACAAAAATTATCAACGCTAAAACGGGCACCGCCGCCACAAATATAAGGGCACAGCGCACATCCACCGCAAACGCCGCAATCAGTGCGCCGATAACGATAAACGGCGAACGCAGAAACAGACGAAGGAACATATTTACGCCCGATTCCGCACGGTTTATATCCCCCGTCACACGGGTTATAAGCGATGCTGCGCCTATGCTGTCCTGCTGTGACATGGAAAGGCTGTTGATTTTTTTAAACATATCCGTTCGCAGCGCAGTTCCGAAGCCGAACGCCGCCTTTGCCGCAAAATACTGCGCCGTCAACGCACTGCACAGGCCAAGCACACCCATCAGAACCAGAAGTCCGCTCATTTTCATAATGTAACCGCCGTCACCGCCTGCGATACCTATATCAATGACATTTGCCATAATAATAGGAACCGTCAGCTCAAAGCACGCCTCCAGCAGCTTAAACAGCGGCCCGAATATACATTCCTTTATATATCCGCGCAGATATTTTAAAAGTCTGCCCATTATCAAATCTCTCCCAACATTTTTTCGCACACAAAGTCTCCATTTACACAAGGGAGACTGTTTCGTTTAAATCGAGTTTCTATGTTATTATACCACAATTATCCTGAAAATACAAGTCCGCATCAAAATCAATCGCACACAAACGCCGCCTCTCGGAGAACCTCCTCGGGGCGGCGTATGATTATGCCTTCTTTTTCGCTTTTTTATCGGCTTTTGCCTTCTGTGCCTTGATAACCTTAAGCCGCGAAAACTCCTCGCGTTCCTTTTCGTCAAGGGCGTTCTGAATATTTCTTGTCTCCTCCTCATATCGGGGAATCATAATATTCTTCAGCGCATTTGCACGCTTCTGCGTCTTTTTTATACTGTCAGCGAGTCTGTAAACGGATGTTTCGATCTGCGCAAGCTGACGGGTCAAATATTTTACACGAACAAACGAAACAACCGCCTCATCCAGGGCAGAGCCCGTATTCTTCATGCCGTAATCGGGCTTTATCGGCTCTTCGTCAAGAATGACAATCGGAATTTCAACCCCCATGACGCTGCGGAACTTTATGGAAACATTATCCTCCACCTTGACCGCATAGCCGATCTTTTCGACCGTTTCGATACCGATTTCGATATTCGCACGTTCTAAGGCAGAATACGCATTCTTAAAGGTACTCTCGATTTTGCTTTGCAGAGCCTTTGCCGCATCAATCAGGTTCATCATTTCGCGTATCAGTATATTACGCTTTTTATCCAGAAGACCGTAGCCCGTCTTGGATAAAGCCAGCGTGTTTTTTGCAATAATAAGATTACCCTTTGTGGGAACCATAGCCATACCGCTCACCTCCGAAACTGTCCGTGCCGATTACACCTCATATTTTTCATCAAGCAAATCCGGCGAAATTCTGTCCAGCTCACTCCTCGGCAGGATTCTGAGCAATTCCCATGCAATATCCATGGTCTGCTTTATATTGCGGTTTTCGTATCTTCCCTGACCGACAAACCGCTTCTCGAACTCCTGACCGAACTTCATGTAAAGCCTGTCGGTATCCGACAGCTCATCCTCACCTATTACCGAGGCAAGTGCTCTTGTATCCTGTACCTTTGCATATGCCGAGAAAAGCTGGTTGCTGACCTCGGGATGATCCGCTGTTGTATACTCCTCGCCGATACCGTCCTTCATCAAACGCGACAGCGACGGCAGCACCGATACGGGCGGATAAATATTCTTCTGTGACAGCGCACGGTCAAGCACAATCTGCCCCTCTGTTATGTACCCGGTAAGGTCGGGTATCGGGTGGGTAATATCGTCGTTCGGCATCGTGAGTATGGGAATCTGTGTCACAGAACCCGAACTCCCCTCTATCATGCCCGCTCTCTCATACAGTGACGCAAGGTCGGAATACAGATATCCGGGGTAGCCCTTTCTGGACGGTATCTCCTGCTTTGAGGACGAAATCTCACGCAACGCCTCACAGTAGGAGGTTATATCCGTGAGGATAACCAAAACGTGCATATCACATTCAAACGCCAGATACTCCGCCGCCGTGAGGGCGCATCTCGGCGTCAGGGTTCTTTCAACAACAGGGTCTGACGAAGTGTTTATAAACATCACGCTTCGGTTAATCGCGCCCGACTGCTCAAAGGCGGTTTTGAAGTAGTTTGCTACATCGTGAGACACGCCCATCGCACCGAACACAATGGCAAATTTCTGTCCGGAATCCTCAGCAATCCTCGCCTGGGTAGCAATCTGCACGGCAAGACTGTCGTGAGGCATACCGTTACCGGAGAAGATTGGCAGCTTCTGTCCCTTAATAAGCGTTGCAAGTCCGTCAATCGCCGATATACCCGTCTGAATAAAGGAACGGGGGTACTCTCTGGCAACAGGGTTCATCGGCTTTCCGTTAATGTCCATAAGCTTATCGTAATACACCGGGCCGAGGTCGTCGGCAGGTCTGCCGATACCGTCAAAGGTTCTGCCCAATATCTCCTTGGACATGGGAAGCATAAGCGGCTTTCCCGTCAGCTCGGTCGCCGTGTTGGTAAGCGATATACCCTGCGTTCCCTCGAAGACCTGAACCACCGCAAAATCCTCCGTAAGCTCAATAATACGGCCGGTTCGCTTCTCGCCCGAGTCAAGAGTTATATTCACAATCTCGTCGTAGGAGGCATCACGTATTCCCTCGATAACAACGAGAGAACCGCTCAAATCCTCAAGACCCATATATTGTATGCTCATCTGAAATCACTGCCTTTCGACCTGTATTAAAATTCAAGCTCGTCTATCTGCTTGAATATATCGTCAAATTTATCAAGATTTTCGTTGTCTATATCGTACTTTATCTTTACGACCTTATCGAATATTCCGCTCTTTGAAATCTGCGAAACAGGCACTGCACAGTCGTTTACGAAGTGCTTGCACCTGTCGTACAGATGCAGAATAACCTTAAGCATAAGGTACTGCTTTTTAAGCGGCACATATGTATCCGCCGCATGGTATGCGTTCTGCTGCAAAAATCCGACACGGATAACACGGGCAATCTCCAGGGTAAGCTTCTGATCCTCCGGCAGAACGTCGGCACCGATAAGCTTTACTATATCCATGAGCGAGCTTTCCTCACGCAGTATACTCATTATCTCCGCTCTGTCCGGGATAAAATCCTTATCCACATTCTCGGCATACCACGGCGCAATATCGTTCACATACTCGCTGTAGCTTGTGAGCCAGTTTATCGCAGGATAGTGTCGGGCATAGGCAAGGCTCTTGTCAAGCCCCCAGAAGCAGCGTGTAAAACGCTTTGTATTTTGCGTTACCGGTTCGGAGAAGTCACCGCCTTGAGGCGATACCGCACCGATAAGGGTAACACTTCCCTCTGTATTGTTCAGGCATCTGACATAGCCGGCTCTCTCGTAAAACTCGGAAAGCCTTGACGGCAGGTACGCCGGGAAACCCTCCTCCGCCGGCATCTCCTCCAATCGTCCCGAAATCTCACGCAGAGCCTCAGCCCAGCGTGAGGTCGAATCCGCCATTATCGCAACGTGATAGCCCATATCCCGATAGTATTCGGCAATGGTAACACCTGTGTAAATCGAAGCCTCACGTGCCGCAACCGGCATATTCGATGTATTTGCGATAAGCATGGTTCTGTTCATAAGCGACTCGCCCGTTTTCGGGTCGGTCAAGCCGGTAAAGTCCTCCAGAACCTGCGTCATCTCGTTCCCACGCTCTCCGCAGCCGATGTATATGATTATGTCCGCATCCGACCACTTGGCAAGCTGATGCTGTGTCATTGTCTTACCGGTGCCGAAGCCACCCGGTATTGCCGCAGCACCGCCCTTTGCCAGCGGAAACAGCACATCAATAACCCTCTGTCCCGTAACCAGCGGAAGTGAAATCGGCTCACGCTTAAGGCTCGGTCTCGGGGTTCGTATCGGCCATTCCGACACAGCCTTTATCTCGGCAATCTCACCGTTTTTACGCTTCATTCGCGCAAGCACATCGCTGCATGTATAGGTTCCGCTTGGCACAACCTCGATAAGCTCACCGTCCGCATCGGGCGGAAGCATAATCTTATTTGTGATAACCGCAGTTTCGGCAATCTCGCCGATTATTCCGCACGGAGAAGCGGCATCGCCTGCCTTGGCAGTCATTTTGACCTCCCACTTACGGCTCATATCAACCGCATCCGGGCGCAGACCTCTCGATATAAACGCCCCGGACATATCCTTTATGTCACGCAGCGGTCTCTCTATTCCGTCGAAAATATTTCCTATCAACCCGGGGCCGAGGCTGACCGACATGGGTGCCGAGGTTCCCTCGACAGGCTCACCGACCTTAAGTCCGGAGGTCTCCTCGTACACCTGAATGATAGTGTCCTCACCGTGTATCGCAATAACCTCGCCTATCAGCCGCTCATTGCCTACGAATACCATTTCCTTCATCATTAGCCACGGTACGTTTTTCACCGTGACAACCGGGCCGTTTATTCCATATATAACCGCACTTTTACTCTGCAATTAAATTCACCTCTTATCAGTCGATTACAAGTCCGCTTAGCTTATAAAACGAATTCTTCTGCTTGTCGAGCTCGCTCTTCAGCGTACAATCAGCCATGATTTTAAGCGTATCGTTCTTTAAGGTAAAGCCTCCGATAATATTCTCCGGCGCACTTTCAAGCTTAACGCCGTCTATCGGACACACTTTCAGGATGAGCTCTGCGTCACAGTCCCTTGCGGCGCATACCGTCTTACCCTCGGAAAACGCCTGGGCAACCTCGGAAAAACGTCTTTTCAAATACTCCTCATACTTATCCGTTCCGACAAATTCCGCAAGTTTGTCCGCCGCAGCAGCAAAGACCTCCTCTGCCGCCGCAGTGCGGTTGTGTCTAAGCATTCTCGACAGCTCCGCCTCACGCCGTGAAATATCAATCTTCACCTCGTATTCAAGACTCGTTTCATAAGCCTTGATTTCCTTTTTAAACCGCTGCTCCGCCGCAGCGTCTGCCTCGGCGAGAGTATGTGCTTTTTCCTTTTCGAGTCTTTCCGCTTCGGCCTGCTTCTGCTTTGCCGCTTCGGAATACAGGGTATTCGCAAAATTTGTAAGTGAGTCTTTTGCCATATCTGCCACTCCCTTTCTGCCCGCGCCTCATATCGGCCGCAGATGTCCGCGGGCGGACGTCTGCGTTTCGGCTTCGGCTAAAGCTTTACGCCCACCGCATCCTTTACATAGCTTAAAATATAATCATCGGGTCTCTGCGAGCCGTGTCGATCGGGAAGCTCCACCACAAGGGGCATCTTATTCTCTACCTTTTTCTCCGCCACATATTCGGGGCACAGGTTCACAAGCTTCTCTGTTATCAGCAGGATCGCCGTATCGGGATTTTCAAGTGCCGAATCCAGTGCAGCCTTAAATTCCTCCGTCTCATGCACAACCTCGCCCTCTATCCCGGCGAGCCGCATACCCGTCAGTGTATCTACGTTGTCACTGAGTAAGTAAAATTTCATAGTCTCTCACCTGTCTTTGTATGTAATATATAATTACTGGAACAAAATCAAAAGCGAAATAATAAGTCCGTACAGTGCGATACCTTCTGCCAGAGCAACGAAGATAAGCGACTTACCCATTATCTGAGGATCCTCGGATATTGCGCCGAGAGCCGCAGACGCAGAGCTTGATACGGCGATACCTGCACCCACGCAGGCAAGACCTGTTGACAGTGCCGCACCGAGGAACTTCATTCCGTCAGCCGATGCCGCAGCAGCATCCTCCGCCGCCGCAAATGCGTCATATGAACCGGTAACCATGCACGCCGCAAAGACAAGCATGAGCGTGAAGAACGAAAAAAGATTTATAACGATGGCGGACTTCATGCTCTTGCCCTTTAGCCTTAAGCCGAAGTGTGCAACGAGCGGCACCGCAATTGCCAGTGTAACTACAACGAACATAATGATTGATTTAAGCATATTAATCTCCTCCGTTTAACTGTATTGATTAATTATATTTTATATTAATATTTATTTTCCAAGCTTATTCTCGGAATTAATCGGCTTGAACTCTCGTCCGTCGCCGGCATAGAATCTGCTGAACATCTCGTAAAATCCGAGCCTGAGCACCTGAATCCCGACGATAAGACCCTCAAGACCGATCACCAGCAGATTTCCGAATACGGTAACGGCGATCGAGCCGCCCGTACCCAATGTGTACATAAACATTACCACAACCGACATCATACCGGCATGGTTGAGTGCAAAGGCACCGACACGCAGGAATGACACGGTGTTTGTCACAAAGCTGAGCAGTATTTCAAAGGTCTCGAAAAACGCTTCCACGAAGAAGCCGCCCTTCTCCTTTGGCATCCAGTCCTTTTTCCTTGATACAAGCTTCCCGAGAGGCTCCTGCAGGAATATCATAACAAGTGATACCGCAATGAATATTCCGGCAATCCACAAGGGATTTGATGCTCCGCTGACTGCGCTTATTCCGCAGTAGAGAACCATGATATAAAACACCATGCCGGCAACACCGTTCTGCGAGAAGAAAATCTTTTGCAGATTTTTCTGCTTTGCACCGTTGATAATATTAAACACCATACATACAAGAATCAGCACAACACCGATAATTACGGCGTAAATCAGCGTATTCATCATGGTTCCGCTGTCCTCAAACGGAGTGAACCATAGGGGCTTAATCAGCTGATGCTCGCCCTCCATTCCGAATACCGAGCCGTATACAAACCCGAAAAATGTCGACGACAGTCCGATCGGCACCAAAAGCTTTGCCAGAAATCCGCCCTTTTTCAGTGCTGTCATTATAAGACCTATTGCCGCCAGGCAAAGTCCGTGACCTACGTCACCGAACATTATTCCGAAAAGGATTGTATATACAATCGCCAAAAACGGCGTAGGGTCAATCTCGTTGTAATTCGGAACGCCGTACATTCTGACAAATTCCTCAAACGGCTTAAATATCTTAAGGTTTTTAAGCCTTGTGGGCGGCACGATGTGCGACACCGTTTCAGGCTTGTCTATCAAAAGCACACACTCGGAATCGTTTGCCGATTCCGCCTTGAGCCGCTCCGCCTCCTCCTCCGGAATCCATCCGGTGAGGCAGAAGGAATTGTTGCTGTTGGTGGTGTGCTTTCGGATGTTATACATATCATAAACATATTTTATATCCGCATAAGCTTTCAGCAAGTCATATTTCTGCACCGCAATTGTTGCGTCAATCTTCTTTTTAAGCTCGCTTATCCTCTGCTGCATTGCTGACTTTTCCGCCTCAAGCGTTTCAATAACCGCCGCCGGAGTTCCTATTTCGTCCCCGTCCATATAGAGCCGCTCAAAGTACAGGCTTGCAAAAATACGGTCAACGTTTTCCTCATCCTGCTCACTGACAAAGTATATTCCCCATACCCGGTCATTCTCCGTTGTCATCGGTGCAAAGTATACCGGTAAATCCTTAAGATAGGTATCAAGCTTATGATACCCCGAAATCGGAAGCCTTCCGAACCTGTAATGTATATAGTTAAGCTTTCCGAGAGTCTCTAAATTGATATTCGACCCGACAACGTGCCCCAATGCCTCGGCAAGCTGTTCGTTATGCTCTATTTCCTTTTCAAGCTCCTCAATCTCGTCCTTTAAGGCGTGTATCTTCGTGTCAAACACATTTATTACACCGTCAAGCTCCTCGCGGCTGAAATTATCGTTTCGATGTTTGACTCCGCTGTAGTCTATCCCGGCATAATCAAAAACATCGGTGAACTTCTTCAGCATATCCTCGGCAGGATTGGTCTCGTTGCTCACGGTAAAGCCCTTGGTGTTTCTCAGTGCCGCCATGGGATTTTCAAACTCAATTTCCGAGTCCATGACATATTTTGAGATAATTCTCTCATACGCCGACTTCGGACCGACGATATTAATAAATTTCATCTTGGAAATCATATGTCATTTCCCCCCCCTACTGTCACTGCCGTTCCGTATCAGGTAGCCGTCTATCCTGTCGGGCTCAAGTCCGTAGCGTATACCCTCGGTAACGGAGATTATATTTTTTATTTCAATCCGCCGCAGCCATATATAGGAAACAGGTGCCATTATCGAATATTGGTTTGATGAGTACACCCTCTCCGACATATGAAAAATGTACTCCCGAATGCGCTTCTCCAAAAACCTGTCCTCAGCAGAAAAGGCAGTGCCGTACGGCGTTTCCTCTTTAATAACTTTAATCGCATCCTCATATGAGGCAGAGCCGACTATATTTTTAACGGTGGACTCCTTAAGTCTGCAATATTGATGAATAACACAGGCGTATATCTCCTCATCAGTCATATCAAAGGATCTCTTGCAGCGCAACAGAAACGTCAGATTTTCCAAATCAAATTCCGTGCCGTAAAGTCTTGCAACCGTCGCCTGCTCCGACCTCGGAACGTACTTTTTAATATACTTATAAACCAACCGTGTCCAGTAGGTATCGAGCCGCATCTCAATGAAAAACGGCTTCTGCCTCTCCGGCCTGCCTTTAAAATATCTCATTGCCCCGTAATACGGCGTGCCATACAGTCTGTCAATCAACCCGTCAATACTCTCGATACCTCCGGCAGAAATCTTATCCGCCGTTCCCGTAGCACGAAGCTTTTCAATGTACTCCTCCACATCCTCGCACCTGCCTATACTGAGCAGTCTGACGCAAATCTTGATAAGAGAAATACCTTCCTCAATCTCGGTGATTTCAATGAACCGCCTGCCGCCCATACCCATATATGGCATAAGCCTCTCAATATCCGTGTTCAAATCCTCGACCAAAAGTCTCTCCAGCCTTCCCCTGTGTATCTGCGCCGTGGGAATATCCCTGAGCGCACGCCCGTAACGTGTGTTTTCAATCAAATATCCTGCGACATCGGGAACGGATTTCATATTCATCATCGCTCTGTAATCCGCATCTGTCAGCGACTCGCCGCGCATAGCGTGTATCTTTGCACACAGAGCGGAATTTTTCATAACCTGACCAATCATCGCAAAACCTCCCGTCGTAAGTCCTGTCAAGTCACGGTATTACTCACCGATAACTGCCCGGACAAGCTCCTCTGTCCACTTCTCCTTACCCTTCCTGCATTTGTCGTCAAGCGCTTCAAGCTTATCCGCATATTTGCGCTCTATGCCGCTCATCTCCTTGTCGCGTATGATGTCATACTTCGACTTAAGCTGCTCCTTTTTCTCATCGATTTTCCGCGTCAGCTCTGCTTCCTTCCTGGCAAGCTCGACCTTAACCGTCTCGTTGCTGCGGCTTTTCAGCTCGTCAACAGAATCCACAATACCCTGCGCTTTCCTTTCAATGTCAATTATCGCCTGCATTATGTCCATACGGCACATCTCCTTTCAATGTATACGACAATATACATATATCTCAGTTTCTGAGGCTGTGTATCGGGGCCGGAATCCTTCCTCCCCTTTCAATAAACTTCTCCGAGGAATACTCGTGAACGGGCATTACCGGTGCCGCACCGAGAAGTCCGCCGAATTCCACGCTGTCTCCGACCTTTTTCCCGGCGGCAGGTATAACCCTCACTGCGGTGGTTTTTTGATTTATCATTCCTATCGCCATTTCGTCAGCGATTATTGCCGACACAGTCGAAGCCGGGGTATCACCCGGTATGGCAATCATGTCAAGCCCCACCGAGCATACGCAGGTCATTGCCTCAAGCTTGTCAAGGGTCAGTGCGCCGCATTCCGCAGCGGCGATCATACCCGCATCCTCACTCACCGGTATGAAAGCCCCCGACAGACCGCCGACATAGCCCGATGCCATAACGCCGCCCTTCTTGACTGCGTCATTCAGCAGTGCAAGTGCCGCCGTTGTGCCGTGAGTTCCGCATTTTTCAAGGCCCATTTCTTCTAAGATATATGCCACACTGTCCCCAACCTCCGGGGTCGGCGCAAGTGAGAGATCAACTATTCCGAACGGAACGTTCAGCATCCTCGAAGCCTCCTGCGCCACAAGCTGTCCCATCCTGGTTATCTTAAACGCTGTTCGCTTAATAGTTTCGGCAACAACTCCGAAATCCTCTCCGCGAACCTGCTCCAGTGCGGATTTCACAACGCCGGGGCCGCTTATTCCTACATTTATCACACAGTCGCCCTCGCCCACGCCGTGGAACGCTCCCGCCATAAACGGGTTATCCTCAACGGGATTTGCGAATACAACAAGCTTAGCGCAGCCCATGGACGAATTATCGGCGGACATTTTCGCCGTGTCACAGATAATCCTGCCCATTCTGCCGACAGCATCCATATTTATGCCCGCCTTGGTGGTTGCAACTCCGACAGAGGAGCAAACCCTCTCGGTTGTGCAAAGTGCCTCCGGGATTGAGTTCAAAAGATACTCGTCACCCTTAGAAATCCCCTTGTATACCAAAGCGGAGTAGCCGCCGATAAAATTCACACCCAGCTCACGTGCGGCACGGTCAAGGGTTTTCGCAAATGGCAGGTAGTCATCGGTTTTACTTGCCGCCGCAACAAGAGAAATCGGTGTTACCGATATGCGTTTATTTATAATCGGTATGCCGTACTTGCGGCTTATCTCCTCGCCGCAGCTTACAAGCTTCCTCGCACAGCGCATAATCTTATCGTAAATCTTGCCGCACGCACGATTACAATCCTCGTCCGCACAGTCAAGCAGGGAAATACCCATTGTTATAGTTCGTATATCAAGATGCTCATCTCGAATCATTTTTATTGTTTCGACAATTTCGTTTGAGCTTATGTTAATCATAAAAATCTCCCGTCCGCCGCGTATGCCGCAGCTTATGTAATATTCCGGTCAAAACCGCGGTTTTTATAAATTTCGGCAAGCAATGCCTCCGCAAAGCTAAATTCTGTGCATCGAATTGAATATATCGCTGTGCTGAATACGAATCTCAAGCCCTATCTCACGACCGAGCTCATCAAGCTTTGCGGCAAGCTCATCAAAGCCGATGCTGCACTTTTCAATATCAACCATCATTGTCATTGTAAATATATCCTGTAATATAGTCTGTGCAATATCCAAAATATTAACACCATTCTCGGCAAGCAGCGTGCTTGTTTTTGCAATAATTCCCGTTCTATCCTTACCCATTACCGTTACAACTGCGCGCATAACCTATCTCCTTTTTAATCTCAAAAATATATTTGTGAATTATTTGTAAATTTTAAAATTTACTCGTATTATACTGCTTTTATCATATCTCTGTCAAGCATATTTTGCACAAAAAAAAGTCGCCCTCGGCGACAATAATTCTACTAAAATTTGATAATCCGCAAAAATTCTCCTACCTAAATATATAAGCGCATGGGATTCAATCAGTCTAAAGTCAGCAAAACCGGTAATAAGCAAGACTTGGGGCTGACTGATCATGTGCTATCGGTCCGCTCCGTCCCACAGGTATTTATCAAGCTCGACATACCCATCATCCGAAACCTCAATGCCATCGGCGCGAAGCAGCATAATCTGCATATTTTCGCCGCCGAAGGCAAAGGCGTTCGACACTCTGCCGTTTCGGTTCACCACACGAAAGCAAGGTATCTCGTCCGGGTCGGGATTGGCGTGCAGAGCATAACCCACAACCCTCGCCCATCGCGGATTTCCGGCATACAGCGCAATCTGTCCGTAGGTCGCAACTCTCCCCCTCGGAATCCTCTTAACCTGCGCATAAATTTTTTCAAATACGCTCATTTACACATCTCACCTGTCTCCCACGGCGTCAATCACCGTATTGTATAAATCCTGCATATCAAGCTGTCTGTCCAAATACCTCTCGTCTGCGGCAATAGCCTGAAAAATCAGCATATCAAGACCGTTCTGTATCTTAAGCCCCCTATTCTCCGCCTCTGTCAGAAGCGCAGTCTTTTTCGGCTTATATATCAAATCCGACACAAGCGCATCGCCCGGCAGTGCATCTATAAAATCAAAGCCGTCAAAGCTGTGCGAAACGCCCTCCATTCCCAGAGGGGTGGCGTTAATAAGCACCTCGGCGCATTCGCACTCGGCGGCAATCTCCGTATCGGAAAAGCCGCAGATTTTTATTTTGGTATCACCAAGGTCACGGTCGCATATCTTCTCTGCGTGCGCCGCCGTGCGACAGGCAACGGAAATACTCTCCGCTCCGCCCCGTATCGCCGCAGCAATCACTGCCGCCGCTGCACCTCCTGCGCCGAGGACAACCAGCCTGCTTCCCGAAAACTTCTTCCCCATTCTGCCCAGGGCAAGCTCATAACCGATTCCGTCCGTATTGAAGCCATGCAGCTCACCGTTTCTTATACACACAGTATTTACCGCAGAATAATAGCGTGCCTCATCATCTATCCTCGACAGATAAGGAAGAATGTTCACCTTGTGCGGCATGGTCAGGTTGAACCCGTCAAGACCCTCGCGCTTCGCCGTCTTGACAAATTCCCCCAATTCCTCGGGACGGACATGCACCTTTTTGTATTCGTACTCAACACCCAGTCTGTCAAGCGCCGCTCCGTGAACAGCCGGTGACAGACTGTGCTCTATGGGATCTCCTATTACGGCAAGCCTAATCATAATTATTCGCTCTCCTCTTCGGACGTCATTGATATTGTATCTATAAGATAATCCATTGCGAGGGCATAGCCCTTAAACCCCAAGCCGCATATCTGTCCCACGCAGGACGGAGCGGTAACCGACTTGTGGCGGAACTCCTCTCTCTTGTGAATGTTGCTTATATGCACCTCAACCGCCGGAACATCAACCGCAGCAAGAGCGTCCGCAATGGCATAGCTGTAGTGAGTATATGCCCCCGGGTTTATGACGATACCGTCGAAGTTCCCCAAGGCATAATGAATATAGTCTATAATATCTCCCTCGCTGTTGCTCTGCATGGGAACCGCCTCAACGCCTCTCTCCTCGCCGTGCTTTTCGACATATGCCTCCAGATCGCTGTAGCTTTGTTCCCCGTAAACCCCCGGCTCTCGTACGCCGAGGAGGTCAAGGTTCGGCCCGTTAATCACCATTATTTTCATCATTTGAAATCCCCCTTATCGCATCTGTCAACATCTTTTCCGCATATTTAAAATCCCTGTCATTGAGAATCCTTATATCGCATACTCGGCGGTATATGTCATATCTCTCATCATACAGCCGCTTAAGCCTGCCGTTATCCGACAGCAGCGGTCTGCCGCTTGTATCGATATCGCTCTCTATGCACTCCAGCGGCCTGTCGATAAATACTACCGTTCCGCTTTTCATAATTTCCAAGTTTTCTCTCTCTGTCACTATGCCGCCGCCTGAGGCAATCACCGCATTTTGACCTATTGCATTCCTCAATGCCAAAGTCTCTGCACGGCGAAAATACCTCTCGCCGAATTCCGCAAAAATCTCGGGAATGGTCCTTCCCTCCGCCTTTTCAATCTCTGTATCCGTATCAAGGAACTTCATATTCAGCCGCCTTGCTGCGGCTCTGCCCAGGCTCGATTTTCCGCAGCCCGGCATTCCGATAAGCAAGATTCCCATTATATTATCCTCCGTGTGCCGCCGCTCCATTCGTCATAGCAGCCCAGTATGTCAAAGCTCTGTGTCTCGCGTATGACCTCATCGGTCACCGCCTTAACCTTCTCATCCATAAGATTCCCGGTGTAGTCGGCGTAAAACCTGTATTCAAAGGGTCTGTCCGCTATGGGTCTGGATTCCAGCTTCAAAAGGTTAAGTCCGCAGCGGGCAAACGCCCCGAGGATTCTGTAAAGCTGTCCGCTCTCGTGCTTTAATGTGAAAACAACGCTTATCTTATTGCTCTTATCATCCATCTCGGGTCGTCTCGCCGTAACGGCAAATCGGGTGGTGTTGCAGGAGTTGTTTGCAATATTTTTCTCCAAAATTGTTAAATTATACAGCCTCGCCGTCCTCTCGGACGCAATGGCGGCACAGGTCTTATCGTTAAGCTCCGCTACCTTCTTTGCCGAGCGTGCCGTACTGAGGTAATCCTCTGCTTCGGCTCCGCTCAATTTTCCGAGGAAGTCCGAACACTGCATAATCGCCTGATTATGCGAATATATCTTTTTTATCTTATCGGTTTCGGCACCTTCAAGCCCCACAAGACAATGCCGCACCGGCACATATACCTCACCGATTATATACAGTCCCATATCGGCGATAAGCTCCGAAACATCGGCAACTGTCCCCGTAGAGGAATTTTCTATCGGCACAACGGCATAGTCCGCCTCGCCCTCGGCGGCAAGCTTTAAGACCGCCATAAAATCCGACTTACAGCTTCGGCTGACCTCCTCGCCGAAATACTTTATTGCCGCCTCCTCGGTATACGAACCCTCGTCTCCGAAGTAAGCAACCTTAGGATTCTTGACCGAAGGCTTTGCACACTCAATAACCTTATCGCAGGCATCGCCGCCCTCTGCCTCGGACATCAGTCTGCCTTGAATTGTACGGCTTATGGTCATAATATTGCTGAAAAAGTCGTATACCTCGCTTTTCAGCTCCGGGTTGTCAAGCATTTTAAGCTTGCTGTTCAGCACCTGCTTTTCCCTTTCCGGATCGAGGACCTTTGCCCCTGTTCGAAGCTTATATTCACCAACCTTGGTGCATACCTCCATCCTCTCGGTAAAAAGCTTCAAAAGCTCTCTGTCCAGTTCGTCAATTCTATCTCTCAACTGTTCCAGCTCGCCCATACTTACGCCTCCCCCAATATCATATCCAAAACCGTGATTGCCGCCGCCGCCGAAACAACGGATGCCGCACGGTGCACAATACACGGGTCATGCCTGCCGTGAATTTTAATCTCCGTATTTTCCATTCTTTCTATGTCAATGCTGTTCTGCGTCTGACCTATCGATGCCGTAGGCTTTACGGCAATACGGAATATTATCGGCATACCGTTGGTGATTCCGCCGTTTATGCCGGCATTGTTGTTTGTGCGGGTTTTTACCTGTCCGTTCTCGATATAAAACTCATCATTTGCTTCGCTTCCGTACATCCCGGCAAAGCCGAAGCCCCTTCCGAATTCGATTCCCTTTACCGCAGGGATCGAAAACATCATTGATGACAGACGGCTCTCCACCGAGCCGAAAAACGGTGAGCCTACACCGGCAGGCATTCCGCATATCGCACATTCCAAAATTCCGCCGACAGAATCCGCAGAAAGACGGCTCCTGTCTATCTCCTCGCGCATTTTCTCTCCCGCCTCGGCGCAAATCACCGGAAAATCCATTTTTTCCAAATCATTTAAGGCGTTAATGTCAGTCGAAACCGAGTCAAAGGGTGTGTCATACACATCACCCACCCTGTAGATATGTGTGCCGATAGTCACCGAATATTTTTTCAGAACCTGCTCGGCAACGGCACCGGCAAATACCAAAGGTGCGGTAATCCTGCCCGAAAAATGGCCGCCGCCCCTGAAATCACGGCTTTCGCCGTACTTGACATATGCGGTATAGTCTGCGTGTCCCGGACGCATAAGCTCCCCTTGGTAGTCCTTCGACCGCATATCTCTGTTTTCGATAATTCCGCACATGGGCGTACCCGTGGTCTTTCCGTTCACAAAGCCGGAAACGATTTTAACCCGATCCCCCTCCACACGGGTGGTCGACATCAGGTTCTTCCCGGGTCTTCGCCTGTCCATCCTCATCTTTATATATTCTTCATCAAGCTCCGTTCCCGACGGAACCCCGTCAAGCACCGCACCTATTGCCTTTCCGTGAGATTCTCCGAAAATACTTACCTTAAACCGCTCTCCCCAAGTGTTCATCTCATTCCTCCTGCATTTTTTCGCTTAATTTCAAACAAGCTCTCATATTTTCAATCCGTTATACACATCAAAAAAGTCGGGGTACGACTTCGCTACCGCTGACAGAGCGTTCAATATACAAACCTGCTCGCCCTCGGCACGACACGCCGCTATGGCTTCCGCCATGGCTATTCTGTGGTCACCCCGTGACGATACACATACTCCGTTCACCGTCTGTCCGCCGATAATTTTAAGGCTGTCGGCGCCTTCTTCTATATTTACGCCCATATGCGAAAGCTCACCGCTGACCGCCGCAAGTCTGTCGCTCTCCTTCATCCGAAGCCGCCCGGCGTTCAATATCCTGCTCTCACCCTTGCAAAAGGCAAACAAAACCGCCAAAATCGGCACTAAATCCGGAATCTCCGACACATCTATCTCTATGCCGTGCATATTGGAAGTGTGCTTTGCGCGGATTCCGTTGGGCGTTTTTTCAATTATGCCGCCCACACGCTCTATTATACCGACAATCTCTCGGTCACCCTGAAGACTGTTCTCACTCAATCCTACACATTCAATATCATTTCCTATCGCACCTGCCACGAGGAAGAATGCCGCCTGGGAATAGTCGCCCTCCAGCGTGTAATTACGCGGCTTGTATTCTTGATTTCCCTTTATTATGTACTTTCGGTAATTCCTGTTCTCTATCTCTATTCCGAAATCCTTTAGGATATCCAATGTCATATCTATATACCCCTTGGATTCCGCCTCGGTGGTAACGGTAATGACGCTGTCGCCGTCCAGCCTCGGCAGGGCGAACAGCAGCCCGGTGATAAACTGTGAGCTGATATTCCCGGCAATCTCATATTCACCGCTTTTCAAGCCACCGCTGACCTCAAGAACGTTGTCTTGAATCCTATACTCTATCCCGTGCTTTTTGAACATCTCAAAATACGGCTCCATAGGTCTTTTCATAAGCCTTCCGTGGCCTATGAAGCTTGCGCTGCCGCTGAAGGTCAGGGCAATCGGTATCATGAACCTGAGTGTCGAGCCGCTCTCGCCACAGTCTATTTCAAGTCTGCGCTTTGGTTTTTGCGCCTTGGGTGCAAGGGTCAGCGTCCTTGTCTTTGAATTGTATCTGTGCTTGCAGCCGAGAGAGCTCACGCCTCTGAGCGTTGCCTCAATGTCCTGCGACAGCACTGCGTTTTCAATAACACATTCGCCGCCCGACAGCGCCGCCGCAATCACCGCACGGTGCGCCGCGCTCTTGGACGGGGGAACAGCAACCGTCCCCCTGAGCATTCCCGGTTCAATTATAACATTATCCATATTCTCCTCCGCAATCCTGCCGCAGTGTCGATTCCGCCGCAATATCTGAATTTTGCATTACAGCCCGACGTACAGCTCACTCTTTAACACTCTGTGAGCCGACGCCTCGCCGATTTTATTCAGGGCAATAACGTTTATATAATCTCCGTCACCCTTTTTATCCACCGAAACCGCCTTCATAAGCTCCTCTGCCGGAAGCTCCGTTTCGGTGGGAAGCTCGTATCTTTCAAGTATTTTCTTCATTCTTTCCGCAGTGCCTATGGGCGTTATCCCCCGATTTTCACCCCATCTGCACGCCATAACCATTCCAACCGCAACGCCCATACCGTGAGTGTACAGGTCATAATGATAGTATCTCTCCACGCCGTGTCCGAAGGTATGCCCGAAATTCAAAATCATTCGAAGCCCGGTGTCGTGCTCGTCCTCCTCGACAATCCTCCCTTTTATGGCACAGCAGGTATAGATTATATCCTCCATATGCTCCGCCACGCTGTTAAGCTCCAAGGTCTCGAGCTTTTCAAAGAAATTGCTGTCGGAGATCGCTCCGTACTTTATAACCTCCGCCATGCCGTCCGCAAGAACGTTCCTCGGCAGTGTCTTCTGACACTCGGTGTCGATAATCACCGCCTTAGGCTGATAAAACGCACCAACAAGATTTTTGCCGCGTTCAAGGTTTACCGCCGTCTTTCCGCCCACGCTGGAATCCACCTGTGCCAAAAGCGTTGTCGGAATCTGAACATAGGGTATCCCCCGAAGCAGCGTTGCTGCGGCAAATCCCGTAAGGTCGCCGACAACGCCGCCGCCGAGAGCGATAATCATATCCGTTCTAGTCACGCCAAAATCCAAAAGCTTGTCATACAGGCTGAAAAGAACCTCGCCGGACTTGCTGTGCTCTCCGGCTTCAACGGTGATTACCCGTGTTTCATAGGCTCCGAGTGCGCCCGTCAAACGCTTCGCATAAAGCGGTCCCACATTAGAATCGGTTACAACGGCAATACGCTTGCCGGAGAAAAGCTCGCCTATTATCTCGCTCGCTTTATCCAACAAACCCTTTCCTATATGAATATCATACTCATGTCCCGGCACTTCCGCTCTTAATATTCTCATATGATTTCTCCTATCTGACTAATTTCTCCTATCTGTCTAATTTATCCTATCTGACTAATTATCCTATCTGTCAAGTATATTTATTTTATTCTCGCGAACATGGCTCAGCAGCTCATAAAGGCCTTTGCCGTCCCGTTTATCTATTGCCTCACGGAATTTGTTCAGCGACTCAATATACCTGTCTATCTCACCCACAGTATAATCCGCATTTTCAAGGAACAGCTCTGTCCACAGCTTCGGATTTATAAGCGCAATCCTCGTACAGTCCCGAAACGCCCCGGCGGTATAAGCCAAATTCATATCATCGTTAAAGTTCAGGCAAAGTGCCGCCGCCGAAACGTGCATAAGGTCGCTTGTATACGCAATAATCGCATCATGCTCGGCAGGAGTGCTGACCGCAATCCTTGCCGCACCTAAGTATTCCGCCATTTCGCGCACAAGCAAAACGGCGGATTCATCCGACTTATCCGAGGGAACTATTATAAATCCGCAGCCGCAAAACAGGTCAGGCTCTGCATTTTCAAAGCCCTCAACCTCTTTGCCTGCCATCGGGTGACTGCCGACATAGTATGTTCCCTCCGGCAGGGCTTCGGTTATTTCCTTTGAAATACGGGTTTTGACGCCGCATATATCCGTTATCACCGCCCCCGATTTGAACCTTGCTCTGTTTTCCTTAACTATTTGTACAACGCTGTCGGGATATGTGGCGATAATCACCAAATCAGCGTCCTCTATTGCATCTCCGGCATCGCTAAAGCACCGCTCCACCGCGCCGCACGCCTCAGCGCTCTCCCGAACCTTAGAATTCATGTCACAGCCGACAACCGTTCCGCCTTTAAAATCCCTCAAGCCGTACGCCATTGAGCCGCCTATAATTCCCAATCCTATAACCGCTGTTTTAAAGCCTGCTTCCGTCTTTTCTTCCATAATCATCCATCATCCTGCCTGTATGTTTTGTTTTAAACGTTAATTCCAATGTTTTTGCCCATAGTGCGAAGCTTGTTCATCAAGTCTTCAAACTGCTTGGGATTAAGCGACTGCGCACCGTCGCACAGAGCCTTCTCCGGGCAGTTGTGCACCTCGACGATAAGTCCGTCCGCACCTACCGCCATTGCCGCCATAGACAGCGGCTCTACCATCCAGCTCATACCTGCCGAATGCGACGGGTCAACGATAACCGGCAGATGGCTGAGCTTCTTGACCGCCGGAATCGCACTCAAGTCAAGGGTGTTTCTGGTATAGGTTTCAAAGGTTCTGATACCCCTCTCGCAGAGGATTACGTTCTGATTTCCCCCTGCCAGAATATACTCCGCCGACATGAGCCATTCCTCAATGGTGGACGAAAGTCCGCGCTTTAGGAGTATTGGCTTGCTGCACTTTCCAAGCTCCTTTAAAAGGTCGAAGTTCTGCATATTTCTTGCACCGACCTGAATTATATCGACATCTCTTTCAAATTCCTCCACCATGTAAGGTGACATAATCTCCGTCACGATCGGAAGTCCCGTTTCCTCACGTGCCGCTTTTAAGATCTCAATTCCCCGAAGCTCAAGTCCCTGGAAGGAATACGGAGATGTTCTCGGCTTAAATGCACCGCCGCGCAAAAGCTTTGCACCGCTTTTTTTGACCGCCTCCGCCGTCTCCTTTACCTGTGCGTCGGATTCAACCGAGCATGGTCCGGCGATTACACTGAATGTATTCTTCTTTCCGAACTCCGCCTCACCGATTTTTATTACGGTGTTCTCCGGATGGAACTTCCTGCTTACCTTCTTGAACGGCTCCTCTATCCGCATCACGCGGTCAACATGAACGTTCAGCATAAGCGTATCGGGATCTACACGGCTTGTGTCTCCCAAGAGTCCCAACACTGTATAGTTTACACCTTTATTCACCATTACGTCAAGTCCCATATCCCTAATATAGGAAATAACGGTCTCGATATCCTCTTCCTTTGTTTTCGGTTTCATTATTACAACCATTTATATCATTCCTTCCAAGCTTAATTTTTCTCAAGACACACCTTGACCGCCGTATGCCGTCCGCTCCGCTCACCCTCGGCGCCGCATGGTCAGACTTTGCGTCCGTGCAGCCGACAATCAAAAAGGGCAGGTTCGAGAGAACCTGCCCATACCATACTGAGATTTAATTTTCAAAAGGTAAATCGGTTCAGAGCTCTCTCGAATTTTCACACCAAAAATAGCCGTAGCCACTAAAGCTAAAGCTAAAATAAAAGTAGAACTTATTTGATTTTGATGCATTTAAGTTCGAACAGCTGCCCATGCTTCCGTTTCCCTTCATCAAATTTATAAATACAATTTTATCATACTCCATATGTTTTGAATTGTCAAGTATTTTTTTATAATTTTAAAAATTACCGTCGTATTTTATAAAAAATTGTCTTATGCAGTGCACCACATCCAAAAATTTAACCAAATTTCGGCTCGTCTATCTGCCTCGGCACAGCTTCATAACCATAACCGTCATATCGTCTGCAAGCTCATTTCCATGCAGAATTTTAGACATATCCATGATTCTGTCCGCAAGCTCCTGCGCCGGCATATCCTCATCAGCCTCGGCAATCATCGTCTTTATCCACTCCTCGCTGCCGTCCTTCTTTCTCATGCCGTCGCTGAGCATGACAACAATGTCACCGATGTTAAGCTTATGGGCAAAGGTCTCGATTTCGACATCCCTCACCACGCCTACGGGGAGAGATGCCCCCTTAACCGTTTCAATTTCGCCGCCGCGCTTGATGTAGCTCGGCTCGGCTCCGTTCTTTATAAATTCCGCCTCGCCGCCGAACAGGTCAATCACACATATATCTACCGTAGCAAATGCCTCATTTGCCGATTTCATCACCATTATGGAATTGACAAGCCGAACCGCAAGCTCCCTGTCAAAGCCCGCCTCGAGGAAGTCCCCTAAAATTCTTACCGTTGCGGCACTGTCTCGGGACGCACGGTGTCCTGTACCCATTCCGTCGCTCAGCGCGGCGGCGTACTTTCCCTCACTCAAATAACGCATAACGCAGCTGTCACCGTTTTCCTCTCCCGCACCGCCCGAAGCCGAGCCTGCTTCCACAGCATAGCCCTGCGGTCTTGCAAAACGCATCATAAGCTCTCCGCCGTCCGCTCTGACCGCTCCGACCATTGTCATTCTGACACCAAGCACGGCGCGGAGGGTCGTTTCAATGCTCCGCCGCTGTGCATCGGGGTTATCCTCGACAACGGCTCCCACATAGGCAAAGTACCCGTCACGCCCGTCCATTGTCACGTCAAGCTCTGTTATCTCAATTCCCTTGGACACAAGCCTCATTCTTATCTCCTGCTCAGCATTGCTGTCAATCCGCTCCTCACACAGCTCATCGGAAATACCGTCCAAAATCTGTGCCACGCCTGCAATCTGCTGTGCGGCAAGCTCTCGGTTTTCGCTCAGCTTGCTCCTCCATACACAGTTTATCCTGTATATCTCATGCAGAGCGTTCATCTCACGGGTCAGGCTTCTTCCACGCAGGCAACGCCGCCCGAGACAGCTCTCCGCCTCCTCCTCCGCAAGAGTTCCGTGGCATTCCATATGCTTAAGCATCTTAAACAGGCCGTTGTACGTTCTGTTGAAGTGCTGAACCCAGCAGTCACCGATAGCCGGACATTCACGGCAGACCCGTTCGGCAACGCTGTCAAAGAGCATGGATATCTCCTCTGCATCAGGTCCCTCCTCATTGTCGGACAGACTGAAAAAGGTTTCCGCAAGATTCCTGAAGGAGCCTGCCGCCGTATCAAGCCGTCCGCGGATATATTCACGGCATCTCTGTGCATCTCCCTTTCCGCTGTCTATTCCCATAATTCTCTTCAGTGTCCTCGGCACCGTCTCCGGCGTCATTATTATAAATATCGCCGAAAGCGGTATATCCGCCCAGCCGAACAGAGTGTATCCCGCCGCCGCACAATACACCGCACCCGCCGCCGCAGCCGCTGCGGTTAACAGTCCCACACTGTTTCTGCCGTGCCTGTATACAAGTCCGCCGGCTATACCGCAGACGGCGCATACAGACATTTTGTACATCGCATCACCGCCGCCGCATATAAGTCCGACACAGATTCCGCAGACAGCACCGCAGCCGACGCCGCCGCTTGCCGCAAACATCCCGATAAGCCACAGCCCGGCAATATCCGCCGCAGAGATAAATTCACCGATCCTGAGCCCCTTAAGCCCCAGAAGCATAACCGCACACATTATGCCGAGACATGCCTTTTCTTCACGGTTCATCGAAAGCAGAACGCTGCGCCTGCCGCTAAGTATCTGTGACGTTTTTTCAAACACAACTCCTCCTACCGCCGTCAGCATTGCACCGACAATGCAGCCGAAAGCCGCGGCCACGGAAAACCCGTAAATCATCATTTCCGCAATTCCGGCAAGCACCTCCGCCGATGCCGCCGCACCGACTGCGGCCGCCATGGGAATATCCTCATCCCTGTCCCCTGCCGCAAACAGAAAAAGCAGGTACGCCAGGGTGCAGCATATGTATCGCAGCCCAAGCCGAAAATCCAGCAGCGATGCATACCCCGCCGCCGCAGCGGCACAGCTTACAACCGCACCCAAGCCGAAGCGCCTCTCCATAGTGATATATGCCAGCCCGAAGGGTGCTATGCCACCATATGGCACGGCACGAGCAAGGAAAAATCCTATCAGTCTTACCGCCGCCTCTGCCGCACTTATCCCCCGTCCCTTAAAACCCTGTGCAAGCTGCACAGCAGTGCTTATCTTATCTTTGTTTGCCTGTTTCATTTGTAACACTCCTCTTACCTCTCGTTAATAACCCTATTATATCCAAATAGTGGTAATTATTATGTCGAAGCGGGTAGCGTTTTTAAATTTTATTTGTATTTAATCCAAAAGCAGGCAAACCGCAGCAGCAGCCGCCGACAAAATAAACGCAAGAACGGCAAGAACAGCGGCAAAACGACGGCTTCGGACGCTGCGCTCTGCCGCCTCGGGCATTTCGATGGTGTTAATGTAATTATTTATAATCTCCTGTGCCTCCTCGACTATTCCGCGACCCACTGCTGCAGCTGTCGGCTCTGCCGAAGACGACCTCAATATAAAGATTGCCTGTTCTATGGAATCCGACTTTATGTTGCTTATGATTACCGCTCTCTTTCCTCTGCGCTCCGCCATTTCTTATTCCTCCGTCATTTTATTATTAATTTTTGTATAATATTTTATTTGATAATACTGCCTTTACGGATATTTTTAACAAGCATTTGCGGTTTTATACCATAATGTTTGACATTGGGGGAAATTTGTGCTATTATTTATTTAATTATTACTTGGAGGGGTTTAAATTGAAGAAAAAATTTACAACAAAAGACATGGTAATATCTGCGCTGCTGATTGCTGTCGGCATACTTATACCGATGATATTTACCGGACTTCCGTTTAGGATTGTAGTCGGTCCGTATTCCGCAACGCTTATGGCACACGTTCCCGTAATCTTAGCAATGTTCATATCACCTCAGGTTGCGGTCTTCACTGCGGTTGGCACTACGCTTGGCTTTTTCTTTACCGCACCGCTTATCATTGCGGTTCGTGCCGCATCGCATATCTTCTTCGCAATAATGGGTGCGCTGTTCATAAAGCGCGGTATGCGTGCGATTCCGCTGTGTCTGGCCACGGGTGCTGTACACTCTCTGATTGAGGGTCTTGTTGTACTTATATTTTATCTCGGTGCCTTTGCCGCACCGGCGGACGGATACTCGGTATCCGCAATGGTTTTGATTACAATTTTCGGCACACTTGCACATCACTGCGTCGACTTTATAATAGCTTATATTGTCGGAAAGGCTCTCGGCCGCGCAAAGATGCTTCCTCCTATGCCGAAGCTCATTTAATAATTTTAAAAAGGGGTAATATTAATGGATGCGAAAATCGAAAAGCTTGTACCAAAGCTTAAAATGCGTAATTTTGAAGTACGCTGCTGTGAAACGGCAGATGACGCAGCAAGACTTGCCGCAGATATGACAGAAAATGACGCCACCGTTGCCTGGGGCGGTTCAAAAACCGTTGCTCAGACCGGTATTCTTGAGCTTCTGCGCCAAAAGGGCTGTAAGCTCCTCGACCGTGACAGCGCAAAAACCCCCGAGGAGAGAGAGGAGCTTATGCGCCGAGGATTGCTTGCGGATGTATTTTTAATGAGTTCAAACGCAGTCAGCGAGGACGGAATCTTAGTCAACATTGACGGAATGGGAAACCGTGTTGCGGCTATGTGCTACGGTCCGAAAAACGTCATTATGATTATCGGAAAAAACAAAATATGCGGCACTCTCGCAGAGGCGGAATACCGTGTTCAGAACGTTGCGGCGGTCAAGAATGCCGAACGCTTCGGTCTTACCAAGACCGGCTGCTCCAAGGGTAAATGCATCGACTGTCTGTCGGAGGAATGTATGTGCTCATATGTTGTAAAGACACGGCGCAGCAAGGTTCCCGGAAGGATTAAAATTATCCTCGTTAACGAGGATCTGGGCTTTTGATAAAATCATGTATCTCACTGCTGCGACAGGGTAAAAACAAACACCCTGCCGCAGCTTTTTATATCTATCTTACATGCTCTTTGTCCAGAACCTTTTCCTTAAAGAAAAAGGTGATAGCCCAAAGTCCGCCTATTCCCACCAGCGTGTAAATAATACGGCTGATGACCGAAAGCTGACCGCCGAACAGCATTCCGACGATGTTAACGCCGAAAAGACCGATGCTGCCCCAGTTTATTGCTCCTACAATAATCAGTATTAAAGCCAGTGCGTCCATAAAATAATTCTCCTTTCTGCACTTTTTCATATCTATTTTGACCTTTTAACCGAAAATTATTCCGACAAAAACAATAACAAATTAATTACAAACCATATTTTTCCCTTGACAACATTAAATTTCAAGATATAATTAAATTATAAGCTTATTTAAATTTGATTTACGCATACAATAATTATATAAAAAATGCGGATATAAATATCCGCAAAATTATAAAATTTATACTTAAGGGGGATGTCAATAATGACATATCTGGAAACAGCGGCTCCTATTCTTGTATTGTGTGCCGCAATTATCGGTCTTGTATTCGCCGTATGCAAATTCTACAGCGTAAAACGATGTCCCGAAGGAACTGCCGAAATGGCTAACATTTCCGCAAAGATCCGCAAGGGTGCCATGGCGTATTTAAAGCGGCAGTATAAAACCGTATCTGTATTTTTTGTTGTAATGCTTGTTATCCTCATAATTATGAGTGCGGCCGGTGTGCTCACATGGTTTGTACCCTTCGCATTCCTGTCCGGCGGCTTCTTCTC
This sequence comes from uncultured Ruminococcus sp., assembly GCA_902766745.1. Lineage (GTDB taxonomy): Bacteria > Bacillota > Clostridia > Monoglobales > Monoglobaceae > UMGS1820. The sequence goes on from CACXES010000052.1 coordinate 31,840, forward strand.
GGGTCTTTCCGGCTTTGTGGGAATGAAAATCGCCACCTACGCCAACAGCAGAACCGCTAACGGCGCAAGGGAGGGACTTAACAAGGGTCTTAAAATTGCATTTTCCAGCGGTACCGTTATGGGTCTGACCGTTGTAGGCCTCGGACTTCTTGACATAAGCGTATGGTTCTTGATACTTCGAGCCTTCTACGGCAATGACCCGTCCTCAATTACGGGCGCAATGCTGACCTTCGGCATGGGCGCAAGCTCCATGGCTCTGTTTGCCAGAGTCGGCGGCGGTATCTTCACCAAGGCGGCTGACGTTGGTGCTGACCTTGTCGGCAAGGTTGAAGCCGGCATCCCGGAGGACGATCCCAGAAACCCCGCCGTTATCGCCGATAACGTGGGCGACAACGTAGGCGATGTTGCCGGTATGGGTGCCGATCTTTACGAATCCTATGTCGGCTCGGTTATCTCGGCTGCCGCTCTCGCCGCTGCCGCAAAGCTCGGCATGGTCGGTGTAATTGTTCCTATGCTCATCGCAGGCATCGGTATTATCTCATCAATCATAGGCACCTTCTTTGTAAGCACCAAGGAGGGCGCAACACAGAAAAATCTTTTGGGCTCGCTCCGCCGCGGAACATATATAAGCTCCATACTCTCCGCTCTCGGTTCGGCACTTTTGATATTCAATCTTCTGCCCGATAACAGCGGTGTGTTCTGGGCGGTAATCTCAGGACTTCTGGCAGGCGTATTGATCGGCTTCTTTACCGAATACTACACCTCGGATTCGTATCAGCCCACACAGAAGCTTGCCGCCTCCTCTGAAACGGGAAGCGCAACGACAATAATCGACGGTCTTGCCCTCGGCATGAATTCCACGGCTATCCCCGTTATAATCATAGCAATATCGGTTCTTATAAGCTACTTTGTATCGGGCGGTGCAAACAACTTTGCGATGGGTCTTTACGGTATAGGCATTTCCGCAGTCGGAATGCTCTCGACACTCGGTATTACCCTTGCCACCGACGCATACGGTCCCGTTGCCGATAACGCCGGCGGTATTGCCGAAATGGCAGGGCTTGAATCCACTGTCAGAAACCGCACCGATGCCCTTGACTCTCTCGGTAACACAACTGCGGCAACGGGCAAGGGCTTTGCGATAGGCTCTGCGGCACTGACCGCTCTGGCTCTTATCGTTTCCTACACCGACAAGGTCGAAGGCCTCGGCGGCGTGCTTAATTTGACAATTACCAACCCATCCGTTCTGATCGGCTTGTTTATAGGTGCGATGCTGCCATTCCTGTTCAGTGCGTTTACAATGAAGGCTGTCGGCCGTGCGGCACAGAAAATTGTTGTTGAGGTACGCCGTCAGTTCAAGCAGATAAAGGGTCTTATGGAGGGCAAGGCAGAAGCTGATTACGAAACCTGCGTTGACATCTGCACACGCTCATCTCTGCACGAGATGATTCTCCCTGCCGCTCTCGGTATTATCGCACCTATTGCAGTAGGTCTTATTCTCGGCGTTAACGGTGTTGTCGGAATGCTTGCCGGTGCTCTTGTTTCCGGCTTTGCAATCGCAATTATGATGGCAAACTCCGGCGGCGCATGGGACAACGCAAAGAAATTTATCGAAACGGGTCACTTCGGCGGCAAAGGCTCCGACAACCACAAGGCAGCCGTTGTTGGCGACACAGTGGGTGATCCCTTCAAGGATACCGCAGGCCCCTCGGTAAATATTCTTATCAAGCTTTTAAGCATGGTATCTATCGTATTTGCCGGCGTTGTTGTGAAGTTCAACCTTATAGATCTTCTGACAAATTTATTCAAGTAAATTTTCAGACCTGTCAAAAATGCGGAGCGGTTCACTGGCTGTTCCGCATTTTTGAATATAAAATATTATTTAGTCGATTGTAAAATGTGAAAACGCAAAATTGTGGATAATCTTCCAAAAAGTATAAAATATTACATTGCCGACCGGGAGCGGCAGGTCGGAACAGGGCTTCGGGCAATTAATTCAAAATATTTTATACTTTTTGCCGTGCAGTCACTTCGTGACAACTTCCTTTGCCGCATAGGAGCATACAAGCGGAGAAAGCATACAAAACGGAATTTTAAAATATCCTAATTTTACACACCTTTTCACGTTTTACAAACGGCTGATATAAAACATTATTTATTCCAAAGGAGATGTAAAGGATGCTCGATTACTGTCTTGACATATCTGACAATTCAAAATGGGTTATATGCACCAAGCCCGACATAGCACGGACACTGCCCTTCTACATTACCGAAGCGGGCGAATTTTTCGCCGGGGGCAGATATTATACCGAGCGTGACGGTCGCTCCGGCTGGCAGCTTATCTACACGGTATCGGGTGCGGGCCGCCTGACTGCCGACGGAAACGAAATTGCTCTTTTGCCGAACACGGCTGTAATCCTCCGCTGCGGCGAGCGGCACCGCTACGAAACGGTCAAGCCTCCGTGGCACAACCTATGGATTCACTTTGACGGCAGCGGCGCAGGCGGCTACGAACGCCTTATAAACGATGATAAGTATCACGCAATTCCCGTTGCAAACACCGGTGATTTTGAGTCGGACTTCATTAATCTTCTGAATCTGTCAAGCAAGAACGACCTGCTGACCGGAGCACTCATTTCCGATTGCATATCACGGCTCATGACCGAGCTTCTGACTCAAAAGCTTCGTCAGGCTCTCCGCCCCGAGGGCACGGACGGCCGTTATCCCGAGCTGCGCGCCGTGCTTGATTTTATACATAAAAATTACGGCCGAGCCATAACCATAGAGGATATGACCGACCGCATAAACATTTCAAAATATCATTTTATTCGTATATTCAAGAAGCAAATGGGCGTAACCCCCTACGAATACCTTACCGATTACCGTATCAATAAGGCGAAAATATTGCTTCGAACAAGCTATAAATCCGTCTTTGAGATTGCCTGCGACGTAGGCTACAAAAGCAAGAGCAACTTTATCTCCAAGTTCCGTGCCGCAACCGGCACAACACCCGCAAAGTACCGCCGCGAAAATATCAGCGTCAGCAGCTCCGATTGATATTCCGTATGCACCGCACTTCGGCTCTGCCCGACATATGAAGATAAGACCTACTCCTTGTCATCAACTTCGATCCATTTTTCGACCTTTTCTATAAACATATGCCCGTCCAGATGCTCTATCTCGTGGCAGAGCGCACGAGCCAGAAGCCCCTCTCCGCACACCTCGCGTACATTTCCGTTTCTGTCCTTGGCACGGACAACAACCTTATTGGGACGTGTCACTATTCCCCAGTGATCGGGGTAGCTGAGGCAGCCCTCCGTCCCGGTCTGCGAGCCGTTCACGTCTATTATCTCGGGGTCGATAAGCTCAATAAGTCCATCTCCCACATCTATCACCGCCATGCGCCGAAGAACTCCTACCTGCGGAGCGGCAAGTCCGACTCCGCCCGACTCATACAGCGTATCAGTCAGATCCTCGAGAAGCTGCTTCATTCTATCATTGATTTCTCCCACAGGGCGGCACTTTTTTCCGAGAACGTCCTCCCCGTCCTGTCCGAGCTTAAATATATTTCTTATAGCCATAATTACCTCCAAGTAACATAAATCTTTATCAGTATTTTAAATCGCAGCAACGCAGGGCAATGCTTGCAAGAAGCAGACCCCTGCACAGATTGCAGCCCGTCGACTGAGAGACGATGGGCATCTGCGCTTATGTTATATCATACCATATTTGTGGGGTTGATGTCAATCGACAATGTGTTTTTTATACCCGAATTTTCATGTCCCTCATAAATATGCCCCAAAAGCGGCAGTATAAGCTCCGCCTGCTTGACCTTGAGCATTATACGGTATCTGAATTTATTTTTTATTCTGTTTATCGGTGCCGCCGCAGGCCCGATTATCTTCTGTATCGCCGATGTTCCCTCGGTTTGCTCCTTTAATACTTCTCCTATATTGCAAATTTCCGCCTCAACCGCTCTTTCTTCCTCACCGCTCAGCAAAATATAAACAATATCACAGAACGGCGGATAATCCATTCTTTTCCGGTAAAGTATTTCATTTTCGTAGAACGCAGTGTAATTCTGCTCCTTGGCAAAGTTAATGGTTCTGTTTTGGGGCTGATACGTCTGGATTACCGCTCTGCCGGCAACATCACCTCTGCCGGCTCTGCCGCAGACCTGCGTGATAAGCGAAAAACACTTCTCATTCGCCCTAAAATCGTCAACATTCAGCGCAGTGTCCGCCGCAAGAACACCTACCAAGGTAACGTCCGGGAAGTCCAGCCCCTTTGTCACCATCTGAGTTCCAAGCAGTATGTCCGCCTCGCCGTTTCGGAATTTTCGCAGTATTCGCTCATGACCGCCCTTTTTCGAGGTGGTATCATAGTCCATACGCAAAATTCGCGCCTCGGGGAACAGCTTTGACAGCTCATCCTCGATTCTCTGCGTACCCGTGCCGAAAAAGCGTACATATTTCGAACCGCAGGACGGGCAGACCTTTACGTTGTCCATGGTAAGTCCGCAGTAGTGACACACAAGCTTGTCTGTATTTTTGTGATAAGTCATTGCAATGCTGCAATTTTCGCATTGTATGACCTCTCCGCATTGGCGACACGACACAAAGGTGTTATATCCTCTTCTATTCAAAAAAAGAACCGTTTTCTCGCCTCTTTCAAGGTTTAAGCGTATTTCCTCTCTGAGCCGCACACTTATGCAGGAGGCGTTGTGCAGATCAAAAAGCTCGCTTCGCATATCCACAATCCTCGCCTTTGGAAGAGCACTCTCGTTATACCTTTTATTCATCTCGAACAGCGTATACTCTCCCTGAAGTGCCCTGTAATATGTAACGATGTCCGGGGTGGCAGAGGCAAGCAGCACCGGTGCTCCGTACTTTCCGCCGCGGTATTCCGCAATATCAGCAGCATGATACCTCGGCGCAGTGTCGGATTTATAGCTGCTCTCATGCTCCTCGTCAAGTATGATTATTCCGATATTGTCAAAGGGCGCAAAAATCGCACTTCTCGCCCCGACCACAACGCTGACCTCACCGTTTTTTATCCTGTTCCACTGGTCAAACCTCTCACCTACGGACAGACCGCTGTGCATGACCGCAACCGAATTGCCGAATCGGCTTACAAACCTCTCTACCATCTGGGGCGTAAGCGATATTTCAGGGACAAGCATTATCGCCTGCTTGCCCAGTTCTATGCACCTGCGGATTGCCTGAAGAAAAACCTCGGTCTTGCCGCTGCCCGTAACACCGCGCAGAAGAATACGCTCGTGCACACCCTGCTCGATTTTATCATTCAGGTATTCAATTATCGGCTTTTGCTCGTTGGTGGGAATATATTCCCGATCAGATGTATAATTCCTCTCGTCATATGCCTCACGCACAAGCTGCTCGCTGTATATCTCGGCAAGTCCCTTGTCGCACAGGGCATTCAGCGATGCGTAATTTCCCTCCGACATATCCACAAGCTCTGCGCAGGTCATCTCACCGCAGTCGCACAGGGAAAGAAGCATATTTGCCTGCACATAGGCACGCCTTGCGTAAAGCTCGTCCGCCACGGCATATCCGTCCTCATCGCTGCACGCAAGACGCACCTTGCGAACAAGCTTTGCCCCGACCGAATCCTTTATGTTCTCGCATATTTCGATTATTCCCAGGTCCGCCAGCCTGTACGCCGTCTGCTTCAGATTCTTTATCCCCGAAAGCTCTGCAAGCTCGCGATAATCGGCAGAGCCGCTGCGCTGCTTGAGTGCCTCGGCAAGTCTGCGCTGATTTTCGGTGATTTTCTCATCCTCCGACGGCTCACGCAGCAAAACATACCATTGGCATATTCTTGCGGCAAGCCGCGGCGGTCGAACCTGCTTGTACGCCTGAGAAAAGGTGCAAAGATACCTGCGCTGCATCCAAAAGCAGAGCGAAAGCTGTTCCTCGGTCAAGCACGGCTCACTGTCGACAAGCTTTTTTATCCGCTTCAGCCTGCCGTGGCTGCTATGCTCGGCAAAGCGAGTAATTATTGCCTCCTCGGAATTGTTGCGCGCCCCGAACGGCACAATGACCCTCATTCCAACCTTTGCATCAGCACCCTCAGGCATAAGATAGTCGAACTCACGGCTTAGGGCATAGCCCGCATCGGTCAGCATTACCTTCGCAATCATAGCTAAAATCTCCTTGTCTGAATTTCGCATATAACTGCACGACAAAAATTTCTCACCTCCGTAGACAGCGTGAGAAGCTTCAAATTCGGCAGGAGTCCACACTCATGCCGAACACGGGCAAACGCCCTTGTCGTTCGTTGAATGGCGGGGCAATGCCCCTTATTGAAATCAAAACGGAACGGATATACGCAAATCCGTTCCGAACACTATCACGTCTTACTCCTCCGAGTCTGACACATGCGACTCCGGCTGAAGCTGATTTGTCTGCACAACGCTCAGCTTTCCCTCGTATATCTCGTTTGCCGCAACGGCTACATCCTTGTTTGCGTCAGCCGTTGAATATGCCTCCGCCCCCTGAGAAAGCTGTCTTGCACGCTTAGCCGTCTCTATAACCAAAGCATATCTGCTTCCGGCCTTTTTCACAAGCTCCGCAATAGGTGGATAAATCATCATTTTACATTCTTCCCTTCAATTATACTTTTAATCTCCTCAACAGCATCGTCGAGAACATCATTTACAACTACATAATCATACTTGTCCTGCTGCTCAAGCTCCGCAGCAGCGGCAGCACACCTCTTTTTTATCTGTTCCTCCGTTTCGGTTCCTCTTCCGACAAGCCTTTTCATAAGCGTCTCTCTGTCGGGCGGAGCAATAAAGATATATACCGCATCCGGACGCTTCTTCATAACCTCAAGTGCCCCTTGAACGTCTATTTCAAGTATCACATTCAAACCGCTCTCCAGGTTTTCCTCAACCGCAGCGCAGGGCGTACCGTAATAATTTCCGTTATACACCGCCCATTCCAGAAATTCCGAGCCGTCGATCATGGAGCGGAATTCGTCAACGGTTTTAAAGAAGTAGGTAACCCCTTCGGTATCCTCATTCCGAGGTGCCCTTGTTGTTGCCGATACCGAAAGCCGCAGGTTTTCGCACTCGCCGAGCAGCCTGCGAATAACCGTTCCCTTTCCGACCCCGGACGGTCCCGAGATTACAACCAATCTGCCCTTAGTCTTCATCGCCGCTGTCTTCCTCCTTATACTCCTCCTTGGGTTCGGCCCTGCCGGCGATAGTCTCCGTCTGTATCGCCGAAAGAATAACATGGTCGCTGTCGGTTATAATAACCGCCCTCGTTCTCCTGCCGCAGGTAGCGTCAATCAACAGTCCCTTATCCTTGGATTCCTGCACAATTCTCTTAATCGGTGCAGAGTCCGGACTGACTATGGCAATTACACGGTCTCCCGACACAATATTGCCGAAGCCGATATTGATAAGCTTCATAATAAATCACAACCTCTATTCTATATTTTGAATCTGCTCGCGTATCTTTTCGATAACAGACTTCATTTCCACAACCTGAGCCGCCGCCTCCGCATCGCTGCATTTCGAGCCGATAGTGTTTGCCTCTCGGTTCATTTCCTGCACGATGAAGTCAAGCTTTTTGCCTACCGGCTCCTCCGCCGACATTGTCTCTTCAAAGGCACAGATATGGCTTCTCAGCCGAACGGTTTCTTCGTCAACTGCCGTCTTATCCGCAAATATTGCCGCCTCGGCAACGATTCGTGCCTCGTCAATGCTCCTGTCCGCAAGAATCTCATCCAGCTTTCGCATCAATCTGGCACGGTATTCCTCCACACACTTGGGTGAGCGTTCTTCAACGGCCTCAACATTTTTCAGAAGATCGCCGAGGTGCTGAAGAAGATTTTCGCCGAGACGCCGCCCTTCCTCGCCGCGCATAGCGTTAAAGTCCGCAAGAGCAATATCTATCGTCTCTCTCACCTGCTCCCACAGCTTGTCCTCTTCAATCTCTCTGTATTCCACATCGAATATATCCGGCAGACGAAGCATTGCCGACATCGTCAAGTCGTCGGAAATCCCAAATTCCGAAAGTCCGCGCAGAGCCTCGGTATACTCCGCCGCCAGCGCACGGTTCAACGTCACCGCCTTGTCACTTCCGTCTCTGCGTTCGATGTTAACGGAAATTTCCGCCTTGCCTCGTGAAATTCCCTCCGCAGCACGGCGTCTGATCTTGTCCTCCAAAAACCCGTAAACTCGCGGCAGTCTGACACTGACATCGCTGTATCGATGATTTACGGATTTAATCTGAACCTGTATACTATACTCGTCCGTGACGTTTTCACCCCGGCCGAAGCCCGTCATACTTCTCAGCATTTTAATTTCTCCTTGCAAACCGACATATACGCCGATTTTCTCATATTAATACATTATTGAATTATATCACAAATCTTTTCGGTTTGCAAGTTTTTTCCCGGATATTTTTTGCTTTTTATTACTGTTTTATTATAGGTTTATAAGAAAATCACAATAAAAGTTTTATATCCTAAAAAATAATACTTGAAATTTACCCCGGTGTATGCTATAATATAATAGTTGTCAATTTGCGCCTGTAGCTCAGCCGGATAGAGTGTCAGACTCCGACTCTGAAGGTCGTGCGTTCGAATCGCATCAGGCGTACCACGTCACAGCGGACTTCGCTGTTATCAAAAAGCTCATCCTTCGGATGGGCTTTTCTTATTTGCCTGCGGCGCGGCCGTCTTTGTGCTTCCGTTCTCTACTTCTGCACAAACTTCGCACCTTTCCGATTTTCACTCAAAAATATCCCCAAAGACCTACGGGTCTTTGGGGATGCTCAACTTACTTAAAGCTTATCCGACGTCCTGACTCTCCTCGGATATTTTCTTCTTCTTGGAGGCAATAGGCTCCGTCTCTTTTCTGTCGGTATTATAGGTCATTCTCGGCTTCGACTTTTTCTCGACACAGCCCTTTGTTATAACAACCTTCTCTATGGTCGGGTCGGAGGGTATCTCATACATTATGTCAAGCATAACCGACTCTATAATGGTTCTAAGTCCTCTTGCACCGGTCTTGCGCTCCGCCGCAAGCTTCGCAATGGTTCTTATCGCCTCATCCTCAAATTCAAGCTTGACATTATCCATCTCGAACAGTGCCTGATACTGCTTAACGAGAGCGTTTTTCGGCTCGGTTAGGATAGAACGCAAAGCATCCTCTCCCAGAGAATCCAGTGTTGTCACCACCGGAAGTCTGCCGATTAACTCCGGTATAATGCCGAACTTCAAAAGGTCTGTCGGCTCAAGCTGCTTCAGTATCTCGCCGCGGTTTCTATCCTTTTTGCTCTCCACCTTTGCACCGAAGCCCATGGTCTTACTGTTTACTCGGCTCTCGATTATCTTATCAAGGCCCTCAAAGGCACCGCCGCAAATAAACAGGATATTTGTGGTATCAATCTGAATAAACTCCTGATGCGGATGCTTTCTGCCGCCGTTGGGCGGAACAGATGCAACCGTACCTTCAAGGATCTTCAGCAGAGTCTGCTGAACTCCCTCGCCGCTGACATCTCGGGTAATCGACGTGTTTTCGGACTTTCGGGAAATCTTATCCACCTCATCGATGTATATTATTCCCTTTTCCGCAAGCTCAATATCATAATCCGCCGCCTGAATCAGCTTAAGCAGAATATTTTCCACATCCTCGCCCACATATCCTGCCTCAGTAAGTGAGGTTGCGTCCGCAATGGCGAACGGAACCTTTAGCATCTTCGCCAGTGTCTGAGCCAGGAATGTCTTTCCGCAGCCGGTAGGCCCGATCATGAGAATGTTGCTTTTCTGAAGCTCAACATTGCTCTGTACAGCCTTTGAATGTATTCGCTTATAGTGGTTATAAATCGCCACACAGAGTGACTTTTTCGCTGTTTCCTGACCGATGATATACTCGTCAAGGAATGCGTTTATCTCCGCCGGCTTAGGAATATTTTTCAAATCCTCCGCGCTTGCCGCTGCGGCGTCATCCTTGAAGATCTCAACACATAAATCCACACATTCGTTGCAGATATATACCCCGGGACCTTCGATAAGCTTTTTGACGCGATCCTCCGTTTTACCGCAGAAGGAACAACGGCAAATCTTATTTTCATCAATTTTATTAGGCATAGATTACTCCCCTATCTGTTGGTTACAATCTTGTCAATCAGTCCGTACTTGACTGCCTCTTCGGCATCCATGAAATTATCACGTTCGGTATCTGCCTTTATGACATCAAGGGGCTGACCGGTGTTCCGGCTCAGTATGCTGTTGAGATTATCCTTTATCTTCAGCATACGGTCAACATGGATTTTCATATCCGTGGTCTGTCCCTGCATACCGCCCAAGGGCTGATGAATCATAATTTCACTGTTCGGCAGAGCAAAGCGCTTACCCTTTGCGCCCGACGACAGCAAAAATGCACCCATGGACGCAGCCATGCCCACGCAGATGGTGGATACATCCGCCTTTGTGTACTGCATGGTGTCATATATCGCCATACCCGCCGTAACCGAGCCGCCCGGACTGTTGATGTAAAGATTTATATCCTTGTCGGGATCCTCGCTGTCGAGGAACAAAAGCTGCGCCACAACAAGGCTTGCCGTTGCGTCGTTAACCTCGTCGGACAGGAAAATTATTCTATCCTTCAAAAGGCGCGAAAATATGTCATAGGAACGCTCTCCGTGGCCGGTCTGCTCGATTACATACGGCACCAGGCTGTTTCTGAAGTTGTTGTTATCCATAATATCATATCCTTTCCGCCCACCGTGTTATATTAAATGCGGGCAATACGGACAACCGTATTTTCTATTTAATACGGGCTGACCCGGATAATATATCCAAATCAACCCGTTTTTATACAATTATTGTATGCAACGCTGCATATATTATTTAAAATCTGCGTTATCAACCAGGAATTTGATTGTGTTCTGAGCCTTTATTCTCTCTTTTACATCATCCTCGCCGACATACTTGCGAACGTCCTCAACCTTCATGCCGTTCTGCTCAGCCATAGTTTCGTATTCCTTGTTAACATCCTCCTCAGAGGCGTCGATTCCCTCTGTCTCACATACCTTTTCGAGGATAAGCGAGGTCTTAACATTCTTCGCCGCATCCTCCTTAAACTGCTCTCTCATGCTGTCGATGGTCATGCCGGTGTACTTCATATACTGCTCAAGGTTAAGTCCCTGATAACGCATCTGCATATCAAAATCACGGAGCATCTTGTCTATCTGAGAATTAATCATCGCTTCGGGAATGTCAATTTCCGTTGCATCGCATACAGCCTTAACAACGTTCTCCTCTGTCTCGTGAGCAGCCTTCTCCTTGCCCGCCTTGGAGAGCTTTTCTTTTACGTCAGCCTTAAGCTCCTCAAGAGTATCAAACTCGCTGACATCCTTTGCAAACTCGTCGTCAAGCTCAGGAAGCTCCTTAACCTTTGCGGAATTAATCTTTACTTTGAATACAGCGGGCTTGCCCTTAAGCTCCTCGGCATGATATTCCTCGGGGAATGTAACATTCAATTCAACATCTTCGCCTATGTTTTTACCGATAAGCTGCTCCTCAAAGCCGGGGATAAACTGTCCCGAGCCGATCGTGAGGTCAAAGCCCTCACCCTTGCCGCCGTCAAAGGCAACGCCGTCGGTGAAGCCTTCGTAATCAATGTTAACAATATCTCCGTTTTCAACAGCTCTGTCCTCAACGGGAACTGTTCTGGAGTTTCTCTCGCGCATCTTCTCGATTTCAGCCTCAACGTCCTTCTTGAGGATACGGCTGGTAACCTTCTTCGCCTTAACTCCCTTGTATTCGCCCAGCTCAAACTCGGGCTTTACGGTAACCTTAGCAGTAAAGGTTACGCCCTTGTCCTTGTCGATCTCTCCCTTTATGTCAATCTCCGGCTGGTCAACCGGGAAGATACCGTTCTCTTCAACAGCCTTATCATATGCATCGGGAAGCACAATGTTTATTGCGTCCTCATAAAAAATTTCAGCACCGTAGTACTTTTCAATAATTTTTCTCGGAGCTTTTCCTCTGCGGAAGCCCTGAATGTTGATTTTGCCGACATTCTTTCTGTAAGCTCTGTCAACAGCCTTTTCAAATTCTTCGGCGGTTACCGAAAACTCAAAGCTTACAACGTTTTTGTCAACCTTTTCTACTGTACTCATGTGAACATTCCTCTCTACTTCTAAAAATATACCTACAATATTATATCACAAAATATAAAAAAAGCAAGTGTTTTTACGATATATTTTTAAAATATTTTTAAATTCAGCAATTTTCCCAAAAGCCTATGCAATATATACAAATTTCAGTCCTAAATTATATACACTTTTCAATAAGCTGCGGTGTAAAGTCGATATAATCGCAGGATACAAGCCGAAGCCGTATTCCTCCTCTTACCCCGACCGGGGCAAGCCGGTGCGATGCGGCGTGAAGATGGCCGAATACGCACTCCGCCACACCGTATTCACGCATGATTCGCATAAAATCCGAATCCTCCGAGCCGCCGTCCACCGGCGGATAGTGCAGCGCAGCAATAATCTTCTCCGCACCCTTAGAGCGTGCGTCCTCAAGAGATAGGATAAGCCTCTGCTTCTCCCTCTCGAATATCCGAACCTCCTCGCCGCCCTGCGCCCCCTGCGGCGGAATTGTCCAGCCCCGTGTGCCGCAAACGGCGACATTCCCTATTATGCAGGCGTTATTCTTCAAAATCGTAATCGTGTCAAATCCGTGTTCCTCGAGAAATTTTGACATCTTACTGTTTGTTGTCCACCAATAATCGTGATTTCCCTTTAAAAGGAGCTTTTTTCCGTTCAAAGAATTTATGTATTCAAAATCCGCCTCCGCATCCTCCATATAGGTTGCCCAGGATATGTCCCCCGGAACAATGACCCAATCCTCGTCGGTCACGACTCTGTTCCATCTATCTTTCATTTTCTCGGTATAATTCACCCATTTATCGCCGAATATATCCATCGGCTTATCCATGCCGAGGGACAGATGCAAATCGGATATCGCAAAAATTGACATACGCACCACCGTTTCGGATTTAGGTCAGCATTCGGAAATTACGCATAAAGCACGGATTTCCGTACCGCCGTATGGCTTAACCCAAAAACTCCGTCTTATATTTTTCGATAAGGGCCTTAACCGTGTCATATGCCGGTCCGCCCGTCAGCTTTCTCTGATTTACGCAGGTATCAAGGGACACCGCCTCATAAAAATCCTCGGAAATCAAGTCCGAAAACTTCTTGAGCTCGTCCTCCGTAAGCTCATCTATCGCCTTGTTGTTTTCGATACAATACGCCACCATATGTCCCACAACGGCGTGCGCATCACGGAACGGAAGTCCCTTTTTCACGAGATAGTCCGCCGCATCAGTGGCGTTCGTAAAGCCTCCCTTCGCACCGCGGAGCATGGCTTCCTTCTTAACACGCATGGTCGAGAGCATATTCGCAAACACAGGCAGACACATTTTAACCGTGTCAACCGCATCGAAAATCTGCTCCTTGTCCTCCTGCATATCCTTATTATAAGCAAGGGGAAGTCCCTTCATCATAGTCAGAAGCCCCATCAGAGAGCCGAAAACTCTGCCGCTCTTTCCTCTGACAAGCTCCGCCACATCCGGGTTCTTCTTCTGCGGCATAATGCTTGAACCGGTGCTGTACGCATCGTCAAGCTCAATGAATCCGAACTCGTTGGAGCTCCAGAGAATTATCTCCTCGGAGAGCCTCGAGAGATGCGTCATAATAAGCGACAGGTCAAACGCCAGCTCACACACAAAATCCCTATCGGACACACCGTCAAGACTGTTCAGCGTCACTGCGTCAAAGCCGAGCTTTTCCGCCACAAAATCACGATCCAAGGGATAGGTCGTCCCCGCCAAAGCGCCGCTGCCCAAGGGCATTACATTAAGTCTGCTGCGGCAATCGGCAAGCCGTCCGCAGTCGCGCCTAAGCATTTCGCAATACGCCATCAGATGATGCGCAAGGGTTATCGGCTGCGCCTTCTGCAAGTGAGTATATCCGGGCATAATCGTCTCGGTATTGTCCTCCGCCAGCTTCAAAAGTGCCTTTATCAGATTTTTCGTCATATCCAAAAGTTCGTCCGCCTCATCGCGCAGATACATTCTCAAATCAAGCGCAACCTGGTCATTCCTGCTCCTGCCGGTATGCAGCCGCTTTCCCACATCTCCTATCCTCGATATCAGAATAGTTTCTATATTCATATGTATATCCTCGGCGTCAATCTGAAATTCAACCTTGCCCGCCTCGATATCCTCTTTTATCTCACCCAAGGTTTTAACAATCAGCTCCGCATCTTCCTTGGGTATTATCCCCTGTCTGCCGAGCATTTCCGCATGCGCCATGCTTCCGTTTATATCCTGCGCATACATTCTCTTATCAAAGCGTATCGACGAATTAAAATCGTCCACCATCGTATCCGTTGCCTTAGAAAAACGTCCGCCCCAAAGCTTTGCCATAATTATCTTCCTTTCGTCTGCCGATTATCTTAAAATTATCAATTTATTATTGTAGCACACCGCATCCCGCAGGTCAAGCCCCGATTTTTCGCTTCCGCCTCCTGCCTCCCTTTATTTTCGTTTCAAAGACGCAATATCCGCAGCCTTTTATGTGCAATTATTTGAATTATACCAAACATCCGCCCTGTTTTCAATATATATTTTGAATAAATTCTACATATCTGTATTTATTTATAAAAAAATTACAAAAATCACTTGACAAATTTTACAGAGAGTGTTATTCTATCAGTATAAGTTTTAGCACTCTATCGAGTCGAGTGCTAACAATCAAAAAAGGAGCTGATAAAATGGCATTAGACGATAGAAAAAAAGCAATACTTCGTGCAATTGTTGAAAACTACATTACAAATGCCGAACCCGTCGGCTCACGCAGCATTGCGAAAAACACCAACCTTAACTTAAGTGCCGCAACCATTCGTAACGAAATGGGGGACTTAGAGGAGCTTGGCTATCTTACACAGCCTCACACCTCGGCGGGCAGAATCCCCTCCGGTTCGGGCTTTCGCCTTTACGTTGACTCGCTTATGGAGAAGTATCTGATGACCGCCGCCGAGCTTGAGCAGCTTAGGAGCGTAATGCTGAACAAGGTACGCGAGCTTGACAAAATCGTCAAGGATGTTTCTGCTGCATTTTCAAACCTCACCTCCCTGCCCACCTTCGGGATGCTCCCGTCGGTCGAGTCGGGAAGTATAAAAAGCATTAAGCTGGTCGGCATCGACGAACGCACGATTATGCTTATCGTGTCGGATAATTCCGGACTTGTCAAGAACAAGCTCCTGCGGCTGAAGGAAGGCGTATCTCCGGAGGTTATCACTCAGCTTAACAAGGTCCTAAACGATAACCTGACAGGGCTTACCTCCTCCGAAATTAACCTCTCAAATATCATAGAGGTTCAGAACGCCGTGGGCGTAAACGTTGAAATACTGACCTCGGTTTTGGAGCTTGTGCATGAGGCGATTTCGGAGATTGACAAGCACGAGGTATATATGGAAGGAACAACGAACATACTTCGTTTTCCGGAGTACAACAACATTGACAAAATCCGTGAAATTCTCGAATTTTTCGACGACAAGGAGTCGCTGGACAGTATGGTTCGGTGTCTGCCTGCCGTGAGGGAGGGTGAGGTATCCGTCTTTATCGGCGATGAGAATCCCGCCGAGGAGCTTAAAGGCAATTCGGTTGTGTTGTCCGCCTATAAGGTCGGCAACGGAATGACCGGCATTATCGGCGTGGTCGGTCCCATGCGCATGGATTACCCGAGAGTTGTCAGCGGCGTCGGTGCCTTTGCACGGCAGCTTGAAAAAATGCTTGGCGAGCGGTTTAACACGTTGCCGATTGATGATAAGAAGAAACGGCCGCCGCAAACGGACTGACCGGCACAAGATAAAGCAATACAAAGATAAAGTGATACAGAGATAGAGTGATACAGATAGGAGATTTAGATTATGGCAAAGAATCACACCGAGGACAAGGAAGAAATAAAAAACGAGCACAGCACCGCCGAAGCCGAGGAAAGCACAAGCTCTCCCGAGGCGGCTGACACCTCTGCGGATTCGGAAAACAGCAATCCGCAGGAGCCTTCGGAGGCTGAAGGCACCGAAGCTGAAAAGAAGGATTCCGAGTTGGAATCCGCACTGTCTCAGGTGGCAGGGCTTTCCGACAAGCTTATGCGTACTGCGGCGGAGTTTGACAATTACAAAAAGCGTACCGCAAGGGAGAAGGACGAGTATTACAAAAACGCAGTATGCGATACAATAGCTCAGCTTCTTCCCGTGCTTGACAATCTTGAGCGTGCGGTAAGTGCCGCCGAGAATGCCGGCGAGACCGGAAGCGTACTGGACGGCATAAAAATGGTGCAGAAGCAGTTCTGCGACGCCCTGACCTCCATCGGAGTTGAAGCGATTGACGCAATGGGCAAGGAGTTCGACCCCGAACGCCACAATGCGGTTATGACCGGCGAGGGCGGCGACAAGGAAAACACCGTTATAGAGGAATTCCAAAAGGGGTATCTCTATAAAGACAAAGTAATCCGCCACTCGATGGTTAAAGTTAGCAATTAATTTATATTTAATGCAGTTAAATAAAGAAAGGATGATTATATTATGGGAAAGATTATAGGTATTGACTTAGGTACAACAAATTCATGCGTTGCGGTAATGGAGGGCGGCGAGCCTACCGTTATCACAAACCCGGAGGGTGCGAGAACCACTCCGTCGGTTGTAGCTTTCACAAAGACGGGAGAGAGACTTGTGGGTCAGGTTGCAAAGCGTCAGGCTATCACCAACCCCGACAGAACAATTTCCTCTATAAAGAGAGATATGGGCACCGACAGAAAGGTATCCATTGACGATAAGAGCTATTCACCCCAGGAAATTTCGGCAATGATTCTGCAGAAGCTTAAATCCGATGCGGAAAGCTACCTCGGCGAGACGGTATCTCAGGCGGTTATCACCGTTCCGGCATACTTCTCCGACGCACAGCGTCAAGCCACAAAGGATGCAGGCAAGATTGCCGGTCTTGAGGTTCTCAGAATTATAAACGAGCCGACTGCGGCAGCCTTGGCATACGGCCTTGACAAGGATTCCGATCAGAAAATTATGGTATATGATTTGGGCGGCGGAACCTTTGATGTTTCCATTCTTGAAATAGGCGACGGTGTATTCGAGGTATTGGCAACCAGCGGTAACAACCGTCTGGGCGGCGATGACTTTGACGAAAAGATAATGAACTATCTCGCAGACGAGTTCAAGAAGGAAAACGGAATTGACCTCCGCAGCGACAAGATGGCTATGCAGCGTCTGAAGGAAGCGGCAGAAAAAGCAAAGATTGAGCTGTCGGGAGTTATGTCCACCAATATCAATCTGCCGTTTATCACGGCGGATCAGACAGGTCCTAAGCACCTGGACGTTACCCTTACCCGTGCTCAGTTCGATTCGCTGACTGCCGACCTGGTTGAAAAGACAATGGAACCGACACGCAGAGCCTTAAGCGATGCAGGCCTGTCCGCAAGCGACATCCACAAGGTACTGCTTGTCGGCGGTTCATCGAGAATCCCTGCGGTTCAAGAGGCAGTACAGAAGTTTATCGGCAAGGAACCCCACAAGGGCATAAACCCCGACGAATGTGTTGCCATCGGCGCATCGATTCAGGCAGGCGTTCTCTCAGGTGATGTTGACGACCTGGTTCTCCTCGATGTCACTCCGCTGTCACTGGGTATCGAAACCATGGGCGGCGTATTCACAAAGCTGATTGAAAGAAACACCACGATCCCGACAAAGAAGAGTCAGATTTTCTCCACTGCGGCGGATAATCAGACCAGCGTTGAGGTTCACGTTCTTCAGGGTGAGCGCGAAATGGCGGCTTATAACAAGACCCTCGGAAGATTTACTCTTTCCAACATTCCTCCTGCACCCAGGGGCGTTCCGCAGATCGAGGTTACCTTTGATATCGATGCCAACGGTATAGTTAACGTTTCCGCAAAGGATTTGGGCACCGGCGAGGAGCAGAAGATAACCATTACCTCCTCCACCAACTTATCCGATGATGACATAGACAAGGCAGTCAAGGAAGCCGAAAAGTATGCCGCAGAGGACAAGAAAAAGAAGGAAGAGGTCGATGTCCGCAACAACGCAGACAGCCTTGTTTACCAAACCGAAAAGACTTTGGGTGAGCTCGGCGACAAGATTTCGGCAGATGAGAAAGCCACAGTTCAGACTGAGGTCGATAAGCTCAAGGAGCTGCTTAAAGCAAGCCCGCTCGATATAGAGGCGACAAAGTCTCAAACCGAAAGCGTCCAGAAGAGCTTCTACTCCATCTCCGAAAAGCTTTACGCTCAGGCTCAGCAGGCACAGCAGCAGGCTCAGCAGGGTCAGCCGAATCAGCAGGCAGGCGGAGCGAACGGCGATAACGTTGTTGATGCCGAATACACCGAGGTCAATGACGACAACAAATAAATACTAAATCAGGAGGAGAGCGGCCGCAAAGCGGTCACTCTTATCCTGCTGTAAGGGGCATATGTATAATGGCAGATAAAAGAGATTATTATGAGGTGCTTGGCGTTGACAAAAGCGCCTCGCCCGATGAAATAAAAAAGGCTTACCGAAAGCTTGCAAAGAAATACCATCCCGATCTAAATCCCGATGATAAGGAAGGTGCCGAGGCAAAATTCAAGGAGGTCACCGAGGCATATGAGGTTCTGAGCGACCCCGGAAAGAAGCAGCAGTATGATCAGTTCGGTCATGCCGCCTTCGACCAGACTGCCGGCGGCGGTTACGGCGGAGGCTACGGCGGCTTCGGCGGCTTTGACGATGTAAGCGATATATTCAGCAGCTTTTTCGGCGGCGGCTTCGGCAGAGGCTCGCAAAACCCCAACGCACCCAGGCGCGGCAGAGATATAACTCAAAATATAGACTTAAGCTTTGAAGAAGCCTGCTTCGGCACGGAAAGAGAGATCACTGTCAACCACCTTGAAAAATGTGACCAATGCGGTGGAAGCGGTGCCGCCCACGGCACTTCTCCCACCACCTGTCCCACCTGCCACGGCACAGGTCAGGTCAAGACTGTCCAAAGAACGCCTCTCGGAAACTTTCAGAGCGTTCGTACCTGTGACACCTGCGGAGGAAAGGGTACTATTATCAAGGAGCCGTGCAGTGCGTGCGGCGGCAGAGGCAGCGTTCGCAGAGGAAAGAAGGTTCGCGTAAAAATCCCTGCCGGTATCGATAACGGACAGCAGGTATATGTCAGAGGCGAGGGCGACGCAGGCACAAACGGCGGCGCAAACGGTGATATGATACTAAGCATCAGAGTTCGCTCTCACAAGCTTTTTGTAAGACAGGGCTATGACATTCTCTGTGACTATCCCATATCCTTTGTTCAGGCAACCCTCGGCTCGGAAATACAGGTTCCGACCATAGACGGTATGGTTTCATACAACGTCCCCGAGGGCACGCAGACCGGTACGGTGTTCCGCTTGAAGGGCAAGGGCGTGCAGAAGCTTAACTCCTCTCAGCGCGGCGACCAGTATGTAACCATAAAGATTGAAATTCCGAAGGGACTTTCGGAGCATCAGAAGTCCATTTTGAGGCAGTTTGACGAGAACGTCGATCCCTCGAAATATAAGCAGAGAAAAAGCTTTTTTGAAAAGCTAAAGGATTATTTTAATAACTAACATACGAAAACGCAGATTACCGCTGCGTTTTTCGTCATATCTTGTGTGAATTTAAAGGAGTACACTATGGAATGGATAAAGGCGACAATAACCACTACCGCCGAGGGCATTGACCCTGTTTCCGGGCGGCTTTTGGAGCTTGGCATAAGCGGAATTGAAATCATTGACAAGGACGATTTTACCGAATTTCTTGAAAACAATCGTAAATACTGGGACTATGTGGACGAGGAGCTTGAACGCCTCAAGGACACTGATACACAGATTACCTTCTATCTCTCCTGCGGTGCTGCAGGGCTGGAACAGCTAAGTGCTGTCTCGGTATCAATGGCGGCACTGCACGCAATGGACAGCGAGGGTAGGTACGGCACTCTTGATATAAAGCACGAAAACGTTGCCGATGAGGACTGGTCGGAAATCTGGAAACAGTATTTTCACCCCCTTCCCGTCGGAGAGAAAATCTTAATTTGTCCCGAATGGGAGAATGCCGAAAACGCAGACGGCAGAACGGTTTTCACCGTAAATCCCGGTATGAGCTTCGGCACGGGTTCGCACCCAAGCACAAGATTTTGCTTAGAGGAGCTTGAAAAGTATGTTAAGCCCGGCTGCTCCGTCCTTGACCTTGGCTGCGGCTCGGGAATTTTGTCGATTACTGCGCTGCTGCTCGGAGCGGAGAGTGCCTGCGCCGTGGATATCGACCCAAACGCAACCGATGTCGCATACTCTAATCTTGAGCTGAACCACCTCCCCCGAGAGAGATATACCACCTACGCCGGCGACATCACTTCAGATGCGGAGCTTCGCAAAAAGCTCGGCAAGCACGATGTTGTACTTGCGAATATCGTTGCGGATGTAATCATTGCCCTTGCGCCGTATGTGCGCTCGTTTATGAAGGAAGGTGCAGTCTTTATCTGCTCGGGCATAATTTTGGAAAGACTTGACGAGGTTATGTCTGCCCTTACCGACAACGGTCTTAAGATAATCGGAACGAAAAAGGACAATGACTGGGCGGAAATTACCGCCGAATAGGCAGACAGGAGCGAATAAGTGAGAAGATTTTTTACCGAACCGGAAAACATAAAGGACGGCAGTGCCGAAATTTTTGAGGATGCGGCGCATATCACAAGAGTTCTCAGGATGAACATAGGTGATGAAATACTTATATTTGACGGCAGCGGAACCGAGTATACGGCACGGCTTGTCGAGATTGCGGAAAAACGCTGTCTTGCCGAAATTCTATCGTCAGAAAAATCCGCACAGGAGCCGCAAACAAGGGTGGTTATATATCAATGTCTGCCCAAATCCGGAAAGATGGAGAGTATTATTCAAAAATCCGTGGAGCTGGGCGCATATGCCATAGTTCCCGTTGCGTCGGAGCGTTGCGTCACAAAGCTTGACGGCGGCAAGCGCGAAGCCGAAAAGCTTAAACGCTGGAACAAGGTGTCTGTTACCGCCGCAAAACAGTGCGGCAGAGGTATTCTGCCCGAGGTCAGAAGTTGCCTTAGCTTTAAAGCCGCCGTCGGCGAGCTTAAGGACTGCGGCTTGGCACTTATGCCGTATGAGGTTCTGGGACATGATGGTGTTTCAAACCTAAAGGATATTCTGAAATCCTCCGATGCGGAAACAATCGGCGTGATAATCGGCCCGGAGGGCGGATTTTCGGATGCGGAGGCAAGGCTTGCCGAGGACTGCGGAATTACCTTTGTCGGCCTCGGCAGACGTATTCTCAGGACGGAGACGGTCAGCTCCGCAATGCTTTCAGTAATTATGTACGAAAAAGATGAAATGTAAAATACAAAAATAAGAGAAGGAGAGAAAAATGAAGAAGTCACAGAAAATTGCAAAAATGAACGCAAAAAAAGCAGCACGCAAGGAGCGCCATGACCGAAAAGAGCATTTGACAAACCGCTACATGCTTGATTTTACCTATGGAATCCTCGGAATCATAATAATTCTGATTATCCGTTCGCTGTACAGCGGTTCTGCCTTGGTTTACATGGATACGGCAATGTGGATTTTGTTCGGTGTTCTCGCCGTTGCCGCTGCCGCAATGATTATTGTCGGCAAGCTTAAAGAGCATCCGCGCCTTAAAAACTACGGTATACTTATCGGCGTGTGTGCCCTGTTTGCACTTTGGTTCGCTCTGTTCAACAAGACACGCATGGTGCTTGAAGCCGCAGTGCGCGCCGTAAGCGGCAATGCTCAGCTTTCCGTAAGCTCCTACTGGAACTTCAGAATCCCGATAATTGCCATCGCCGCATATCTCGTGATAGGCTTTGTCGTATACATGATACGGGTTTCGAGAAAATAAGCATTAATATGCAAACGACCGACAGGGTTTCGCCCATGTCGGTCGTTAATTTTATAAGCTATTTTATCAACAGAGCCTTAAGCTCATCTGCGGTTTTTGCCAAGGCGTCCGCTCCTGCCGCCTTAAGCTCCGCTTCGCCTCTGAAGCCCCATGTTACACCGACGGTAAAAACTCCTGCCGCCTTGCCAAGCTTAATATCCACATCGGAGTCGCCTATGTATACCGTTTCCTCCTTGGATACGCTGTATTTTTCAATTAAGTACAGCAAAGCATCCGGCGCAGGCTTTGTCGGGAATCTTTCACTCTGTCCGATTATCTCGGTGAACAGCTCCGAATCAAACAGCTTTTCCGCAATCTCGCAGGCCTGTGTGTGCGGCTTATTCGATAATATCGCACGCTTTATATCAAGCCTTCTCAATTCCTCCGCAAGCTCAACCATTCCGTCATAGGGCGCAGTTTTAACACAGCAATTATTAAGATAGTCGGCATTATAGTATGAAATAAGCCTTTCAAGCTCCTCATCTCCGGCATCGGGAATCGCACGCTTGCACAAAACCCTCATTCCGTCTCCGACCATGCGGCAATAATCCTCCTCGGCATAGGGCTTATGCCCCAGTTTTTCAAGGGAGCGGTTCATCGCCGCGGCAATATCCCCCAGAGAGTTTACAAACGTTCCGTCCATATCGAACACACACAACTTGTACATTTAAAATTCCTCCCACTCAGTTATTCAGTAAAAATTTATACATATCATCAACGGTATCAGCTATATAATCGGCACCCGCTGCTTCAAGCTCACCCGGCTCTGCGTACCCCACTCTGACTCCAAGGCAGGTAATACCGCATGCCGCCGCACCCTCAACGTCGTTTTTTCTGTCTCCGACCATAATTATCCGTGATTTGTCGGGGCTTCCAAGCTCCTCAACGGCTCTATCTATTACCTCCGCCTTGGTTCCGCGTCTGCCGTCAAGCTCCGCACCGACCACCGCATCAAAGTATTCTGAAATCCCGTATTCCTCGATTATTTTCTTTGCAAACACATAGGGCTTGGAGGTTGCAAGTGCAATCCCCCTCCCGTCCTCCTTGAGTCCCTTCAGCATCGGGTCAACACCGTCCAGCAGGCGGTTTTCACGCCAGCCTATCGTTTCGTACCGCTCGCGGTACTTATTGACCGCCATCCATCCCGTCTCTGTATCAAAGCCGAACATATCCCTGAATGAATCAATCAGAGGCGGCCCGATCACAGGGGTCAAATCCTCCTGCCGCGCCTCTATTCCGAAATGCTCAAGAGCGTACTTAAAGCAGCGCGTTATCCCCTCATACGGGTCGGTCAAAGTTCCGTCCAAGTCAAACAGTATATACTTATATTTCATGGCAGATCACCCTAAAGCTCTATTACCGGGTTGTTTGTGGATCTGCGGTAGAGGACAAATTTACTGCCTATCACCTGTACCGGCTCCGCTCCGAGGCTCTCGGCAAGCTCGTCTGCCGTCTCACGTACGTCCAGCAGAGAGCTGTCAAGAACGTGAACCTTAATAATCTCCCTCGCCTCAAGAGCGTCATCAAACTGCCGTACGACATTCTCCGTTACGCCGTCCTTGCCTATCTGATAAAGTGCCGGCACTCCGTTTGCCGCTTTTCTGAGCATTGCTCTCTGTTTTCCTGTCAGCATGATATACCTCTTTTCCAAAATAAAATTATCCGATAAAACGTTTCCATGCGGCAAGTATGCCCTACTCTCCGTCATGGCAACAGTTTAACCGATGCATAAATAAATATTCCGAAATCCGCCGCATATTGCAAAAATCCCCGCGGTGAAACAGACACCGCGGGGAAAGCCGTGAATTTTCACAGCATACATTCAATATCACTCATCAATCGGATGTATAGGGCAGAAGCGCAATCTGTCTTGCCCTCTTAATCGCAACAGTGAGCTGACGCTGATGCTTTGCACAGCAGCCGCTGATTCTCCTGGGGAGGATCTTGGCACGGTCTGTCACATATCTTCTCAGCTTAGCAACATCCTTATAATCGATGTGATCTACTTTATCAACGCAAAAAGCGCAAACCTTTCTCTTGCTTCTTCTTACGCGGGGTCTTTCAACCTTCTTTTCTTCAGCCATTTTGTTTCGCCTCCTTTAAATTAATTAAAACGGGAGATCATCGTCAGTGTCAAGCAGGGGTGAAAAATCATCATCCATATCTGCCGGCATCTGCGGAGCAGGTGCCGCCGCAGGCGCAGGCCGCGAATTTCCGCCGCTGTACGGTGCGGACGGATATGCACCGCCGCCCTCCTGGCTGCGCTTGGACTCGCCGAAGCTTACCTCGCTTGCAACAACTTCCGTCGCGTAATTCTTTTTACCGTCCTGACCTTCCCAGCTTCTGGTCGATATACGACCGATAACAATAATCATCTTGCCCTTTGAAAAGTAATTGCTGACAAATTCAGCAGTCTTGTTCCAGGCAACACAATTAATAAAATCCGTTTGTCTGTTCTCACCGTAGCCATTGTCTATGGCAATCGAGAAGCTGCAGACCGGAGTCCCCGTCCCCGTATGCCGAAGCTCCGGATCTCGGGTAAGACGTCCCATTAATATCGCTTTGTTAATCATGATATTACTCCTCCTCGGATTTTACAACAATGTCACGGATAACGCCTTCGGTAATTCCGTAAACACGTTCAAGCTCTGCGGGGAAATCAGGTCCCGACTTAAAGTTGATTAAAACATAATAGCCTTCTGTCAAGTCGTTAATGGGGTATGCAAGTCTGCGCTTGCCCCAATCGTCAACGCTTTCAATTTCGCCGTTTGCTTCAATCAATGACTTAAACTTTTCAACCAAAGCGGCAATCTCCTCTTCGGTCTTGGTTGCATCAAGCACAAAAATTGTTTCATACTTATTAGCAGCATTTGTCATCTCTTGTCACCTCCTTTTGGACTTTGACCCTCGGAGCAACCGAGAGTAAGGGTTGTTATTTCACCAAACAACTTTATTATTATATTATAAAAAAAGCCGCTTGTCAAGAATAATTAAGAATTTTTTTCATATATTTTAAAAAACGAACGGACAAGGAGAGATAAATATGCGAAAGATAATTGCATTTTTCACGGCGGCAGTGCTGGCGGTTTTTATGATTCCAACCTTTATTCCCGCCGTTTCGTCTCTGTTTTCTCGGGATGATGTTCAAATCGCCGACGAGAACACCGGCGCAATCACGGCGGGCAGCTTCGACAAGCCGTTTACCGTCAGCGTATACCGCTGCGATTTAAACACGGTCGAAAGCCATGACTTTGAGGAATACATAACCGGAGTGCTTGCCGGGGAGATGCCGCCAACCTATAACATAGAAGCTCTGTCCGCCCAGGCGGTTGCCGCCCGAAGCTATATATTAAGCAAGGCAGAAGCCTATTTCAACGGTCAGATTCCCGAGGAGCACCACGGCGCAATGATTTGCACAAACCCGAATCACTGCAAGGCTTGGCGCGACTTAACAGCGGCAAAAGCCTCCTGGGATGTTCGATACGCCAACGACTATGAAGACAAAATCCGCTCCGCCGTAAAGCGAACCGAGGGCGAATATATGACATATAAGGGCGAGGTGGTAAAGGCGTATTTCTATGCCATGAGCAGCGGCAGGACGGAAAACGTCGAGGACGTCTGGGGAACGGCACTGCCGTATCTGCGCTCCGTGGACAGCCGCGAGGATGCCATGTCCGACGGCTTTGAATCCCTGAGCACCTTTGACCTCTCCTCACTGTGCAGCCGTCTTAAGGCGGCACGTCAGGATTTTTCCATGAGCGATGCCTCGGACTTCGAGGAAAAGCCCGAACGCACCGACGGCGGAAGCGTGGTGAAAATAAAAATCGGAAATACAGAGTTCAAGGGCAGCGAGCTGCGCGAAATTTTAGGACTCAGAAGCGCAAATTTTACGGTTACGTCCGACGGGGATAAGCTCACGTTCAAGGTCAAGGGCTACGGACACGGCGTCGGTATGAGCCAGAACGGTGCCAATGTCCTTGCCGAACGGGGAATGAAGTACCGCGAAATCCTCTCTCATTACTATACAGACGTGAATATAGTAAATTTGTATAAAAAGCTGTGATTATTTTCTCTATGTTCACAGTGCCGAAATTGTTGTTTTACTATTTAAAAAAGAGAAAAAATGTGTTAAAATGTGAGTACAAAGCAAGTTAGACTTAAATATGAGCAAAGCTAAGCGATGCTTGCTCGAGTTTATACTCTCACCCTTAGAATCCATTCCCGACATTCTTGTTACGGAGGTTAATTGATATGAATAGGAAATTTGTACTTACATTCGCCCGTCAGTTCGGCTCGGGCGGTCATGAGGTTGCCGAGAAAACCGCCGAGCTGCTCGGCGTTCCGTTTTATGATAAGGATCTTATCGCCCTCGCCGCAAAGGAAAGCGGCCTGTCTGAAAACCTGTTCGAAGGGCTTGACGAAAAGCCCACAAACAGTCTGCTGTATTCCCTTGTCATGGGTCTGCAGTCCGGAAGCAGTACATATTGCAGATACGGTGATGTTGCAAGCTCGGACAATATCTTCAGAATCCAGGCGCAGGTAATCCGTGAGCTTGCCGAAAAGGGGCCATGCGTAATCGTTGGCCGATGCTCCGACTATGTCCTTCGGAAGTCCGAAAATCTTATAAGCGTCTTTGTCCGTGCGAATATTGAATTTAGGACAGAACGCATAATGCGGCTTTACGATATGAAGGAAAAGCCTGCCCTGGACCATATCTCAAAAACCGATAAACGCCGCAGCTCCTTCTATAATTTCTACACCAACAGAATATGGGGGAGCGCAGATAACTATGACATTTCAATCAGCACCGACAGATGCGGCACCGACCGCGCAGCGGAAATAATTACCGACTTTACAAAGGACATTGTTGACCGAAACTGCTGAACACAAAATCCAAAGCCGTGACACACAGGCCAAACACCTATGTGTCACGGCTTTTCAACCGCACTTTCTTTTTTCTTCGCCGCAGCACGAGCTTCTCATTGCACATCCGCTGCAGCCGCAGCATGAGCCTCCCTTCCTTTTATTTTTAATCATATGAGCTATAATCAATACCGCAACCACCGCCAGTATTGCACAAATAACAATAGTTGATATGTTATCAAAAATCCATGTTAACATAAAATTCATCTCCCCTGTTCCGATGTTTATATACCCGTATTCACCTCAGCCGCAATTACGTTTGATTCTCTGTACGGCTTAAACAGCATATAAATCATAAACACAAGCACCGCCGCCGCAGATATCAGACCGATTACATTTGCGCTTCCCGAAAGCAGTGCTCCGAACTGATTTATCATAAGCGACACTGCATAGGCAAACGCACACTGATAGCCAATGGCGAACCACGTCCATTTCGCATTGTTCATTTCGCGCTTTATTGCACCGATTGCCGCAAAGCACGGAGCGCAAAGCAGATTAAATACAAGAAACGAATAGCCGCTCACCTGTGTAAAGGCATTTGCCAGGCTTCCGTATACCATTCCGTTGCCGCCGTAGAGAATGCCCATCGTACCGACAATGTTTTCCTTTGCGACAAGACCGGTAACCGATGCAACAGCCGCCTGCCAACTACCCCAGCCGAGAGGCTTGAATATCCATGCTATCGCACTCCCTGCATACGCAAGCAGGCTTGAGTCGATTTGGTCGTCGGAGAGCATGGTAAAGCTGCCGTCAACAAAGCCGAAATATGTGGTAAACCAAACAACTATCGTAGATAGAAGAATGATTGTTCCTGCCTTTTTGATAAATGACCAACCGCGCTCCCACATACTGCGAAGCACATTCGTTACCGTCGGCATGTGATACGCCGGAAGCTCCATGACGAACGGAGCCGGGTCACCGGCAAACATTTTAGTCTTTTTCAACATAATTCCGGATACAATAACAGCCGCCATGCCGACAAAGTACGCCGAAACCGCCACCCATGCCGAGCCGCCGAAGATTGCGCCGGCTATCATTGCGATAAACGGAAGCTTTGCGCCGCAGGGGATAAAGGTTGTCGTCATTATCGTCATTTTTCTGTCACGGTCGTTTTCTATTGTCCTCGACGCCATAATCCCCGGCACTCCGCAGCCCGTACCGATAAGCATGGGAATAAACGACTTACCCGAGAGTCCGAACCTTCTGAACACCCTGTCAAGGACAAAGGCGATTCGAGCCATATATCCGCATGCCTCCAGGAACGCAAGCATAAGAAACAACACCAGCATCTGCGGCACAAAGCCCAGAACAGCACCGACACCGGCAACAATACCGTCCAATATAAGACCTTGAAGCCACTCCGCACAGTTCACCGCATTCAGTGCATTTTCGATAAGCACGGGAATGCCCGGCACCCATATGCCGTAATCGGCAGGGTCAGGTTCAATGCATCCGAATTTCTCATAGATCTCAATCGCCGCAAGCAAGTCCTCATATGACGCCGACACCTCTTCATCTGCCATTGTTTCCTCATCCACAACGGTGTATACCACCTCGTCTGTCTCGCTTACATTTTCCGCAAAGCTCTCAAGGGCTGCTATTGCAGTCTCCGCATCGAAATTCTCGGCTTCGGCTTCAAGTGCCGCTTCAGCTTCTTCCGTGTCAACACCGTTGTCTGCCGCATATTCCATATACCCGTTTATAATCTCCGCCGCTCCGCCGAATTCATCGGCGGCTTCAGTATATGCGGCCGAGCCGATTCCGAACAAGTGCCAGCCGTCGCCGAACAAGCCGTCGTTTGCCCAGTCCGTTGCCGCCGACCCGACCGAAACCATGGATATGTAATATACGAGGAGCATAATAACCGCAAATACGGGAAGGCCGAGCCATCGGCTTGTAACAACCCTGTCAATCTTATCGGAGGTCGAGGGCTTTCCCGTGTTTTCCTTTTTATAGCAACCCTTCAAAAGCTGTGCAATATAAATATATCTCTCGTTTGTGATAATGCTCTCCGCATCATCGTCAAGCTCCTCCTCCGCAGCCGCAATATCACATTCAATATGCCCCATCACCTCTGCGGAAACGCCGAGAGACTCCATGACCTTATTGTCACGTTCAAAAATCTTTATTGCATACCACCGTTGCCGCTCCTCGGGCATATCGTGAAGCACAGCCTCCTCAATATGCGCTATGGCATGCTCCACCGTCCCCGAAAAGGTGTGCATGGGAACGGTTTTTCCGCTTTCCGCAGCCGCAAGTGCCGCCTCGACCGCCTCGTCTATCCCCGTACCCTTTAAGGCGGAAATTTCAACAATTTTGCAGCCAAGCTCCCGCGACAGCTCGGAAATGTTAATTTTATCTCCGTTTTTTCTGACAAGGTCTGTCATATTCACGGCAACTACCACAGGGATTCCAAGCTCCGTCAGCTGCGTTGTCAGATACAGATTCCTCTCAAGATTTGTTCCGTCAACTATGTTTATTATCGCATCCGGACGCTCACCGATAAGATATTTCCTCGCCACTACCTCCTCCGGAGTGTACGGAGAGAGCGAGTATATCCCCGGAAGGTCAACTATTGTTACGTCGCTGTGACCTTTGAGTCTCCCCTCCTTCTTCTCAACGGTAACTCCCGGCCAGTTTCCGACAAATTGATTTGAACCGGTCAACGCATTGAACAGAGTGGTTTTGCCGCTGTTGGGGTTTCCGGCAAGTGCAATTTTAAAATTCATTTCTATTCCTCTTTTCTATATTAGTTTAGACTAACTCTATGACAAAAAAAATTTTACTCAATCTCTATCATTTCCGCATCCGCCTTGCGAAGTGACAACTCGTAGCCTCGAACCGTCACTTCTACCGGGTCACCCAGCGGCGCCGTTTTTCTTATTCGCACCTCTGCACCCTTTGTGATTCCCATATCCATCATTCTTCGCTTTACGACTCCCTCACCATGAAGTCTGACCACCTTAACCTTATCTCCGATCTTTGCCTGTCTCAGTGTTTTCATCACATTATCTCCTCTCTGAAACTCAAACCATAATCCTCCTCGCCATTTCCTCGCTCACGGCAATCCGCGTATCCTTCACGTTCACAATGACATTTCCGCCCAAGACCCTTATAACCGTCACTCTTCCGCCTGCAACAAAGCCCAAATTTTCAAGATGCTTTTTGACCTCCGGTCTGCCTCCTACTTTTTTAATAATGTTTTCTTCTCCTTCTTTCGCCAGTGCTAACGGCATCATGTTAAGCCCCCTTTTATTAGCTTTAACTAACCTACTACTTTAAAAATTTAGTTAGACATATCTAACCACCGTCAGTTAGTTTAACATAACTAACTCAGCTTGTCAATACTTTTTTTAAAAATTTTTAAAATTCATTCACCTGTGTGCAAATATACCTCCGATTCAATACTTATCAACAAAAACTCAGACAATTTTATATGGGCATGCAAAAACCCCGCCGGACACTTTGCCCAAGCAGGGTTTCGGAATATTATAACTATATAAGATAAAATACAATAAGGGGGATGCGCTCCCGCCGTTCAATAACCGGCAGGAGCGCCGATTTGAGTTCGGTCGAAGCTTCCTCCGCCGAACTCAAGGTGCACACGCCCTGTCAAAGGCTGTGCGTTGGGGGGTGTTCTGTCAAAATTACAGTATTATGATTTCCACCGCATTGGTCTGAGGCGGAAGGCTCATCGTCATATGATTTGCATAACGAATACGTATCTTTGCGCCCTCTTTGAGGTCGGACACATCCGCACCCTCTCCGTTCTCACGCTTAATAAGTGTTTCGTCGGTCAGGTGTGCAACAACCTCTCCGGACACATCATCGTTAACCGTGATTGACTTTTCGTCTACGACAGAGATAATCGCATTGCGGAACTCTGCTTCAGACGGTGCTTCTTCGTTAATGCTGATGGTTACCGCCTTGGTCTGCGGAGGTATGCTTGCCGTCATGTAGTCGGCATAAGAAACAACGATTTCCTGTCCCTCGGCAAGGTCTGCAAAGCCGGCAGGTGCAGTACCCTTTGTCACAGAAGTTTCCTCCGTAACGGAAACAATTATTTCGTCAAAATTCTCATCCGATACCGTAATACTCTTATGCTCCGTATCTACCGACAGAATTTTTGCGTCATGATACTCAACGGTCTCAGGCATATTTTGAATATCAATTCTTACCGCTGTTGTCTGCGGCGGAATCGAACGTGTCATTATACCGTTGTACTCAATATCCAGGAGCTGCCCCGCAGCAAGCATATCACGCTCCGCCGGCTTTCCGTCAGCTGTGATCTCGGTGTTCTCGTCAATTCTTACAATAACCTCACCGAAGTTCTCGTCCTGCACCGAAAGCGAACCGTCCTCCTCAATCGATGTTAAGGTAACAAGGTTGGGCACTGTCAAAACATAGCCGTTATCCTCGGGTCTTGCATTTATGTTCAAAAGCTCGGTAAAGAACGTGAGCGGAACATATGTGGTATCTCCGCCGAAAAGTATCGGTGCCGAACCGAGGCTCATGGGAGCGGTTTTTGCAACTGTGTACGCATCCTCACCTATCGTAAAGGTCGCAAACTGTGCACCCGAGCTTATAAATACGGTATTTGTCTCGCCGTCCCATTCAACGTTATAGCCCAGACCCTCCGCATTACTGCGAAGAGGAACCATTATCACATTGTCAATATTTTCGTAAACGGTATTCAAGGGTCCGTTTACACCCTCTGCAAAGGCAGCCGCCGATGTAAGTATTGTGATTGCTGCAGCGCCTGCAAGCGCCTTTGTAAAAAACTTGTTCATTATCATTTCTCCTCTCTTTTTTGATTCAAGTGGTTTTACAGTTTATATGACGCCGCAGGAGAACAAAAAGTTCCCGAAATAAAAAATTTTTTTAAAATAATGCATTTTTATTTAAAAAATTATTGCCATATTGAAAAACATATGGTAGAATTAAGCTATAGAATTATATTTCCATAGGAGGCATATATAAATGGAAAACTACATTAAATATACATACGAGCAGCTAAAGAAATTCTGCACCGATGCATTTTTAGAGTTCGGATTTACCCGCGAAGAGAGCGATATAATAGTAGACGTTCTGCTGACATCGGATCTCTATGGTATTGAATCCCACGGTATGCAGCGTTTGGTTCGCTATCACAAGGGCATTGAAAAAGGACTTATTAAAATAGATGCTAAACCCGAAATAGTTTTCGAAACACCTGTTTCGGCAGTTATCGAGGGTCATGACGGCATGGGTCAGCTCCTCGGCCACAAGGCGATGAGCATTGCTATCGAAAAGGCGAAGAACGTTGGAATGGCAGTTGTAACGGTAAGAAATTCAAATCACTACGGCATTGCGGGATATTACGCAAAGATGGCGTGCCGCGAGGGACTTATCGGTATGTCCATGACCAACTCCGAGGCAATAATGGTTCCCACCTTCGGACGACTGGCGATGCTCGGCAGCAACCCCATCGCAATCGCCATGCCTGCGGAGCCGTATGACTTCTTCTTCGACGCATCGACCACGGTTGTAACCCGCGGAAAGCTCGAGATTTACAACAAGCTCGGAAAGCCTCTGCCGGAGGGCTGGGCGCTCAATGCGGCAGGAAAGGGTACCACCGATGCGGCAGACGTACTTAAAAACATTGTTGCCAAGGCCGGCGGCGGAATTATGCCTCTCGGCGGCGAAACCGAGCAGAGCGGAAGCCACAAGGGCTACGGCTATGGCATGCTCTGTGAAATATTCACCTCTATTCTGTCTATGGGCCTCACCTCAAACCACACTCACATCGGTGGAAAGGGCGGTACATGCCACGGATTTATTGCGATAAATCCCGAGGTTTTCGGCGATGCGGCGGCAATAAAAGAGCATTTATCGACATTCCTGAAGGAGCTGCGTGAATCCCCGAAATCCGAAGGCGCCGACAGGATTTACACTCACGGCGAAAAAGAGGTTTTCGCATACGAGGACAGAATGACGAACGGAATCAGTGTAAACGTAAACACCGTTGCCGAAATGGTAGATCTGTGCAAATACCTCGGCATGGACGTTAAGAGCTACCTCGGCGAGGAGGCGGAAAACCTCCGTCTTTCAAAGAGCTCCTACGATATGTAATATATAAATTCACGAAAGGATTGATAAAAATGGATATAAAAGCTGAATCACTTAAAAAGCACTATGAATGGCAGGGCAAAATAGAGGTCGTATCGAGAACTGAGGTCAAGAACAAGGAGCAGCTATCCTTGGCATACACTCCGGGCGTTGCGGAACCCTGTCTTGAGATACAAAAGGACATAAACAAGTCATATGAGCTGACGCGCCGTCACAATCTCGTTGCCGTTATCACCGACGGTACTGCGGTTTTGGGCCTCGGCGATATCGGCCCCGAGGCAGGAATGCCCGTTATGGAGGGAAAGTGCGCCCTGTTCAAGGAGTTTGCGGACGTTGATGCATTTCCCCTTTGCATAAAGTCAAAGGACGTGGACGAAATTGTCCGCACCGTATACCTTCTCTCCGGCAGCTTCGGCGGAATCAATCTTGAGGACATTGCTGCACCGAGATGCTTTGAAATCGAGAGAAAGCTCAAAGAAATCTGCGATATTCCCGTATTCCATGATGACCAGCACGGAACCGCCATCGTTGTCGGTGCGGCACTTCTGAACGCCCTGAAGGTTACCGGGAAGAAAATTGACGAAATAAAGTGCGTAATCAACGGCGCAGGCTCTGCCGGAACCGCCATTGCCATGCACCTGATGAAGCTCGGCCTTAAAAATCTGATTATGGTTGACCGCTTCGGTATCATCTGTGACGGCGACGATAGTCTGGGCGATGCCCACAAAGAGCTGGCAAAGATTACAAATGCCGAGCATCTGACCGGCGACCTTGCCGCAGCAATGCGTGGTGCAGACGTGGTAATCGGCGTATCCGCTCCTAATATTATCTCAAAGGAAATGGTGGGCTCCATGGCAGATGACGCCATTGTGTTCGCCATGGCTAACCCCGTTCCCGAGATTCTTCCCGACCTTGCAAAGGAGGGCGGCGCAAGAGTAGTCGGAACAGGTCGCTCCGATTATCCAAACCAGATAAACAACGTTGTTGCCTTCCCCGGAATTTTCAGAGGTGCCCTTGATGTCCGTGCAAGCGACATAAACGACGAAATGAAGATGGCCGCCTCTCACGCCATAGCCGGGCTTGTATCCGATGATGAGCTGTCGGAGGACTATATCCTGCCCATGGCATTCGACAAGAGGATAGGTAAGACCGTTGCCGCCGCCGTTGCGGAGGCAGCAAAGCGAAGCGGCGTTGCAAGAATTTAAAGCACACTTTCCGCTTAAAAAACACGGCGCACACGGGCTTATTCCGCAGTGCGCCGTATTTTGTTTTATAATTGTTTCAAATTATTTAAAAAACACTTGACTTTTTGGCGAAAAGAGAGTAAAATTAAAAAGTATACTTCTACGCAAAATTAAATGCTATACAATCTATTTTTTGATTCTTTGATTCTATGATTTTAACATGACTATAAGTCAATTTTTTTGGGAGGTGTAAAAAATAGGAACAATCGGAATAATTGTTTGCGTTATTTTGGTAATTATCGCCATTGCCGGTGCGTTTGCCGCTTTTAAATACGGCTATGCGTACAGAAAAAAGATTGCGGAAACCAAAATCGGAAGTGCCGAAGAAGAGGCGAGCCGCATACTTGCCAATGCAAAAAGCGAAGCGAAAAAGAACGCAGACAATATCAAAAAAGAAAAATTAATCGAAGCAAAGGAAGAAATACATAAGCTCAGATCAGAGCATGACAGAGAAATCAAGGAACGCAGAAACGATATTCAAAGACAGGAAAGAAGAGTACAGCAAAAGGAAGATACGATAGACAAAAGGATTCAGCAAATCGAAAAGCGCGAGGCGGAAATTCAGCGCAAGACCGCAGAGGCGGATAAGCTCGCCGAGGAGGTTGAAAGAGTTAAAAAGCTGCAAATGGCGCAGCTTGAGAAAATTGCTGATTTCAGTCAAGCGCAGGCCAAGGAATACCTGTTGAAGCAGGTTGAAAGTGAGCTCGTGCACGAGAAAGCGGTTCTCGTTAAAAATATCGAGGAGCAGGCCAAGGAAGAGGCTGAAACCAAGGCACGCGAGATTATCACCGGCGCAATACAGCGCTGTGCCGCAGATCACGTTACCGAAACCACCGTTTCGGTTGTGAGTCTCCCCAACGATGAAATGAAGGGAAGAATCATCGGCCGTGAGGGCAGAAACATCCGCACGATCGAAACCCTTACCGGGGTTGACCTTATCATCGACGATACACCCGAAGCGGTTATACTTTCGGGATTTGACCCCGTCCGCCGTGAGATTGCACGCCGCAGTCTGGAAAAGCTGATCACCGACGGCAGAATTCACCCGGGACGAATTGAGGAAATGGTTGAAAAGTCCACTAAGGAGGTGGACAGCATTGTCAAGCAGGAGGGCGAACGTGCCACCTTTGAAACCCACGTTCACGGGCTTCACCCCGAGCTTATTCGTCTGCTCGGCCGTCTTAAGTACAGAACCAGCTACGGTCAAAACGTACTTCAGCACTCCATTGAGGTTGCGCACATCGCCGGACTTATGGCAGGCGAGCTTGGTGCCGATGTCACTCTTGCCAAAAGAGCGGGCTTGCTTCATGATATAGGCAAGGCTGTCGACCATGAGGTCGAAGGCTCTCATATCACTATCGGCGGCGACATCGCAAAGAAATATAAGGAAAACGAAAAGGTTATCAACGCTATTATGGCTCACCACGGTGATGTTGAGCCGAAAACCATTGAGGCTTGCCTTGTTCAGGCGGCAGACGGCATTTCCGCCGCACGCCCGGGTGCAAGACGCGAAAACCTCGAGTCATATATCAAAAGACTCGAAACCCTCGAGGAAATTGCAAACTCCTTCAAGGGCGTTGAACGCTCCTTTGCCATCCAGGCAGGACGTGAAATTCGTATTATGGTTAAATCCGATGTTGTCAACGATGATGAAACCGTTTTGATGGCTAAGGATATCGTAAAGCGCATCGAGAGCGAAATGGAATACCCCGGCCAGATAAAGGTCAATGTCATCCGTGAGCTTCGTGCTATCGAATACGCTAAATAAGATTACAAATGCATCGCAGACCACTCTGCGGTGCATATTTTTTGAGTTACACAATAAAACGCCCCCTCACGAGGACGTTTTTATTATGTAAGTGCCATACACTCTAATTCTGCATACGTTTCTTCTCACGCAGATTCAAAAGCACAATCGCAGTTAAAATCATAGCTACTCCCAAAAACCCCCATACATCGGGGATTTCTTTATATACAACAAGACCTGCGAGAGTTGCCGTCATAGGCTCAGCCGATGCCATAATTGCCGCCGCTCCTGCCTGGGTGTTTGACAGCCCAAACGTGTACAAAAGATACGGTGCAAAAACCGTTACAAACCCCACGCCCAAAATTCTCCAAGCAAGCGGCGCACATATATTCTGCGATATCAATTCCGCCGTGGCTGACGGACTGCATATCAGCACCGAGCCGACAGCCGCAAATATAAACGAATATACCGTCACGGTTATGGGCGAATACTTTTTCAAGGCATGCTTTCCTATTATACTGTACAGCGAGTACGCAAATCCGGAACCAAAGCCGCAAATTATTCCTCTTGCCGAGACAGAGCCGCCCGAAAGCCCCGATACCATTACACATCCGCCAAAGGCGATTACAAGAGCCGCACCTTTGCGCAGGGTCAACCTCTCGCCGTAGAACAGTACGGATGCCCCAAGCACCCAAATCGGCGCAGTATACAAAAGTATAGCCGCCGCCGACATGGTAATCTCGTTTATCGCCTCAAAATACAGCACGCTCATCATCAATACGCTGAATATACCCATAGCGGCAAATACCGGAATATCCCGAGGCTCAACCTTAAAAAGACGGCGGTCGTGTATCAGCGTGAACAGAATCAGCATCGCCGTGCCGCACACAAGCCTTACGCAGGTGATCTGCATGGAATTAAATCCGTATTCACCTATTCCGCGGACAAACAGACCCATAAGTCCCCAAAGACTGCCGGCGGCGATTATCGCCGCCGAATAAATCCTACTTCTTGTATTATGCATTTTATCTCCTCATCTAAATTCCTTATCCTTAGAAATCACCGCCGCCGTTACTTTTCGCCGGCAAACCTATCCTCTATATACTTGTTTGCAACGTTTTCAAGCTCGTCATTCAGCGGTTCAAAGCCTGTGAAATCCTCATACTTTTTCTTCATTGCACAGCCCAAGATATAGTCGCAAAGCATGGGATTTTTCGGCAGAAGCGGCCCGTGAAGGTATGTCGCCACAACATTCTTATACACAACACCCTCATATCCGCTGTCGCCGGTGTTGCCTCTGCCGTACACAACCTTACCAAGGGGCGTGTGCGATCCGATAAAGGTTCTGCCGGCGTGATTTTCAAAGCCGACAATCTTCTGATCGAACAGCTCCGACTGAAGCACAACATTGCCGATAAGGCGGTCATCTCCGGCATCGGTGTATATATCGAGAATCCCGAGACCCTCAATCTTCGAGGATGCCGTCTGATAATATTTCCCAAGCAGCTGATAGCCGCCGCAGACAGCCACAAGCACTCCGCCGCCCTCAACATAGTCAACAAGCTCCTGCTTCTTTTTCAGCAAGAGTCCGCAGACAAGCTCCTGCTCTCTGTCAGAGCCGCCGCCGACAAAGATAATGTCCGCAGCTTCTAAATTAATGCTGTGGTCGCTGTTGGTGCAGGTGCTGACGTTTGCGCCTATCCCGCGCCAGTTCAGCCGCTTCTGCATACACGCAATGTTACCTCTGTCTCCGTACAGATTTAACAAATCAGGATAGAGATGTATAATATTAAGCTCTCTGTTATCAGACATTTTCGACACCTCCGTTCTCCAATTCACGCTTAATCTCCAGCATGGTATTCTGCGTCGGATAAAGTGCCGTATAGTTTACCAAAATATAGCACACCTCCGCCTTGGTGGATAGACACCGCTTTATAGCCTCTTTCATATTCTTTGTTATATAATCCACCTTGACGTCCGCATACTTGAACCTCAGCGAAATATCATAAAGCCTGATTCCCGTTGTGGTAAGGGTGTTCAGATTTTCATCGTACAGCTTGTCAAAGTCCACATCCCAAAGCCACGAAACGTCACGACCGTCGTTGGCAAGGTCGTTAATTGCAACAATTACATCCTTTCTGCGCTTGTCCAGCATGACCGTCTGTATCGCCTGATTAAAGCCCGCCGGGTTTTTCGCCAGGTTCAAAATCACCGGCTTGCCCAGGTCAATAAGCTCCATTCTGCCTATCTGCGGCTTGTACTCCGCAAGGGCACGGTTAAAGCCACCCGTCTCTATTCCCATAACCGACAGTGCCGAGTAAACCGCAAGGATGTTGTATATATTATAGAAGCCTCTGTAATTTACGTCTATGTCGACCGTCTTGTTGACCTTAAATTTCATCGCACCCGACAGACTTATATCCGTTGCGTCAAAATCAATATGCGGCCGTGCATTTCCGCAGCTCGGGCAGTAGTAATCGCCAAGCTGGCTGTAATGAAAATAATTGTACTTCTGCTCGTGTCCGCACTTTAAGCAGAACTGTCCCTCCTTCGTCTCGTCTATCTGCGGCAGAACCTGCTCGGAAATTCCGAAGTATTTCGCATTTCTGCCATCACCGAACTGCGCCGTCAGAGGATCATCGCCGTTCAAAATCAGCTTGACATCCCCTGCCATATCTATCGCCTGATTGAGCAAGTCAACAGTTATATCTATCTCGCCGTAACGGTCAAGCTGATCCCGAAACAGGTTCGTTATAATCATATAATTCGGCTTTAGGTGCTCAAACACGCGGCGTGCCGACGCCTCGTCAATCTCGAGCACGGCATAATCCGCAGAGAACTGTCCCTTCAAGTCGCACGCCATGGCAAACGCCGTTGCAATTCCGTTCACCATGTTCGCACCCAAGGTGTTGCAAACCGTGGTATATCCGCACTTTAACAATGCGGTATTCAAAAGGTTGTTAGTCGTGGTTTTTCCGTTTGTGCCGCAGGTGACAATTATGCCTTTTTCCACGTTCTTCGCTAAAATTCTGATAAGATTCGGGCAGATTTTAAGAGCTATCGTACCCGGGGTTGAAGATGATTTCTTCCCTATCATCCGCCCGGCAATCGCCGACAGCTTCGCCGCCCAGACAGCAAGTATCTTTCGCATCGTTCTTCTCCTTCACAACAGAGCCGCCCCGCCAAGCACTACGCGGCAGGTGCTACGCTCCAAATTCAGCAATATTATTTGTATTGTACCATTTAAGAAGGAAAATTACAATAGTTAATATACCAAAAATATGTTACAAAGTGTTTAAATAATCGGCAATACATTCAGCCGCCAGCGAAATTGAGTATATTGCCTCATCAAGGCTGTTGCCGCCGGTTCCCGTTTCGATTATCATTGAAGCGTGCGTGGTGTGTCCGTTAAAGCGTTCCCTTCGCAGGTTTATATGCCGCATAAGCGTGGGATACCGCTCAGAAATTGCCTTTTGAAAATGGAGTGCCGCCGTCATATTCTCCCGCCAGTCGGGATTATACAACCCTTTTTCGTCCGTACCCACCACAAACATAAGCTGCGCCGCAGACCTTCCGTTTATCTCCGTAACCACCTTTGCCTTAGTTTTGTCATCATACACAATCGAATCACGATGAACGTCAAACACAATCTGTATCGACGGATATTTCTTTATATACTCCTGAACCGTGGCGAGGGAATGAGCATATGAGCCGTTGAATGACGGCTCATCATGCAATACAGTGTCATGCACCGCCTCAATCCCGTGCTGTCTGAATATCTCCGCCATTGCCTCTCCTGCCGCAACAACGTTTTCGTTTGTGTTTATGCTGCGGTCACTCGCCGCCGTATCATAATACTCTGCGCCCGACGGGTCATATGCCTCCGTTGCATGAGTATGAGTAATAAGTATTTTCGGTCCCTGTTTGCTCATATCTATATCGGGCTTCGCCGCCAGGGCGGCATTGACATCTATACTGTACGAGGTTTCGTTGCCGATTGAATTCGGCTGCTTTTGGGCTGCGTTTATGCTCTTTATCGGTGCCCTTCTCTCCTCGGGTATATCCGATGCACTCACCGCCGGCCTTTGAGCGTTGGCGGTATCGCCCACACTGCTTTGAAGCGGCTCGGCTTTGTTGTCCGCAACCGCAATAAAGCCTCCCTCCTCTGCCGCTCCGTAAACCGCCGAGGACGATTCTATGACCGAATCGCCGCTCCAGGGGACAAAGCCAAATATCAGCCTTGCGGCAAGCTCCGCCGCAGATTTCACCTTGTCGGAAATTTTCTTCGTATCTGCCGCCGTTTCCACAATCGGACTGACATTTTCAATCACCCTGTTGCCAAACCCGTCCGACGGCAAAATCCACCTTCCCGATGCATAAATAATCCCCGCCGCAGCAATACCGGTCAATGCCGTCAGTGCCACAGTGCGCCTCATTCCTTTTAAATCAATTACAACAGCCTTGTATTTTCGCATTATATTTATCCTCCGCACAGGACATTTAAAATCGTCCTTTTATCTGTAAAATATATGCGGAAAATAAATAAAATATCTCTATTCGGACAAATTTAAAGGTCAAGCCACGGCGATAGAATATATAGAGCTTAAATTAATCGGGGCAGGGCACCGAGCCATTTGTTCAAAATAAAACCCTTTACCTTTTTCCGCTTTTGTGTTAAAATAGCTTTATATATGCACAAGCAAGGAGAACCATATACCATGAAACGATTTTTAACCGCAGCTCTCGCCATGTTAATACTCTGCGGCTGCTCATTGCAAGGCAAGCCCGACGAATACAGCGACACACGCTTTCTTATGGACACGGTCTGCACAATCCGTGCCGGCGGTGATGAGGCACAAACCGCAGTCAGTGCCGCCTTTGAGCGGATAGATGAAATCGCCGCCGCCGTTGATTATTATTCGGAGGATTCCGAGGTTTCGGCGATAAACCGAGCCAAAGTCGGCGAACCGGTTGCGGTCAGCTGCGATGTGTCGGAAATCCTCGCAGCGGCACTTGATATCTCCGAAAAATCAAACGGAGCCTTTGATATAACGGTAGCACCGCTCAAGGACTTGTGGCGTTTCTCCGACAGTACTCACGAACCGCCCGAGCAGGAGAATATTAACACCGTCCTTGCCCATGTTGGGTACAAAAAAATCAGTCTTGCGGACGGCATCGTCACAAAGTCCGATTCCGAAGCAAAAATTGATCTGGGCGGAGCGGCAAAGGGCTATGCCGCAGACTGTGCCGCAGAGGTTCTGCGGCGTTCAGGCGTTTCCTATGCCTTGATTGACCTCGGCGGAAATATTTTTGCCGTCGGCAGGAACCCCTCTCGAAGTGACGGAAGCTGGCTTATCGGCCTGCAAAAGCCATTCGGACAAACGGGCGAATACTTTAAAACCGTGACAATATCAGAGGGTGCCGTTGTCACCTCGGGCACATATCAACGCTTCTTTGAATGGAACGGAGCGTTGTATCATCACATTCTCGACCCGAAAACCGGCTGTCCCGTAAACAGCGGAATATCGAGCGCAAGCATTATTGCCGACTCTGCTCTGCTTGCCGACTGCTTGTCCACTGCGTGTATGGTTTTGGGCAGGGAGCGCAGCGAACAGCTCGCCGCCGAGTACAGTGCGGAGCTTATCTGCTCGGAGAATTAGGTCTGCGGCACAGGCGCATAATTTTACGATATATTACCACTTGCAAGATGTGATAAGTTATGCTATAATTAATGGTTGATATAAACATAAATTTTTGTATTTTACGGGAGGCGAGCCAATGGACTTTAAGGTTGTTTCCAAATATAAGCCGAGCGGCGATCAGCCGCAGGCAATAAAACGCCTGGTCAAGGGCATTAACTCCGGCGAGAAATTTCAGACACTTCTCGGCGTAACCGGCAGCGGCAAGACCTTTACCATGGCAAATGTTATTGCGGCGGTCAACAAGCCGACGCTTGTGCTTGCACATAACAAAACCCTTGCCGCACAGCTATGCAGTGAGTTTAAAGAGATTTTTCCCGAGAATGCGGTCGAGTATTTTGTATCATACTACGACTATTATCAGCCGGAGGCGTATATCCCCGGCTCCGACACTTATATCGAAAAGGATGCCTCCACCAACGAGGAGATCGACAAGCTCCGCCACAGCGCAACCTCCGCTC
Source organism: uncultured Ruminococcus sp. (assembly GCA_902766745.1). GTDB lineage: Bacteria > Bacillota > Clostridia > Monoglobales > Monoglobaceae > UMGS1820. The sequence continues at coordinate 74,078 of CACXES010000052.1, forward strand.
TGTTTGAGCGGCGCGATGTTATTATTGTTGCAAGCGTGTCGTGCATATACGGCTTGGGCGACCCAATCGACTATAACAACATGGTTATATCCCTTCGTCCCGGAACAGTGCGCGACCGTGACGAAATTATCGCAAAGCTGGTTGAAATTCAGTACGAAAGAAACGACATTGCCTTTTCACGAAACAAATTCCGTGTGCGCGGCGATGTTCTTGACGTTTTTCCGTCGGATTCGTCAAGCCACGCAGTCAGAATAGAATTCTTCGGTGACGAGGTGGATCGGATATATGACTTTAACCCCATATCCGGCGAGCTTATCTGCGAGCGAAACCACATTGCAATATACCCTGCCTCACACTATGTAACCACGGTGGATAAAAGAACCGCCGCCATAGAGAGCATCCGTGCCGAGCTTGCGGAGAGGCTTGAGGAGCTTCGCTCACAAAACAAGCTTATCGAGGCACAGCGGCTTGAGCAGCGCACAAACTATGATATAGAAATGATGCTTGAAACGGGCTTCTGCAACGGTATTGAAAACTATTCACGCCACATAAGCGGCAGAGCCCCCGGAAGTCCGCCGTTCACCCTTATGGACTATCTTCCCAAGGATTTTCTGCTGTTTGTGGACGAGTCCCACGTCACACTGCCACAGGTGGGCGCAATGTACGCCGGTGACCGTTCAAGAAAGGAAAATCTTGTGAAGTACGGCTTTCGCCTGCCGTCGGCTTTTGACAACAGGCCCCTCACCTTTGACGAATTTTATTCCAAGCTGAATCAGGCTGTGTTTGTCAGCGCCACTCCGGCAGAGTTTGAGCGAGAACATTCCTCACAGATTGTGGAGCAAGTCATTCGTCCGACAGGCCTGCTTGACCCTAAGATAGAGGTTCGCCCCATCGAAGGTCAGATAGACGACCTGTACGGCGAGATAACGGCACGAGCGGCGAAGGACGAGAGGGTTCTCGTCACAACGCTGACCAAAAAAATGGCAGAGCGTCTGACCGAATATCTCGAGGATATGGGCGTTCGCGTGCGCTATCTCCATTCCGACATACACACGATAGAGAGAATGGAAATCATACGAGATTTAAGGCTCGGTCTTTTCGACGTTCTGGTGGGGATAAACCTCCTGCGCGAGGGGTTGGACATTCCCGAGGTATCGCTTGTGGCAATTTTAGACGCAGACAAGGAGGGCTTTCTGCGGAGCGAAACGTCACTGATACAGACCGTGGGCAGAGCGGCTCGAAACGCCGAGGGCATGGTAATTATGTATGCCGATACGATAACCGGCTCCATGCGCCGTGCCATAGACGAAACCAACCGCCGCCGCAAAATCCAGTCAGCATATAACGAGGAAAACGGCATTGTACCCAAGACCATAAAGAAGTCGGTCAGCGAGGTAATCGAGGCAACCAAGGCGGTGGAGGGCGGCACGTCCGCCGATACATCGGAATCGCCCGAGCGTACCATTGCAGAGCTTACCACCGAAATGAAGAAAGCGGCGGAGCTTTTGCAGTTTGAGCTTGCGGCACAGCTTAGAGACGAAATCCGAAGACTTGAAGAAAAGTATAATACAGGAGATATGCTATGAACAAAAATATAGTTATAAAAGGTGCAAGAGAAAACAACCTTAAAAATATATCCCTCGAAATACCGAGGGATAAGCTTGTGGTTATGACGGGCTTGAGCGGTTCGGGCAAGTCCTCCCTTGCCTTTGAAACAATATATGCCGAGGGGCAAAGACGGTATGTGGAATCCCTTTCCGCTTACGCACGTCAGTTTTTGGGGCAGATGGACAAGCCTGACGTGGATGTTATCGAAGGGCTTAGCCCGGCAATATCCATCGACCAGAAAACCACCAGCAAGAACCCACGCTCCACTGTCGGCACCGTCACCGAGGTATACGACTACATTCGACTTCTGTACGCCAACATAGGCATACCCCACTGTCCAAAGTGCGGCAAGGAGATAAAGCCTGTTTCTGTGGATCAGATTACCGATGCGGTTCTCGCTCTGCCGGATAGGACAAAGTTTCAGGTTATGGCACCTGTTGCAAGAGGCAGAAAAGGCGAATATCTCAAAACCTTTGAAAAGGCGAAAAAGAGCGGCTTTGTCCGTGTCAGAGTGGACGGCGAGATGCTTGAATTGACCGGTGAGCCGATTAAGCTTGACAAGCAGAAAAAGCATAATATAGACATTGTTGTCGACCGTCTTATAAAGCGAGATGGTATGGAAAAGAGACTTTCCGATTCGGTTGAAACGGCTCTCGACATGGCGGACGGCATTGTTATAATAAGCATTACAGACGGCGAGGAGCTTACCTTCAGCCGCAACTATGCCTGTGACGAATGCGGAATAAGCATGCCCGAGCTTACGCCGAGAATGTTTTCGTTCAACACCCCCTACGGTGCGTGTCCGAAGTGTATGGGAATCGGCTCAATCACCAGAGTATCGCCCGATTTGATTATCCCCGACAAAAGCCTCAGCATAAACGAGGGTGCAATCCTCGCCTCCGGCTGGAGCGGCACGGAGAAAAACAGCATTTCCAGAATGTATTACGAGGCAATGGCTGAACGCTACGGCTTCAGCCTTGACACGCCCATCGAGGATTTGTCCGATGATATTTTGAACCTCCTCCTCTACGGTACGCGCGGCGAAAAGCTTAAGCTTACCTATGAGAGGAAGTATGCCAAGGGCGTACAGTACGCTAAATTCGAGGGCATAATTCCGAACCTTGAACGCCGTCACGCAGAAACAAATTCCGAATGGGCAAAGGCGGATATAGAATCCTTTATGATCAGCATGAAGTGTCCCGAATGCGGCGGAACAAGGCTCAAGCCCGAAACCCTTGCCGTTACCGTTGACGGAATCAACATCTGGGAGCTTACAAATATGTCCGTTGTTCAGTCGCTTGAATTCTTCCGCGAGCTGACGGACAAGCTGACCCCAAAGGAGGCTGTCATCGCCAAAAATATTTTAAAGGAGATAATCGGCAGACTTAAATTCCTGTCGGATGTGGGTCTTGACTATCTCACACTTTCACGCAGTGCCGGAACTCTGTCCGGCGGCGAGGCACAGCGTATAAGGCTGGCGACCCAAATCGGCTCAAGCCTTATGGGCGTAATATACATTCTTGACGAGCCGAGCATCGGTCTGCATCAGCGCGACAACGACAAGCTTATCGCCACCTTAAAGCAGCTCCGCGATATGGGTAACACCCTCATTGTCGTAGAGCATGACGAGGACACAATGCTTGCCGCTGACCACATCATCGACATCGGCCCCGGTGCAGGCGTTCACGGCGGCGAGGTCGTTGCCGAAGGCACTGCTGCGGATATTATGAAAAATAAGGCGTCAATCACAGGAAAATACCTGAGCGGTGAGCTGTCCATTCCCGTACCCGAAAAACGCAGAGAGGGAAACGGCTCCTTTCTCGAAATTAAGGGTGCGGCTGAAAATAACCTTAAAAATATTAATGTTAAAATTCCTCTCGGAACCTTTACCTGTGTAACAGGCGTATCGGGAAGCGGAAAAAGCTCACTCATAAACGAGATATTGTATAAGGCTCTGGCAAACGAGCTTAACAATGCGAAAAAAATCCCCGGTAAGTACAAGAAGCTTGTGGGAGTCGAAAACCTTGATAAGATTATTGCGATCGACCAATCGCCCATCGGCAGGACGCCGAGGAGCAACCCTGCTACCTACACCGGGCTTTTCGGCGATATCCGCACTCTCTTTGCAATGACGGCAGAGGCAAAGGCACGCGGCTACGGCGCAGGGCGGTTCAGTTTTAATGTCAAGGGCGGTCGCTGCGAGGCATGCTGCGGTGACGGAATTATTAAAATCGAAATGCACTTTCTGCCGGATGTATATGTTCCGTGTGAGGTTTGCGGCGGCAAACGCTATAACCGCGAAACTCTCGAGGTAAAGTACAAGGGCAAGAATATATATGAGGTTCTGGATATGACGGTTGAGGAGGGCTGTGAATTCTTCTCGAGTATTCCTAAAATTCAGAGAAAGCTTCAAACTCTCTCGGATGTCGGCCTCGGCTATATCAAAATCGGTCAGCCGTCAACCACCCTGTCGGGCGGTGAGGCACAGCGTGTGAAGCTTGCGACCGAGCTTTCCAGACGCAGCACCGGCAAGACCATATATGTGCTTGACGAGCCGACAACGGGTCTGCACGCCGCCGATGTTCACAAGCTGACCGAGGTCTTGCAGAAGCTTGTGGAATGCGGAAACACAATTGTTGTGATAGAGCATAATCTCGACATGATTAAAACCGCCGACTATATAATAGATTTAGGCCCCGAGGGCGGCGACAAGGGCGGCAGGATTGTTGCCTGCGGCACACCCGAAAAGGTTGCACGCTCAGCTAAATCCTACACCGGAAGATATTTAAAAAAATATCTGCAAAAGCCAAATGCCGAAAAGAGCGGTGATAAACAATGATTACACATCCGTTTCCGCCGCTGTATGACGAAAATTCACGGATTTTGATTCTGGGCAGCTTCCCCTCGGTCAAGTCAAGAGAGCAGATGTTCTTCTACGGACATCCGCAGAATCGTTTTTGGCGTGTGACCGCCGCTGTGTTTGAAAAGCCTATACCCGTGACGATTGACGAAAAGAAGGCATTCTTGCACGGCTGCAGAATCGCACTCTGGGATGTCATCGCCTCATGTGAGATAAGCGGCAGCTCCGACAGCTCAATCAGGAACGTAAAGCCAAACGACCTTACTCCGATTTTAAACGAAAGTCCAATCGAGCGAATTTTTGTCAACGGAAAGACGGCGGAGAAATACTATAATAAATATATAAAACCCGAAATCGGCAGAGAGGCGCTGTGCCTTCCGTCAACCTCCCCGGCAAATGCCGCATGGAGCACGGAAAAACTAATCGAAGCATGGCGCGTAATACTTTAAATCAAAAATATATTACACAAAAGAAGGGCGGAAACGCAAATGTCAGATAAGCTTACAAAGGCTATAACAAAGGACGGATTCTTTAAAATCAGCGCAGTTGTTTCAACGGAAACGACAGAGCAGGCACGAAAATTTCACAACAGTACACCCGTGGCAACGGCGGCTCTCGGCAGACTTCTTACGGCAGGGCTGCTGATGGGCGAGGAGCTTAAAGAGGAAAACGCAAAGCTCACTCTTCAAGTCAGCGGAAACGGCCCCTTAGGCAGAGTTATTGTGTGCGCAAATTCTCACGGCGAGGTCAAGGGCTATGCGGAGCATCCGGATGCGGACTTGCCGCTCAAGCCCAACGGAAAGCTGGACGTGGGCGGTGCCGTCGGCAGAGGCACTTTGTCTGTCATTAAGGATCTTTGCCTCAAGGAGCCGTATATAGGCCAGGTCGCCATTCAGACCGGCGAAATAGCCGAAGATCTGGCGTATTACTTCATGCAGTCGGAGCAGGTGCCAAGCGTTGTATCGCTCGGCGTTCTCGTTGACCGTGACTTCAGCGTAAAATGCGCCGGAGGCTTTATTATTCAGGTCATGCCCGAATGTGATAACAAAAGCTTAACACGTCTTGAAAGCAGTGTCGGAGAGCTTATGAGCATGACCGAAATGCTGTCGAACGGAATGTCGGGGGCAGACATAATAAAATATGCTATGCACGGCTTTGACTTGGAGCTTCTCGGCGAGAGAGAGGTCGGTTATGCCTGCGATTGCAGCAGAGAGCGTATGGAAAAGGCAATTATATCCCTCGGACGCACCGAAATTGACTCAATTATCAAGGAGCAGGGCGAAGCGGAGATCGTTTGCAGCTTCTGCAATACTGCATATAAATTCAATGCGGAGCAGCTCGAGAGCATGAAGCTTATTGCTTCCGAAAAAACTAAATCATAGCAACGCCTCCTGAGCGGCGAGGAACATCTGCGCACAGGCTATAAAAAGCAGTAAACAAAAGATATTCGGCGTATATCAAAGAAATATATAAGATAATTTCATGTAACCTCGAATAATCATTTCTGCATTTCTTGACTTTTTACGCATAAAGTAGTATAATCTCTTATGTTGTCGCTCCGAAAGGAGCATAAGAGTGCGGGCGCTTAGCTCAGCTGGGAGAGCATCTGCCTTACAAGCAGAGGGTCATAGGTTCGAGCCCTATAGTGCCCACCAC